>JBPYFQ010000001.1:0-4487 GCA_051985625.1 Solirubrobacteraceae bacterium
GCGAGCTGGCGCCGGTTCATCTCGGTGTCCGGATCGTCCGAGTTGTAGCGGACGAGGACCTTGGAGAAGTCCGGGTCGAACCGCTCGATGTGGGCGCCGAAATCGGCCCCGTACTCGAAGTCGAACTCGTTCTGGCCGGACTTCTCGACCGGCATAGCCAGCTTGAGGCCGCGCTCCCGGGTCTGGGCGGGGATGTCGCCGCCGAACTGCTCGTCGACCAGCACGCCGGTCGCCTCGGCGTCGACCCCGCGCTGGACGGCCTCCAGCATGCCCTCAAAGATCAGATGCTTGGCGTCAGCGATCGTCTGAGTCTGCTCCGGGGTGGGATCGCCCTCGATCCCGAACATCTTCTTCTGAAACGACCCTCTGTGGTCGAACGCCAGGATGTACAGCTTGCCGTCGTAGCCGAGCGCCATGTCAACCGCCCTTGTGTCTTCGAGTTGATGTCCGGGTGTCCAGTCTACGGACGATCTCCCGGCCCCGCCGATACGCTTCGCGCCCAAGTGGTCGCCACCGCAAATACGGCCGCATTCGAGCGGCCCCCGGCGGCGCCGGCGCGGGCCTGCGGCCGGCTCGGCATCCTGCCTCGCCTTAATCGGCCGGGCCCGCGTCATCCGGCTGTCCTCGTCGGCTCGTGCAGCGCTGCTGCACGTCGCCTCCTGCGTCCGCGCCCGGCATCCGCCGGTGACCACTCTCGGTGCGACCGTACTCACGGAGGCAACCACTAGTGGACCACAACTTTGCGGGACACGCCTATTCGATCGGCATCGAGGAGGAGCTCATGATCCTCGATGCCCGGTCCCTCGAACTCGTCAACGCCATCGAGGCGCTGCTCGAGCCCGCTGCCCTGGGCGAGATCAAGCCGGAGCTCATGGAATCCGTGCTGGAGATCTCGACCGAGCCCTGCCCGAACATGACCGAGGCGGGCCAGCAGCTGCGGACGCTGCGCCGCCAGGTGGTGGAGACCGCGGCGAGCAAGGACATGGCGATCGGCTCGGCCGGCACCCATCCGTTCGCCATGTGGGAAGACCAGCGGATCGTCGCCCGGCCCCGCTACCGGGACCTGATTTCTGCCTTGCGCTTCGTTGCTCGCCAGGAGCTCATCTTCGGCATGCACGTCCACGTCGGCGTCGATGACCCGGACAAGGCGATCCACGTGGCCAACGGGATGCGGGTCCATCTTCCGGTGCTGCTGGGCCTGTCGGCCAACTCCCCGTTCTGGCGGGCCGACCCCACCGGGATGGCCTCGACCCGGACCCCGATCTTCCGGGCGTTCCCTCGGGTGGGGATCCCGCCCACCTATGAGAGCTGGGAGGACTACGAGCGCCGGATCGAGTTCATGATCAAGGCCGGCGTGATCGAGGACTACACGTACCTGTGGCACGACGTCCGGCCGCATCCCAGCTTCGGCACGGTCGAGATTCGGGTCATGGACTCCCAGACCCACATCGAGCACGCCCTGGGGCTGGCCGCGCTGGTCCAGGGGCTGGTCAAGGAGCTGTCCGAGCACTTCGACGCCGGCGAGCAACTCTCCACCTACCCGTTCGAGATGCTCGACGAGAACAAGTGGCTGGCCGCCCGCCATGGGCTGGAGGGCGAGCTCGTCGACCTTCCCGGCAGCGATCGCGTGCCGACCCGGGCCCTCGCCCGGCGGCTCATCGACCGCATGCGCGAGCACTGCGCCGACCTCGGGTCGCTTACCGAGCTGGAGGCCGTCGAGGATCTCCTCGCCCGCGGCAACGGGGCCGCCCGGCAGGTCGTCGTCTACGAGGCCAACCACGATCTGCACGAGGTCATGGCCGAGATCGTGGCCGCCACCGCGGTCTAGTCGGGACCCCGATTTGCCACCGATTCGGCACCGCCCGGCCAGACCGCGGGAAGATCCGGCGATCCGGGATGGTTGACGGTTCTACAATCGGTTCGTGAGCACCGGCGGACCAGATCTATTCGTGATCTGCAAGAGCTGCGGATCGGAGGTCAGCCCCTACATCACCGAGTGCCCGTATTGCGGCAACCGGTTGCGCAAGCGTGCTCCGAAACTCGACCGCGACCAGCGCGTCAGCGAGCGCAAGGCGGGCGGCAAGGGCCGCATCCCGGCGCCGCTGCTGACCCGCCTGCGCCGCGACGAGATCCCCGGGATCCGCGGGGACACGCGGCCGTACGCCACGATCGGGCTCGTCGTGGCCAGCCTCGTGGCGTGCGTCCTGTGGCGCACCAGTCTGGGCAGCGAGGACCTGATCGTGCTCGGCCGGCCGGGCTCGGGCTGGTGGCGCCTGTTCACCGCAGCGTTCACGTACGACAACGTCGGCTACGCGTTCATCACGCTGACGGCCATCGCCATCTTCGGCTGGCTCCTGGAGCGGCGGCACGGGCCGCTGGTGGTGCTGGCGCTGTTCGTCATCGGCGGCGTGGGCGGCCTGGCCGCGAACGTGGCCATCCATCCGGCCACGGTCGAGCTCGGGGCCTCCGGCGCCGCGCTGGCCATGGCGTGCGCCTGGTCGGTCCCTGACCTGCGCACCCTCCGGCGCGGGGGCGAGGTGGAGGGAGACCTGCTCGGCGCGGCGGCGCTGGCCCTGGCGGTGGCGCTTATGCCGCTCGCCGACGTCAACGCCGGCTGGATCGCGGATGCCGTCGGCGTCGTCGCCGGCTTCGCCATCGGCGTGCCGCTGGCGCTCGTGGCAGAGCGCTGACGTCAGCCGGCCGGCCAGGAGGCGCCGCGTCCTATGATCCGGACGCGAGTGCCGGAGCGCGCCTACACAGACGCCGAACTGGACGCCGCGATCGCTGACATCACGGATCCGGCTCGGCTCCGCGACGCCCAGGACGTCGTCCTGCGGGCGGCGCCGTCGCTGCAGCGCGTGCTGGCGGCCGCGATGGAGGACGGCGGCTGGTTCGACCCCGCCCACCAGCAGGCCGTCCGCGAGGCGGCGGTCCACGAGGATCCGGAGACCAGGCTGCGCGCGATGCAGACGCTCCTCTCCGAGGAGACGCGGCTCGGGATGCTGGTGGGGGTCGCGGTCGGGTTCGAGCTGTCCCGCGCGCTCGACAGGACCCAATCACCAGATCGACAGGAGGACTAGATCCGATGGAAGTCCGTTTTCTCGGCCACGCCTGCTTTGCGCTCTCCGACGGCGACACGACCGTCCTGATCGATCCGTTCCTCACCGGCAACCCCAAGGCGGCGGCCTCCGCCGACGAGGTCGACGCCACGACGCTGCTGCTGACCCACGGCCACGGCGACCACGTCGGCGACACGGTGGCGATCGGGCAGCGCACCGGAGCGCCGCTGGTGGCGATCACCGAGCTGGCCGGCGAGATGGGCGAGGAGGGCCTGGAGACCATCGACTGCAACCTGGGCGGCTCGCACACGTTCGACTGGGGCTGGGTGAAGCTGGTGCCGGCCTGGCACACGTCCACCACGCCGAAGGGGACGGTCAACACCCCGGCCGGTCTGCTCATCAACTTCAAGGACACACTCGTCTACCACCTCGGCGACACGGCGCTGTTCTCCGATCTGAAGCTGGTGGGCCGGCGGCGGCCGGTCGACATCGCGCTCATGTGCATCGGCGGCCACTACACGATGGACCGCTTCGACGCGGTCGACGCCGCCGACTTCATCGGCGCCAAGACCGTGATCCCCTGCCACTACAACACGTTCCCGGCGATCGAGACCGACGCTCACGCGTTCAAGACCGACGTCGAGTCCGCGACCAGCTCCAAGGTCGTGGTCCTGGAGCCGGGCGAGACCCATTCGGCATGACCCACGCGATCGTTCTGATCCAGGCCGAGGGGGCCGCGCTGGCCACCCTCGGCGGTGAACTGGCCGGCATCGAGGGGGTGGCTGAGGCGTACTCGGTCACCGGGGAGTGGGACTTCGTCGCCATCCTCCGGCTGCGGCAGCAGGAGCAACTGGCGCAGGTGGTTACCGGGCGGCTGTCGCAGCTGGCTGGTGTGCGGCGGACCCAGACGATGGTGGCGTTTGAGGTGTACTCGCGGCACGACCTCGAGGCTTTGTTCTCGGTGGGGCAGTGACGCCGCTGAGCTGAGTCCCCGGGGGCTCTTGCCGCCCCCGGCTCGCGCGGCGCGCGCGTCCCTTCGGGCCGCGCGCTTGTTTCTACTCGGCGCGAGCGCGGCCGGGGACGGCAGGCCCCCGGTGCCTCAGACCCGGATGCCCGCCGCCTTGAACGCCCGGTCAAACGCGTCCGCCATCGCCTCGTACGTGTAGCCGGCGACCGCCTGCCGAGCGGCGTCGCCCAATCTCTGTCTCAGCGCGCCGTCCTCCAGTAGCCGGGTGATGGCTCCTGCGAGAGCATCTGCGTCGCCGGGGGCCACCACTAGCCCCGTCCGTCCGTCCACCACGAGGCCGCCGGCGGCGGCTCCGACGGCGGTGGTGGCGATGACGGGGCGGGCCTGGTGCATGGCCTCGTTGACCACCAAGCCCCAGGGCTCTTTGAAGCGGGGGGTGGGGATGGAGGGGAGGAGGGCGA
>JBPYFQ010000002.1:0-81383 GCA_051985625.1 Solirubrobacteraceae bacterium
GTTCGCATACGGGGCGGATGGACGAACGCCCTTCCCTCCTCCGCCGCAGGGATGAGGCCGGATTCGCCGCCCAGAGGGAGGCAGGCGGCCTCCGGCGGTCGTACGCTCTGCCGGTGAAGCGCGATAGCGAGCGGCCGTTGACGATCGCCCTGGGCTGGCGGCTGCCGCCCCGGCTGCTCGACGTCGGCCCGGTTCTGTTCATCTTCGTCGTCGGCCTCGGGGCGGTGGTCACTCATCACGGCACCGTCGTGGCGAAGGGCTTGCTGTTGCTGGGGCTGATCGTCAGCGCGGTCGCCCTCCTCCTCCGGCATCGGTCGCCCCTAGTCGTGCTCGGCGTCGTTCTGGCGCTCTCCCTCGCCCTGGGCTGGGGGCCCGTCGTCGCGCTCCCGGTTCTGCTCGGCCTCTTCACGGTGGCGGAGTACAGCCCCCGCTCAAAGCTGATCGCGGCGGCGGGCGTCGCCGTGGTGGTGGCCGCCCTCACGGAGGTTCTCCACGGTCCGCACCCGTCGATTCCGGGGGTGGCGTCACACCTGGTGGCGATCGGCCTAGCGGTCGCCGTGGGCCTGTACCTGCGCGCCCGCGCCGACTACATCACCGGCCTTCAGGAGCGTGCCGAACGGCTCGAGCGCGAGCGCGGCCTGCGTGCCCAGCAGGCGGTGGCCGAGGAGCGCGTCCGCATCGCCCGGGAGCTTCATGACGTCGTCGCCCACAATGTCTCGCTCATGGTGGTCCAGGCCCAGGCCCTCGCCGCCACCGGCAGCGGCGACGAACAGCGCAGCGCGCTCAACCAGGTGGCCGATCTCGGCCGCGACGCCCTGTCGGAGATGCACCGCATGCTCGGCGTGCTGCGCATCCAGGAGGGCGGCGCGCCGGACCGCGCGCCCCAGCCGGGCGTCCGCGATCTGGACACGCTGGTGGCGCGCACCCGCCAGGCCGGCCTGGAGACCAGCCTCGTCCAGGAAGGCGACGCGCGGGAGCTGCCCGCCGCCGTCGACCTGTCGGCTTACCGGATCGTCCAGGAGGCGCTGACCAACGTGATCCGCCACGCCCGGGCCAAGCACGCCAGCGTCACTCTCTCCTACGGCGCCGAGGCGCTGGAGGTGACCGTGCTCGACGACGGCGTCGGCAGCGGCCCGCCGTCGGAGAATGCCGGCGGCCACGGACTGATCGGCATGCGCGAGCGCGTCGCCCTGTTCGGCGGGAACCTGCAGACCGGACATGTCAACGGCGGCGGCTTCCGCGTCCACGCGGTGCTGCCGACGCGGTGAGCATGCCCAAGCTCCGTCTGCTCATCGCCGATGACCAGCCGCTGATGCGCGCCGGCTTCCGCGCCGTGCTGGAGGCGACCGGCGAGATGGAGGTCGTCGGTGAGGCGGGCGACGGCGTGCAGGCCGTGACCGCCGCGCGCGCCACCAAGCCCGACGTGGTGCTGATGGACATCCGGATGCCCAACCTCGACGGGATCGAGGCGATCCGCCAGCTGCCCAGCCACCGGGTCCTGGTGCTGACGACGTTCGGGCTCGACGAGTACATCGTCGAGGCGCTGCGCGCCGGCGCCAGCGGCTTCATCACCAAGGACGTGCCCGCCGATGAGCTCGTGCGTGCCGTCCGGGTCGTGGCCGCCGGGGAGGCGCTGCTGACGCCGGCGGTGACCCGGCAGCTGCTCGACCGCGTCGCCCGTCGCCTTCCGGCGCCGGTGGGCCAGAGTCCGGCGGCGCTGGCCGAGCTGACCGAGCGTGAGCGCGAGGTGCTGGAGCTGCTGGCCCGCGGCATGTCGAACGCCGAGATCGCCGACGCGCTCGTCGTCGGCGAGGCCACCGTCAAGACCCATGTCTCGAACGTGCTCATGAAGCTGGGGCTGCGCGACCGCGTCCAGGCGGTCGTCCTGGCCTACGAGCTGGGCGTCGTCAAGCCGGGCACGCCTCCGTCCTGAGGCGGAGACCCCGGTCACGGTCACCTGATCGCCGGAGGCGCAGATCGCACCGCAGGCCGACGACAGGGCGATCGCCCGCGCCGATGATGGCGCCATGACAACCACCACACCCAACATCATCGAGACTCGCGGGCTGGGCAAGCGCTTTGGCGGCCGGCCTGCGGTCTTGGACCTTGACCTGAGCGTGCCCCGCGGCTCCGCGTTCGGGTTTCTCGGACACAACGGAGCCGGCAAGACGACGCTCATCCGGATGCTGCTGGGGCTGACCCAGCCGGATGTGGGCGAGATGCGCATCTCCGGTCGCCCCATTCCCGCCGAGCGTGCGGCGGTACTGGCCCGGGTCGGCGCCATGGTGGAGGAGCCGAACTTCCACCGCCATCTCACCGGACGGGAGAACCTCAGGGTCATCGCGGCCGCTCGCGGGCCGGAGGCGGCGGCCCGGATCGAGGGGGCCCTGCGGCGCGTGGGACTCAGCGATCGGGCCGGCGACCGCGTCAAGACGTACTCACAGGGCATGCGCCAGCGGCTGGGCGTGGCTCGGTGCCTGCTCGCCGACCCGGAGCTCCTGATCCTCGACGAGCCCATGAACGGGCTGGATCCGGGCGGGATCCTGGAGTTCCGCACCATGATCGCCGACCTGACCGGCGAGGGGCGGACGGTGTTCCTGTCCTCCCACCTGCTCGACGAGGTGGAGAAGACCTGCGAGTTCGCGGCCGTCATCGACCGCGGGCGCCTGGTCGCCCAGGGTCCGATCTCAGAGCTCCTGCACGACGACCAGGTGGAGCTGGACATCGAGTGCGATGACGCCCGGACGGCGATCGACCTGCTGGACGGCCATCCGGCGGTCACGGCGGCTCACCAGACGCCCGGCGGTCTCCGCGTCACGGTCACGGCGAGCGAGGTGGCCGCGTCGATCAACGCGCGGCTGGTCAGGGCGGGACTGTCGGTGTTCCGGCTGGAGCCGGTGCGCGAGTCGCTGGAGCAGCGGTTCCTGGAGATGACATCACGAGTGGGAGGTCAGTCATGACGGTGGCGCGGCAGATGTTCTCGGCCGAGGTGCTCAAGCTCCGGCAAAACCGAGGCTTGATGGCGTTCGCGTTTCTGTTGACCAGCGGGCTTGCCGCGGTCTGGTTCGGCTACGACGCAATACGCCACGCGACCAATCCGTCGGTGTACGGGCCGGCGGGCGGCGTCCTCGCCTTTCAGCACGCCGTGCGCGCGCTTGGACTCTACTTCGGTGCCCTGGCGGCGATCCTCGTAGGTACCGAGGCCGGCACCGCCGATCTCTCCAGCGGGGTGTTCCGGGACCTCGTGACGACCGGGCGCTCGCGTCTGGCTCTGTTCGCGTTCCGGGCGCCCGCGGCGATCGCGGTCACCCTCGTGTTCACGGTGGCGGCGTTCCTGCTCAGCCTTGGGGCGGCCTTTGTGTTCGCGGGCGGATTGGCCACCCCGGGCGTGTCGATGATCCTCCAGTCCTTCGGCTGGATGGTGCTGGCCAACACGGTCCTCGCGCTCCTGGCGGTCGGCGTCGGCTCGCTGACCGGATCCCGGGGGCTGACGCTCACCGCGATCATCGGCTGGCAGGCGATCCTGACCGAGATGCTGTTGAACGCGACGTCCTTGGGCGCGGCCCGGGACGGGCTGCTCTCCGCGTCGCTGGGACAGCTGGCGCCGATGGACGCCGGCATCCCGTTCTCGATGAGCACCGGCGTGGCGATCGCCGTCATCGCCGGCTGGACGGTCGTCCCGGCCGCGGTCGGGGCCTGGCGAACCCGCACCCAGGACGCCTGACCCCAGAGGGATCAGCGAGCGGCGCGGGCCAGCAGCGAGGCCTCGCCGCTCAGCGTCTGACTGGTGGCCCCGGTGATCTCGACCTCGGCGAGCTCTCCCGGGGCCCCCAGGCCGGCGAAGTTGACCACCTTGTTGTGCCGGGAGCGGCCGCGCAGCCGCGACGGATCGGTCCGTGACGGACCCTCCACCAGGACGTCGAGGGTTCGGCCGACGAACCGCTGGGCGCGTTCGCGGGCCCGGCGCTGAACGACCTCCACCAGGCGCTCCATGCGCGCCACCTTCACGTTGTGAGGGACCTGGTCGGGCATCGTGGCGGCCTCGGTCTCACGCCGGGGCGAGTAGATGAACGTGAACGCGCCGTCGAAGCCGACCTCCTCGGCCACCTCGAGCGTCTGCTCGAAGTCGGCCTCGGTCTCCCCCGGGAAGCCGACGATGATGTCGGTGGTCAGGGCGCAGTCCGGCACGTGCTCGCGGATGAGCGCGACCCGGTCCAGGTAGCGCTCGCGACTGTAGGTCCGGCGCATCCGCTTGAGCACCGGCGTGGAGCCCGACTGCAGCGGCAGGTGGATGTGCTCGCACAGCGCCGGCAGCTCGGCGTGGGCGCGGATGACGTCCTCGCGCATGTCCTTGGGGTGCGGACTGGTGTAGCGGATGCGATCGATCCCCGGGACGGCGTCGACCTGGCGCAGAAGGTCGGAGAAGGAGATGCGGTCGTCCTTGGCCAGGTCCCGGCCGTACGAGTTGACGTTCTGTCCCAGCAGCGTCACCTCGCACACGCCGTCGGCGGCGAGGCGCCGGATCTCGTCCACCAGTTCCGCCGGGTTGCGGCTGACCTCGCGCCCGCGCGTGGACGGCACGATGCAGTACGAGCAGACCGAGTTGCAGCCGACGCTGATCTGGACCCAGCCCTGGAACTCCCGGGCGCGCTTGCCGGGCAGATGCCCGGTGAACCCCTCGAACTCGAAGAACCCCTGGGCAGTCAGGGAGTCGCTGGTCAGGAACTCGGCCAGCTTGTGCACCTGGCCGGGGCCGAACGCGACGTCGACGAACGGGAAGCGCTCGAACACCTCCTCCTTGACCGACTGGGCCCAGCAGCCGCCCACGCCGATGACCACGTGCGGATCCTCCCGCTTGAGCCGCTTGGCCTCGCCGAGGTGAGCCACAAAGCGGCTGTCGGCGGCCTCGCGGATCGAGCAGGTGTTGAACAGGATCAGGTCGGCGCCCCCCCGGGTCTCGGACTCGCCGTACCCCAACGACTCCAGCATGCCCTTGATCCGCTCGGAGTCGTGCTCGTTCATCTGGCAACCGAACGTCGTGACGTGGTACCGCTTCACGTGGGCAAGGGTATCGCGGCGAATCCGCCAACTTCCGGGGATCGGCCCAGCAACACGTCTCCGGCCAGACAGCGGCTCGACTGAGGGAAAACCCTGATGCGCCCCTCCGAGGCCGCCGTCATCATTCCCCGATGGATCGGATGATCGATGAGGCCGCCAGCTACGAGAAGCTGGCCGCCCTCGTAGAAGAGCGGGCTGAGCGCGTGCGTCGGCACGCTGCGGTGGCTCAGCAGGAGGCCGAGCGGCTCGCCGACCCCGAACTCAAGAAGATCCATCTCTGGGAAGCCAAGACGCACAAGAACACTGCAGCGCTGATCATGCGGACAGCCGGCCTGTACCGGAGGCGGGCGCAGGACCTCAGGGCGATGCGCTCCGCGGGGTCGCCACGGCGCCTCACGGCGATCACGGGGCTGCTGGCGGAGGAGCGCAGCCAGGTCGCCAGGGAGCGCCAGAGACTCGCGGCGCAGGCAGACGAGCTGCCGGTCACCCCTCGGCGAGCGGCCGCAGTTCGATGACTCCGAAACGCGCGATCGGGTGACTCGCCGAGACCTCGACGGCTTCGTCGAGGTCGGCGCACTCCAGGAGGTTGAACCCGGACGCCGGTGCGTCGAGCTGCACGCGTGGCCCCCGGACCACACGCGTCTCGCCGCCGCGCACCGAAACGGTCGCCGTCGCCTCAACCGGCGCGAGCACGTCTCCCTGGAGCCGCACCCCGCGCTTCTCCATCTCCGATACCCACGCCCCCACCTGAGGACCGATGCTCTGTCGATCCTCCGGGGTGAACGGAATCGACGGGTCGCGGCAGACCAGCATCAGAAACTTCATGGGCACCTCCGTGTCGCCTCACCCACTGCGGCCGTGGCCTCGTGGACCTCGTCAGCTATGACCGGCGAGGATGACAAACATCATCGGCGCACGCAGAGGGGTGATCGCGGCGGCGCCCCGCCGGGATGGACGGGGCGCAGCGCGATACAGGTATGCCGGCTGAGGGTCAGCTGCAGCTTGACGCCCAGGCACAGGCGTCAAAGCCGCTCCCGGCGGAGTTCGGAGCCGAGGGCGCTCCGATCACCTTGCCGCTGGAGTCGATGAGATCCATCTGCTCGGACGTGCTCAGCTTCACCGCCGAGCCGTTGACGGTGCCGGACGAGAATGGAGTCGTGGTCAGGTTCGGCAGCGCGGCGAAACCGGCGTTGGTGCCGATCTCCAGCGGCGTCTCCTCGATCCACTCCGCGGTGGACATCGTTGACGGATACGGCGCCGTCGTCGTAGACGACTTGCCCGTGGTCACGTCGGTCAGTGTGATGTTCCACACGTCGACGCCGGTGGCCACCTGCGAGATCGACGCGTGCATGTGATCGCCCGGATGAACAGCGATGGAGCTGATCGTCAGCGACGGGGCGGGGACCAGCTCATACCACGCCGAGTACGAGGGCGCGCCCGAGGACGAGACGTCCTGCTCGGTCCCGGTCTGGATCAGGGTGGAGTCAGTGACGGTACAGCCGGAATCGACGCAGCCGCCGCCGATGCCGATCCAGTCCGAGGACGCCTCGGCCTGGCCGGAGGTGTGCTGAGTGGCAGTCGGCACGGTCCAGTCGCCGCTGATGGAGTTGAAGAGCTTGTTGCCCTGCTCCAGCGAACCCTGGTTGTAGCCGAACCAGTTGCTCGACTGGTTGGCGTTGGCCCGGACTCCGGGCGCCAGGTGCAACAGCTGGCCGTGGGCGGTCAGCGTCGCGGCGCTCGCGCTCCCGGCGGTGAGTGCGGCCGCCGCCAGCGTGAGCGCGACCGTCGCAGCCAGGCGGGCGCGCAGTCTGGCGCTCGACGACCGTAGACCATCAAACATGGTGTCCTTTCTCGGCGGCACGGGCCGCGAAGCCGCCGGCCTCCCGTCATTGGCCCGTAATCCGGTCCTACCCGAAGTGAGGGTTGACTGAACCTGGCGGTTCAGTTGGGTCCGGCGTGCGCCGGACTGGGGCTAGCGGGCGTACTCGACGGCTCGCGACTCCCGGATCACCGTGACCTTGATCTGCCCGGGGTACTCGAGCTCCTTCTCGATCTCCCGCGCTATCTCGTGTGAGAGCAGCGTCGCCGCGTCGTCGTCGATCGCCCCGGGAGCCACCATCACGCGAATCTCGCGGCCCGCCTGCATGGCGTAGACCTTCTCGACGCCCTTGTGGCGGGTGGCGATCTGCTCCAGGTCGCGCAGCCGCTTGACGTACTGCTCCAACGATTCTCCGCGGGCGCCGGGACGCGCGCCGGACAGCGCATCGGCGGCCTGGACGATGACGGCCTCGATCGTCTGGGGTTCGACCTCGTTGTGGTGGGCCTCCATGGCGTGGGCGACCGCCGCAGATTCACCATACTTGCGCGCCAGCTCGCCGCCGACCAGGGCATGGGGGCCCTCCACCTCGTGGGTGACGGACTTGCCGATGTCATGCAGGAGGGCGGCGCGCCGGGAGGTCTTGGAGCTCGCGCCGAGCTCCTCGGCCATCATCGCTGCCAGCTGGGCGACCTCCACGGAGTGCGCCAGCACGTTCTGGCCGTAGCTGGTGCGGAACCGCAGCCGGCCCAGCAGTTTGACCAGCTCCGGATGAAGCCCCTGGACGCCGGCGTCGAACGCGCCCTGCTCGCCGAGCTCCACGATCCGGCCATCCAGCTCGGACTTGGTCTGGTAGTAGGTCTCCTCGATCCGAGCCGGATGGATGCGCCCATCCTGCAGCAGCTTCTCCAGGGTGAGGCGGGCGATCTCGCGGCGGACGCCGTCGAACCCGGAGAGAACCACGGCGCCGGGGGTGTCGTCGATGATGAAGTCGACGCCGGTGAGGTTCTCGAGCGCGCGAATGTTGCGGCCCTCACGGCCGATGATCCGCCCCTTCATGTCGTCGGCGGAGAGCTGAACCACCGACACCGTCGTCTCGGCGGCGTGGCCGGCCGCCAGACGCTGCATACAGACCGACAGGATGTTGCGCACCCGCCGCTCGGCGTCGCGCTTGGTCTCCTCCTCGATCAGGCGCAGCCGGCGCGCCGACTCGTGCCTGGCCTGCTCCTCGACGTCCTGCAGCAGCAGCTCTTTTGCTCGGGCGCCGGATATCCCGGCCAGCCGCTCCAGTCGTTGCTCAACCTCAGCCTCACGCTCGGAAAGCTGCTCGCGCTCCTGGGTGAGCTCGGCCTCACGACGCTGCACGGCCTCCTCGCGGCCCTCCAGGGCGGTGGTGCGCTCCGCTAGCGCGGACTGCAGCGCCGCGGCGGTGGCCGAGTCGCGTTCCGCGGCGGCTGCCGCGGCTGGAGCGGCGCCATGCGAACGCCCGTAGAGAACCGCGGCGACCACGATTCCGACCGCTATGAGCGCTGCGGCACCGATGATTTCCATGCTGGTTCCTCTCGTCGGACCCGGTTGGGCACCGGGCCCCCATCCCGCTATTGGCTATTTGAGAGCGACCGAGCGGCCCGTGCGGGACGCACGGTGAGCCAGAACCAGGCAGGGGTGGTCAGCGATCAGCGCTAGGACGTCAGTCCCAGCGCTCCGAAGCCGATCTGGGCCGACATCGCGGCCCCCTACGGATAGGCGTCAACACTGAGGATCTCTGGGTTCGATATCTGAGATTTGCTGGCGTTTTGTGGTCCCGAGGACCGTTCGTTCACTGGTTGCATCGTAGTACCGCGGGGGTAGCCGCGCAACGGTTGACCGACGATCACCAACCTTCATCCGGAGTGACGTTGCGTCCGGATTTGAGTGATTCAGTCGCCGCGAGCATGGGCGGCGAGGGCATCGAGGGCCAGCTCGCTCTCATAACCCTTGCGAATGAGCACGCCGAGCGCGCGGTCGCGCTCCCGGCGATCCTGGGGCGGATCCGGGAAGCGCCGGCGCAGCAGCGCCAGCGCGCGATCAAGCTCGCTCTCCTCGCCGTCCTCGTCTACGGGGGCCTCGGCCACGGCGGCGTCGGCTAGGTCACGGTCGATGCCACGGGCAAGCAGCCCTCGCCGGATGCGCTCACTCCCCCACTCCTCCAGCGCCCGCTTGTCGGAGACGAACAGCCGGGCGAAGCGCTCGTCGTTGAGGAACCCCTGCTCGGAGACGACCTGGATGGCCGCCTCGCGGATGCCCGCGGAGACCCCCTTCCGCTCGAGCTGGGTGCGCACCTCGCCGACCGTCCGATCGCGGCGGTTGATGTGTGCGTAGGCCAAGTCGACCGCCCGCTGGAGCTGCTCCTCCTCGGTGCGCTCCGGAGGAGTCATGGCGCTCGTCGGGGCGATAGCGGGGAGCTCGGCGAGAAACCGGAACATATGGCCGGTTTCTCACCGAGGATCGGGGGCAGGAGGCCTACGGCGGCCGGCAGGAGGCCTACGGCGGCCGGCAGGAGGCCTACGGCGGCCGGCACCAGCCCCGCGGCTGGGATGCCCACGGCGGCCTGTACCAGCCCCGGGGCCGGGACGCCCACGGCGGCCGGCACTGGTCTACGCCGCGGGCGCAACGGCGGCCAGCGGCGCGTCCTCGTGCTCGATCTCCTTGACCAGATCCCGGTTGAGCCCGAGCGCCGCGTAGATCTTAGCCTCGATCTCGCCGGCCATCTCCGGATGCTCGTCGAGGAACGCCTTGGCATTGCCGCGGCCCTGGCCGAGCCGGTCGTCGCCATAGGAGAAGAACGAGCCCGACTTGGTGATGATGTTGTGCTCGATGCCGTAGTCGAGCAGGCAGCCGGAGGTGGAGATCCCCTTGCCGAACTCGATGTCGAACTCGGCCTGCTTGAACGGGGCGGCGACCTTGTTCTTGACCACCTTCACCCGGACCCGGTTTCCGACCGCCTCGGTGCCGTCCTTGAGCGTCTCGATCCGCCGGATGTCCAGGCGCTGGGAGGCGTAGAACTTCAGCGCGCGCCCGCCCGGCTGCGTCTCCGGCGAGCCGAACATCACGCCCACCTTCTCCCGGATCTGGTTGGTGAACAGGCACAGCGTCTGCGCGCGGTTGAGATTGCCGGCCAGCTTGCGCATCGCCTGCGACATCATCCGCGCCTGGGCTCCGACCGTCTGCTCGCCCATCTGCCCCTCCAGCTCCGCTCGGGGGGTGAGCGCCGCGACCGAGTCGACGGCGATCACATCGACGGCGCCGGAGCGGATCAGCATGTCGACGATCTCCAGGGCCTGCTCGCCGTAGTCCGGCTGCGAGACGAGCAGCTCGTCGATGTCGACGCCGATCTGCTGCGCGTACAGCGGATCCATGGCGTGCTCGGCGTCGACGAACGCGCACACCCCGCCCAGCTTCTGGGCCTCGGCGATCACGTGATACACGAGCGTCGTCTTACCCGAGGACTCCGGGCCGAAGATCTCGACGATCCGACCGCGGGGAACGCCGCCGATCCCCAGCGCGATGTCCAGCGACAGCGCCCCGGTGGGGACGGCGTCCACGTTGACCCGCGCGCCGGGATCGCCCATGCGCATGACGGTTCCCTTGCCGAACTGCCGCTCGATCTGAGTCAGGGCTCCCTGCAGGGCGGCCTGACGCTTGGCGTCGGCCTTGGGATCAGACGCGCCGGTGGCTGCGCCTTTGGGGTTCTCACTCATGCTCGCTGCGGCTCCTTGATGTCTCTAGCGCGTTGAACCACTCACGGTACGGTGGGTAGCGGACGGAAAAACCACGCTAGATCCAGGCGCTGTGACGAAACAAGTCCACTTCGTCACAAGGCTGCGACGGACCCGTGCCAATGGTGAACGCCGGGGCGGACGGGTGGGCTCGGCGGCGGCCGGGCGACTCGATCTCCCGCGGCGGGTGGGTGGCGGGTGGGAGGTTGATCCCGGCGTGGAAACGGCTTGGGCATTGAAGGGGCACGGACCGCGTTCTGGCGGGACAAATGTCACCCACCCTGGCCCTGCGCCGAGGGGTGGGGAAGAACATGCCCAGGGGTGGGAACAATTTCCCACGCCCCCACCGGGGCGGCGAGGCGAGGGAGATTTGTCCCGCTCCCAGCACCCGCGGGGGCCGCCAGCGCCCCACCCTCGCCATCTGCATTGCCCATGCCGTTCCCGCCCGGGCCCAGCGAGAGCCCATGCCGTTCCCGCCCGGGCCCCAACGAGAGCCCACGGAAGACCACGAAAACCGAGGCGCACCCAAATCCCCAGGGTCAGCCCAGCGCGATCGTGGCCAGCCCCTCGTAGCGCGCCCCGCCCCGCTCCAGCCGGGACCGGTACAGCGTCACCGCCTCGGCCGGGAATTCGACCGGGTCCGGCGGGGCCAGCGACGCCGGCCGGACCGATGCGCCGCGGGTGCCTCGGCCCACCCGGCCCACGGTGACGTGGCCGAGGTACGGGCGGCTCTCCGGCTCGTAGAGCCCCCCCTTGGCGAGCCCGGCCGACAGGGCGGCCTGAAGCCGGACCAGCCCGCCGGAGGGGTCCGGGAGCTCGATGGCAACCACGCGGGGACGGCGGCGCGGCAGCCACAGGACCTGCCCCAACGAGAGGGGGAATGCGTCTCGGGGAGCCGCCTCCCGGCAGACCTGAGCGATCTCCCCCGCCGATGCCAGGTCGCGCCAGCCGAGGAAGCAGAGGGTGACGTGGAGGGAGCGCTGATCGATGAGCCGCAGGCCGGGCGCCGCGCCCAGGCGGTCGTCGGCCCAGCCGGCCAGGGTGGCCCGGATCGCCCCCGGAAGGTCGAGCGCCACGAACAGCCGCGCGCGCTCGGAGCCGGGCGGGGGCGGGGCGGGCCGCGCCGGGTCAGGCGTCGTCGGACTCTCCCAGCAGCAGCCGCCGGAGCAGGTGCATCGCCACCGTGACGGAGCGATCGCGGATGTCGGCCCGGTTGCCCGGCAGCAGGGCCCGGCGGGTGATCCGGCGCGCCGGGCCGGACGCCACGCCCGTGCCCGGCGGGCTGGAGGCGACGCCCGGCGCGCTGGAGGCGCCACCCCGCTCCCACACCGAGAAGCACACCGTGCCCACCGGCTTGTCCTCAGTCCCTCCCCCGGGCCCGGCGATCCCTGTGATCCCGGCCCCCACGTCAGCCCCGAACCGCCGAGCGATCCCCTCCGCCAGCGCGTCGGCGACCTCCACCGAGACCGCCCCGAACCGCTCGATCACCGCCGGATCGACCCCGGCCAGGTCGACCTTCGCGGCATTCGAGTACACGACGCCTCCGCCCAGGAAGTAGTCCGAGGATCCGGCGCGGTCGGTCAGGCGGGCCGCCAGCGCGCCGCCCGTGCACGACTCGGCCACCGCCAGCGTACGCCCGGCGAGCAGAGAAGCCACCTGCTCATCAACGGTTGAGCCGTCGTCGGAGAACAGCGTGTCGGCGTGGCGGGCCCGGATGAACTCCAGCAGGGCGTCGTATTGCGCCTCCGCCGCCGGCTCGTACGTCGTCGCCACCTCGATCTCGCCACGGCGCAGGCAGGTGGTGATCTCCAGCGGTGAAAGATCGAGCCCGGCCTCCTCGGCCGCCGTCAGGGTGTTGGCGATCTCGGACTCCGGGATGCCGAACAGCCGCATCACCCGCGTCCGGTACGTGGGAGCGCCGTCGATGGCCGCGCGGAAGGCGTCCGTCTCCCGCGCCGTCCTCCACATCGACTGCAGCTCCCGCGGCGGTCCGGGCAGGACGACGACCGTTGGCCCGGACCCGTCGATGGAGGGGACGACCAGCCCTGGCGCTGTCCCCACCGGTGCCAGCACCGTCGCCCCCTGCGGGATGACGGCCTGCTTGCGGTTGGCCCGGCGGACGGCGTCGGCGTCGAGGTCCGGCCAGCGGGCCATCATCGGCCGGAGGATCTCGGCGATCCGCGCCTCCAGGTCCTCGTCGAGCACCATCTCGCGTCCCGCGAACTCCCCCACGATCTCCGCGGTCAGGTCGTCGGCGGTCGGTCCCAGCCCGCCGCTGGTCACGATCAGGGCCAGGCCGTCGTCGCGCATGAACTGCAGCGACGCCCGCAGATCCTCGGGGCGGTCGCCGACGACCTGGATCATGGCCGGGTCGACGCCCTCCTCGCGCAGGCGCTCGGCCAGCCAGGGCCCGTTGCGGTCGGAGATGATCCCGGTCAGCACCTCGGTGCCGGTGACGAGAATGCCGGCGCGCGGGTGACGCCCGGTCGATTCGCTCATGCGCAGTGCGGCTGCTGCGCGGCGGGCAGCATCGAGTGCGCGGTCGGCGTGAACATGTAGCCGATCGCGCTGGCGGACGGCGCGACCGCCACCGGCTTGCCGTTCACGGTCATCTTGACCGACGCGTTGCCCAGCGTGAGCAGGAGCTTTGACGAGGTCTTGGTGGGGATCGTCTGGCCCGGGCTGAAGATCACCCCGGGGATGAGCGGCTTGCCGGCGCCGTCGACAAGGCACACGTAGACCTGCCCGGTGGCGACCAGTTGCAGCTTGACCTTGGCCGGCGGTCGGTGCCTGGCCCTCGCCGAGCGATGCGAATTGCCTGCCTGCTGGTTGTGGCCCTGGTTGCTGGTGTTGGAGTGCGTCGCTGTCGAACCAGGGGAGCCGCCCGACGGCTTGCGCCCCACGAAGTACAGCGCCGCGACGACCGCCACCAGGACGAGCCCGATGACCAGCCAGGGCGGGACCAGCGGACCGCGCCGGCGCTCGCGCTCGCGCTCACGGCGGCGGGGCGTGATCGGCTTCATCTCCTGGTCGGACGGGTGCTCGTAGCGGCGCTTGTAGTCGTCCATGAGCTGGCGGCTGTCCAGCCCCAGGAAGTCCCCGTACGTGCGCAGGAAGCTCTTGACGTAGACCTCGCCGGGGAGCAGGTCCCATTCCTCGTTCTCAAGCGCGCGCAGGTACTTGGCACGGATCTTCGTGCGCCGCTCGACCTCGTTGATGTCGATCTTGGCGCGCATCCGCGCTTCCCTCAATGTGGCGCCGATGTCAGCCATCGCACGAGAAGGCTACCGGCGCGGTGGCGCTCGGCTCGCACTCAGAGAAGCGGGATCTACAGCCCCGGATCGCCCGGGACCTCGTCGTCGCCGGTGTCCTCCCCGCCGGCCGGCGGTGGCGACGGCGCGCTCCCGCCGGAGCCGGAGCCGGAGACCGACCCGGAGCCAGAGCCGGAGCCGCCGACCGAGCCCGACCCGGAGCCCGACCCCGAACCAGACCCCGAGCCAGACCCCGAGCCCGAGCCGCCCTCAGCCTCGGCCAGGTGGGCCAGGATCCGGGGGACGTCGGCCTCGGAGACGAGCACTTGGCGCGGCTTGGATCCCTCGTAGCCGGAGATGATCCCGCGGCGCTCCAGCATGTCGATCAGCCGCCCGGCCCGCGTGTAGCCCAGGCGCAGCCGCCGCTGGAGCATCGACGTCGATGCCGTCCCCATCGACGCCACCAGGTAGATGGCCTCCTCCAGGAGCGGATCCTCGTCAGCGTTGTTCGCATCCTCGTCGGCTCCCCCGGGCGCGTCGTCGGACTCGACCTCCTCCAGCAGCTCCTCGTGGAACTCCGGCTCGCCCTGGCGTCGCCAGACCTCGGTCAGCTCCAGGATCTGTTCCTCGTCGATGAACGCGCCCTGGATTCGCTGCAGCTTGGAGGTGCCGACCGGCGAGAACAGCATGTCCCCCTGTCCGAGCAGCGACTCGGCCCCGTTCTGGTCCAGGATGACCCGGGAGTCGGTCTGCGAGGAGACGGCGAAGGCGATCCGGGACGGGACGTTGGCTTTGATCATGCCGGTGATGACGTCGACTCGGGGCGACTGCGTGGCCAGCACCAGGTGGATGCCGACGGCCCGCGCCTTCTGGGCCAGGCGGATGATCGAGTCCTCCACGTCGGCGGGCGCCACCATCATCAGGTCGGCCAGCTCGTCGATGACGCACAGGATGTAGGGCAGCGGCGGCTCGCCGCGCTTGTCCCGCGCCCGGTTGAGCTCGGGCAGCGAGCGGGTCCGGGCCAGCGACATGATCCCGTAGCGCTGCTCCATCTCCTTGACGAGGTTCTGCAGCGCGTTGGCCGCCATGCGCGGCGAGGTGATGACCGGGGTCAGGAGGTGCGGCACCGACTCGTAGTGGTTGAGCTCGACCTGCTTGGGGTCGACGAGCACGATCCGCACCTCGTGCGGGGTGGCACGCAGCAGGATCGAGGACAGCATCGCGTTGACGCACGCCGACTTGCCGGCGCCGGTGGTGCCGGCTACCAGCAGGTGGGGCATCTTGGCCAGGTCGGCGCCGATGGCGTGGCCGGCGATGTCCTTGCCCAGCCAGACGGTGAGCGGCGACCAGTCGGCCGGGGGCTGCTGGTAGACGTCGCCGAGATGGACGATCCGCCGCCGGGCGTTGGGTACCTCCACCCCCACCGCCTGCTTGCCCGGGATCGGCGCCAGGATCCGGATGTCGGTCGCGGCCAGGGCGTAGGCCAGGTCGTCCTTGAGCTGGGCCACCTTGGCCACCTTGATCCCGGGGGCCAGGCGGATCTCATACCGGGTGATGTGGGGCCCGGTGACGCGGCCGATCACCTTGGCCTCGATGCCGAAGTGACCGAGGGTCTCCACCAGGGTCCGCGCCACCTGCTCCTGGCCGGCCGTGTCCGGCTTGGCCGCCTCGCCGGTGGACCTCGTCAAAAAGCGGGTGCCGGGCAGGCGCCACTCGAAGTCCGGGTCGTCGGTCACCGAGGCCCGGTAGCGGCCCTGCGGGGTCAGGTCCTCGGGGTCGACCGGCCGGCCCGGTCCGCCGCGGTCAGACCCGTCAGAGGCCTCCTCGTCCTGGGGATGGTCGATGGCGTGGACCTGGGGCTCCCCGTCGGGCTCGTCGAAGTAAGGCGGCGGCACCTTGTCCTCCTCATCGACAACCTCCCCGGAGATCGACGGCGCCTCCACGTGGGTGGCGCGGACGACCAGCTCGGTGGTGTCGAGCTCCGGGGGCAGCAGCGGCTCGGGGAGCACGTCGTCGTCCGGCTCGTCTGCGTCGACGGCCGGCACCGGCCGGGAGGCGGCGCGGGACCGCGCCGCGGCGGCAGTGGCCGGCCGCCGGGCCATCGCCCCGCTCAGCGTGTCGGTGGAGCGACGCACGGCCCGCCCGGTGCCGACGACGCCTGCCCCGGTCGCCCGCACCACGCCCGCCAGCGTTGCGCCGGTGACCAGGATCAGGCCGGCCACGAACAGGAACACCGCCAGGATGTCGGCCCCCAAGGACGAGATCAGATGCGAGGTGACCCAGAACTCGGCCTGGCCGAGCACGCCGCCGCGGGTCTCGAACAGCGCCGGGCGCCAGAAGTCATGCCCGGACAGCGCGCCGGGGCCGATGCCAAGTGTCCCGGCGGCGAGCATCAGGGTCAGCGCCGTGACCAGGCAGATGACGCCGGTGCGCAACGGCCGCGCCGGCGGTCGCATCTCCCGGATCAGGATGAGGGCCCCGGCGGCGATCAGGGTGACGGGGACGATGTAGCCGAGCGCGCCGAACACGAATCGGAACGCCCGCACGCCCCCGGCGCCGAGGGCGCCCCCGGCCCATCCCAGGTAGGCCACCCCGCCCAGGAAGATGCCGACCGCGATCAGCGCCAGGGCGATGATGTCGACGTGATGGGGCTCGAGCGCGAACGCGGGCAGGCGCGGCCGGCTGGCCAGCAGCGACCGGCGCGCCCGCTTCGGCGGCGTGCGGCCGCGCGTGGGCTTGGACTTCGGCTTGGAACGGGTCTTGGTGGCGGCGGCCATCTCCGAACTGGAGGCTTCGACGGCGGGCGGCCGGCTCCTGCCGGGCGCACCCGCGGTGAAGCCTTTCGTAAGCCTCTTTAGAAACCTCCCCGCGGCCCCGTACCATCTGCCACCAACGTGGCCGATTTCGAGCGTTCCCCCCGGGTTCTGGTCGTCGAGGACGACGACGCGATCGCGCAGGTCCTCCAGCGCTCGCTGCGCATGGAGGGCTACGAGGTGCGGGTGGCCGGCGACGGGCCCGCGGCGCTCGATGGCGCCCACTCGTTCCTGCCCGACCTCGTCATCCTCGACCTCGGCCTCCCGGGCATGGACGGCATCGAGGTGGCCAAGCGGATGCGCACCCAGGACGCCGACGTCCCCATCTTGGTCCTGACCGCGCGCGACGCGGTCGAGTCACGCGTGGAGGGCCTGGACTCCGGAGCCGACGACTACCTGGTCAAGCCCTTCGAGCGCCAGGAGTTGCTGGCCCGCCTGCGCGCGCTCCTGCGGCGCCGCCCGCCCCGCGGGCAGGCCAATCTGGCGGTCGGCGATCTCAAGCTCAACCCGGACACCCACGAGGTCCTGCGCGGCGACCGCCACGTCGATCTCACCCAACGGGAGTTCGAACTGCTGGAATATCTGATGCGAAATGAGCGGATCGTGATCTCACGCCAGCGCCTCCTCGACGAGGTGTGGGGCTATGACCCGTTCTCCATGACGAACACCATCGAGGTGTTCGTGTCCAACCTACGACGGAAGCTGGAATCAGGTGGCGAGCCTCGGCTCCTCCATACGATCCGTGGCGCGGGCTACGTACTCCGCGTATAGGACCGTCCCGATCCGGTGGCGGCTGGCCGGCGGCTCGGCGGCGCTCACGTTCGTCATCCTGGCCTGCTTCGCCGTGATCGTCGGCGTGCTGACCAACCGCCAGGTCCGCACCCAGTTCGACGACCAGCAGAACAACGCCGTCGAGCAGTTGTACTCGGAGCTCAACGGGAAGCTGTCGTTCCAGGACAGCACCTACCTGAACCTGGGCTCGACGAACGTCTCGCTCAACGACTTCGCCGGATCCGACAACGCCCAGATCCGGATCTTCGACTCCAACGACGGCAGCCTGCTCGGCACCCAGGCGCAGATCCGGATCAAGGGCGCCAAGGCCCCGCCGACCAACGGCCTGTTCTCGTTCGCGCCGACGGCCTCGTCGGGCTCCTGGGAGCAGTCCGGCTACCGGGTGCTCGTCCGCCAGCTTCCGGTCAAGCCGATCGGCACCGTCACGCTGCTCTACGCGGTGCCGCTGTCCAACGTCGACCGCACGATCAACCGGGTCGACGGGTTCCTGGCCATCGGCGTCCTGGGCGGCACCATCCTGGCCCTGCTGGCCGGGCTGTTCGTCTCGGCCCGGGCGATGAGCCCCATCGTCGAGCTGACCAACGCCGCGCGGGAGATCGAGCGCACGCAGGATCCCAGCCTCCACGTCCCCCATCCTGAGGCCGAGGACGAGGTGGCCGAGCTGGCCCGGACGCTGGAGGGGATGCTCGCCTCGCTAGACGCGGCCCGCAACGAGACCCAGCTGATGCTCGACCGCCAGCGCGAGTTCGTGGCCGACGCGTCGCACGAGCTGCGCACCCCGCTCACCAGCGTGTTGGCCAACCTCGAGCTGCTCAACGAGGAGCTGGAGGGCGAGCAGGCCGAGACCGCTGAGGCCGCCCTGCGGTCGACCCGGCGCATGCGCCGGCTCGTCGGCGACCTGCTCCTGCTGGCGCGGGCCGATGCCCGGCGGGTGCAGCCCCACCGGCCCACCGACCTGGCCGAGGTCCTAATCGAGGCGGCCTCCGAGCTGGGGCCGATGGCCGACAACCATGAGCTGTCGATCAATGCCGAGCCGGTCGTCGTGGAAGGGGTCCGCGACGAGCTGCACCGCCTGATCCTCAACCTGCTCGAGAACGCGGTGCGCCACACGCCGCCGGGCACGCGGGTGGAGGCCTCGACGCGCCCGGCGCAGGACGAGGCCGTGGTCGTCGTCCAGGACTTCGGTCCCGGCGTACCGCCGGAGCTGGCCGGCCGCGTGTTCGAGCGCTTCGTCCGGGGCGGGCGTGATGGCGGCAAGGGCTCCGGTCTGGGCCTGGCGATTGTCCGCTCGGTGGCCCAGTCGCACGGCGGGACGGTTGAGCACGAGATCCCCGCCGTGGGGCACGGGACGCGCTTCGTGATCCGGATCCCTACCGCCGGCCAGCCGGCCCCGGAAGCCGCGCCGAACGGCGATCAGACCTCGACGACGACCGGCAAGACCATCGGGCGCCGCCGCAGCCGGTCGTAGACGAACGCCGCCAGGTCGTCGTGCAGACGCTCCTGGAGCACGTCGATCTCGTGCGCGCCCTCCTCGGCGGCCGTCGTGAGCGACCGTTCGACCTCGGCCCGGATGTCGGAGACGAGCTCGTCGGCCTGCTCCACGAATGGCACGCCCCGGAAGATGACCTCGGGCGGGACGACGGACTCGCCCGTCTGTTCGGAAACGGTGGCCACCACGATGAAGATCCCATCGGCGGACAGCATCCGGCGGTCGCGCAGCGCCACGTCGGCCGGATCGCCGATGTCGACGCCGTCGACGAAGATCATCCCGGCCGGCTCCGGGTCGCCGAGCCGTGCGCCCGCCCGATCGATCTCCACCGGAATCCCGTTCTCGCCCCGGAACACGGCGTCGGGATGGATGCCGACGGCATCGGCCAGCTGGGCGTGGAGGTGGATCCGCTTGTGGTCGCCGTGGATCGGCAGCACATAGCGGGGGCGGACCAGGTTGAGCATCAGCTTCAGTTCCTCGGCGAAGCCGTGCCCGGAGGCGTGGATCGGCGCCTCGCGCGGGGTGATCACCTGGCACCCCACGTGGTAGAGGCGGTCGACGGTCTCGTTGACCGCCCGCTCGTTGCCGGGGATCGGCGTGGCCGAGAAGACGACCGTGTCCCCGCGGCGCAGCGTGATCTGGCGGTGGTCGTTGTAGGCCATCCGCCGGAGCGCCGACAGGGGCTCGCCCTGGGACCCGGTCGAGATGACGACCACCTTGTGATCCGGCCAGTCCTCGACCTCGTGGGGCTGGATCAGCATCCCGTCCGGAATCTCGATGTGGCCGAGCGAACGGCCGATGTTGACGTTCTTGCGCATCGACCGGCCGACCAGAGCGACCTTGCGCCCCAGGGCGCCCGCCGCGTCGACGACCTGCTGGACGCGGTGGATGTTGGAGGCGAAGCTGGTGACGATGATCCGGCCCTCGGCCCGGGCAAACACCTCCTCCAGGTGCGGGCCTACCCCGCGCTCGGAGGGAGAGAAGCCGGGTCGGTCAGCGTTGGTGGAGTCGCCGCACAGCAGCAGCACGCCCTCGGAGCCGAGCTCGGCCAGGCGCGAGACGTCGGCCGGCGGCCCGTCGACGGGCGTCTGGTCGAACTTGTAGTCGCCGGTCAACAGGACCGTCCCCAGCTCGGTGCGCAGCGCCACCGCGCACGAGTCCGGGATGGAGTGGGTCATGTGGATGAGCTCCAGCTCGAACGGGCCCAGGGTGAGCTGCTCGCCGGTCGGTAGGTCGTCGATGTCGACGTCGCGCAGGTTGTGCTCGTCGAGCTTGGAGCGGGCCATGGCGACGGTCAGCGGCCCGCCGTACACCGGCAGCCCGGACTCGCCGCCCAGCTCGCGCAGGACCCAGGGCAGGGCGCCCACGTGGTCCTCGTGCCCGTGCGTGATGACGATCGCCTCTATGTCGTCGGCCCGCTCGCGCAGGTAGGAGAAGTCCGGCAGCACCAGGTCGATGCCGAGCATGTCGGCGGTGGGGAAGCGCAGCCCGGTGTCGACGACGACGATCCGGTCCTCGTACTCCACCACCGTCATGTTCTTGCCGATCTCGCCCAGGCCGCCGAGCGGCAGGACGCGCAATTTGCTCACGCCAGGCCTCCGCTCAGCATCCGGCTTGGCCACGGCCGGAGGCCGCGTGAGTCATCCGGCTGCTCACGCGGCGGCCAACATGCCGTGGCGCTCGAGCATCGCGCGGACGACCGCGAGCTCGTCCTGGTCGAGCTCGACGTACGGCAGGCGGGGCTTGCCGACGGGGACGCCGATCAAGTTCAGCGCGGCCTTCAGGCTGCAGGCGGCCGGGGCGATCGCCATGTCCCGGTAGACATCCCCCAGGGACGCCTCGATCTCACGCCGGCGCTCGGGCTCGTCGACCATCCGGCGCATCTCCTCGCCGAAGATGTGGCTCCCCGTCAGCACACCGCCGCGCTCCCCCAGGTCGAGCACGTCGGCCAGCATGTCGTCGTTGCCGGCGTAGATGAACATGCCGTCGATCTTCGCCAGGTTGGCGTGGTTGGCCTGCTTGACGCCGACGATGTGCTCGAGCTGCGCCAGCTCGGCCAGCAGGTCATTGGGCATGTCCGACCCGGTCCGCTGCGGGATGTTGTAGAGGATGATCGGGAGGTTGGTGGCCCGGTCGACCTCGCGGAAGTGGGCGACAATGCCCCGCCGGCTCGGCCGGTTGTAATACGGGTTGACGTGCAGCAGGGCGTCGGCGCCGATGTCGGTGGCGCGCTCGGTCAGCTCGACGGCGTGCCGGGTGTCGTTGGAGCCGACTCCGGCGACGATCGGGCACGTGCCGCGCATCTCGCGGACCGCCAGCTCGATCATCCTCAGGTGCTCGGCGTCATTCAGCGTCGCCGACTCGCCGGTGGTGCCACAGATGACCAGCCCGTCGGAGCCGTGCTCGACGAGGTGGTGCATGAGCCGCACCGCCGCTTCCTCGTCGAGGTGGCCGCGCTCGTCGAACGGGGTGACCATCGCGGTCAGAATTGCGCCGAGGTTGACGTCCATCGGCGGCATTATCGCAGGGGACGAGGCGGCGGGGTCAGGCCGAGGCGGCGGGAGCCGACGGCTTGGCCGCCGGGTCCAGCAGGCGCTCGTAGACGCGCCAGCGCTTGACCAGGCGCCCGCCCATCGCCTCCAGGCCCCGGTTCATGGAGGTGTTGACCTCCAGGATGAAGCTCGCCTCGCCATGGTTCTGGCGGCTGCCCGCCGCCGTGTCGAAGTGCTCCATGTACAGGGCGGCAGCCACACCGGTGTGCTGGTACTCGGGGAGCACGCCGAGGAATCCGACGCGGACGCGATCGATGATCCGGCCCCGGTTGAGGTAATACCACCAGCCGAGCGGCAGCAGCCGGCCCTGCATCTTCTTGTAGATCTGGTGGATGTCGGGGATGGTGATCGCCATCGCGATCGTCTGGCCGTCCTGCTCGGCGATCATGAACCACTCACGCGAGTAGACGAGTTGCATGTCGATGGCGTAGGCGTCGAGGTCGGCCTTGGAGTAGGGCACGAACCCCCAGTTGTGCGACCAGGCCGCGTTGTAGACCTTGGCGAACTCGTCCATCTCCCGCCGGAGGTGGCGCCGCTCCATCTTGCGGATGGTGATCCCGTGGCGGGTACGCGCGCGCTCGGCGATCCGGGGCAGGATCGGATTGAGGTGCTCGCGGTCGTGGATCGACAGGTCCCAGCCGAACAGGTCCATGGCCTTGATCAGCCCGGCCTGCTCATACCGGGCCTGGTAGTAGGGCGGGTTCCAGGGCTCGCGGATGAGCGGCTCGCGGTCAAAGCCCTCCACCATGACGCCCGCCTCGTCGTTGATCTGGAAGTTCATGGGCCCGACCATGCGGTCGCACCCGCGTGACCGGCACCAGGCCTCGGCCGCGGCGAGCAGGGCGTCGACCACCTCCTGGTCGTCCTCGAACTCCAGAAAGCCGAACATTCCCCAGCGGCTGCCGTGGTACTGGTTGAAGTCGAAGTCGATCTGGGCGGTGATCCGGCCCACCACCCGTCCATCGCGCCGGGCCAGGAAATACTCTGCCTCTCCGTGGGTGAAGAACGCGTTGAGCTTGCGGGTCAGGAAGGCGTAGCGCTCGAGCCTGAGCGGCGGGATCCACGGCGTTCCCGCGTGCAGGCGGAACGGGAGCCCGACGAACTCGACAAGGCCACGGCGGCTCCGAACGGCGCTGATTTCGACCGGCATGCGGCGCAACCGTATCGGAGGCGACTGACGTGAGGTCCGCTGACCGCACAGGTCCGGCGCTGGACCATGTCCAGGTGGCGGCGCCCCCGGGCTGCGAGCCGGCGGCCCGGCGCTTCTACGGGGAGTTGCTCGGGCTCCCGGAGATGGACAAGCCCCAGGCACTGCGGGACGCCGGCGGGGCATGGTTCGCCCTCGACGGCGCGCAGCTTCACGTCGGCGTCGACGCCGGGTTTGCGCCGGCGGACAAGGCGCATCCCGCGCTGCGGGTGAGCCCTCGCCAGCTCGACGACCTGGCGGCGCGGCTCCAGGCCGGCGGGGCGCCGGTCGCCTGGGACGACCGGCTCCCCGATGTCCGGCGCTTTTTCACCGCCGACCCGTGGGGCAACCGCCTGGAGTTGCTCGCCGTGGAACCGCGGGCGTAACGCTGATGATGAAGTTGACCGTCTAAGCCTGGATCGTCATCAGCGTCAGGCCGCGTTCCGCACGCCCGGCGCATTCTCCTCACCGCTGCCGCGATACCGGGGCCCGTGGTAGGGACCCGGCTTGGGGCGGGACTTGCCGCCCGGCAGCGCCAGGCGCAGGATCGTGCGCTGCACCATCCCCAGCTGCTGGTGGAAGGGACCGCTGTTGTAGGGCAGGCCGTAGCGCTCGCAGATCTCCCGGACGCGGGGGGCGATCTCCCCGTAACGGGTGCTGGGCATGTCCGGGTAGAGATGGTGCTCCACCTGGTAGCCGAGGTTGCCGCTGATGACGTGGAACATCGGTCCACCGTCGATGTTGGCGGCGCCGATCAGCTGGCGGACGTACCAGGCGCCGCGAGTCTCGTTCTCGGTCTCCTCCTGGGTGAATGTGTACGTCTGGTCCGGGAAGTGGCCGCAGAAGATGATCGCGTACGACCACACGTTGCGGATGATGTTGGCCGCCACGTTGGCGGTCAGCGTGCGCGTGAACGGCTCGCGGAACGAGCGGCGGGCGATCAGCTGGGAGAGCAGGCTGTCGCCATCGTTACCGGGCCGGCGGGCCACCCGACGCGCGGCCCGGCGGGCCTTGCGGCCCAGGCGGGCGGGACCGTGTTTGCTCTCGTCACGGCGCCGCACGGCCAGCACCCCGGCCTCGACCGCTGTCATCACCAGGCCGCTGATGAGCGGCCAGGCGATGTAGTCCTTGGTGATCTGCGCGCGGGCCTTGCCGGCGATCCCCTTCAGCTCCTTGACCACCTGCTTGCCGTCCTTCTCGCCGGCCCGGATGGCGGTGAAGTCCAGGTCGTGGACGGCCACCCCCCACTCGAACAGCATCGCCAGCAGGATGTTGTAGAAGGGCTGGAACAGATAGACGGGGTTCCACGGTTGGGCCGGATCGATCCGCATGATCTCGTAGCCGAGATCCCGGTCCTTGCCGATGATGTTGGTGTAGGTGTGGTGGATGAAGTTGTGGGAGTGGCGCCACGCCTCCGCGGTCGAGGCCGTGTCCCAGTCCCACGCCCGGGAGTTGATGACCGGGTCGTTCATCCAGTCCCACTGGCCGTGCATCACGTTGTGGCCGATCTCCATGTTCTCCAGGATCTTGGCCAGGCCCAGCGTGCTCGCGCCCAGCAGCCACGGGAGCCGCCAGCGCGACGCGATCAGTTCCGCCCGGCCGATGAGCGCCAGCCGGCGCTGGAACGCGATCATGGAGCGGATGTAGCGGGCGTCGCGGTCGCCGAGGTCGGACTTGACCTCCTCGTGAAGCTGGTCGAATTCCCGTCCCAGCGCCTCGATCTGCTCCGGCGTGAGGTGATGCAGGGGGTTGTCGGAGCCGTTGACGTCGTGCGCCTGGGTCGGCCCGGTGCCGTTCTGGACTGCGGTCGTCATGGGTTCTCCTTGGGCATTCGGTTTCTAAAGCTCAATCTCCACCGGTCCCTCGGGGGCGCTGATGCACGTGCGGATGAACTCGCCCTCCTGCCCGTATACCTTCCCGTTGCGCAGGTCCCGAACCCGGCCCGAGCACAGCTCGCCAACGCACGTGTGGCAGATGCCCTCTCGGCAGCCGTAGGCCAGGTCGAGCCCCGCATCCTCGCCGGCGACGAGGATGGGCTTGCTGCCGTCGGACTCGGCCTCGGCCCCGGACTTGAGGAAGGTGATCGTGCCGCCCTCGCCCTCCTCGCCCTCGCCGAGCCCCAGCTTGGGCTGGAAGCGCTCCATGTGCAGGCGGTCCTCCACCCCGGCCGCCTCGTAGGCCTCGGAGAAGGCGTCGAGCATCTCGGTGGGGCCGGAGATGAACGTGACGCGCTCCCTCCAGTCCGGGCACAGCCGGTCCAGATCGCCCGGGCCCATCCGGCCGTGCTCGCCGGTGTGCTGCTCGTGCAGGACGAAGCGCTCGTGGCGGCGGTCCAGATCGCGCAGCTCGTCGCCGAAGATGACCTCGTCGGCATGCCGGGCGGAGTGCAGGAGGACGGCGTCGTCCAGCTCCCCGCTCTGGTCGAGATGGCGCAGCATGCTCATGATCGGCGTGATCCCGCTGCCGGCGCTGATGAACAGCAGCTTGGGCGGCAGGTCGTCGGGCAGGACGAAGTCGCCCTCCACGCCGCCGAGCGAGACGATCGTCCCCGGGCGCCCGCGCCGAACGAGGTACGGGGACACCTTGCCCTCGTCGACATTCTTGACCGTGATGCTGATCAGGCCGTCAGGGCGCCGCGGGTCCGAGGTCAGCGAGTAGGCCCGCCAGTGGCGCACGCCCTCGATGTCGAGGCCGATGCGCAGGTACTGGCCGGGGCGGTGCCCGCCCCACCGGTAGCCGGGCTTGATCAGCACGGTGGCGGCATCCCGGGTCTCGTGGTTGATCTGCTCGATCCGCCCCCGCAGCTCACGTGTCGACCACAGCGGGTTGACCAGCTCCAGGTAGTCGTCGATCAGCAGCGGCGAGCTGAGCGCCGCCAGCGCATCGAGGACCCGGCGCTGTACCGGGTGGACGTTGGGTCTGGCTCCTCTCTCAGGCATCTCTCCTACTCATGAGTAATATCCACTTGGATAGATTCCTACACCGGTTGTCGCAACGTGAGGCATCAACTCCCGAGCAGGCTCGCGGCTCCTCGGCGCGCGCGGGAACCCAGGGCATGCCCCGCTCGCTGCGCGAACAGCTGATTCTGCGCGTGGCCGGCCAGGTGTTCGCCGAGGGCGGCTACGACCGGGCCTCGATGGACCACATCGCCGAGCTGGCCGGCGTCTCCAAGCCGATGCTGTACGCCTACTTCGGCTCCAAAGAGGGCCTGTACGTCGCCTACATCGAGCGCACCGGCGGCGAGCTGGTCGACCGCCTGGTCGGCGCTGACGGCGCCGACGGCCAGCCCGGGCGCCTGCGGGCGGTGATTAGTGAATTTTTGGGCTTCGTCGAGGAGCATCGCGACGGTTGGACCGTACTGTTTCGCGAGCTGACAGCGCGCCAGCCGATCGCCGACCAGGTGGCTCAGCTGCGCAACCAGATCGTCGACGAGGTCCGGCACATGCTGGAGGGGGCTCCCGAGGACGGCGCCGGCGCGGTCCGCTCCGGCCTGGCCCCGCCCGCATCCGAGGGCATCGCCGAGGCCGTGGTGGGCGCCGGCGAGGCGCTCGCCAACTGGTGGCTGAACAAGCCCGAGGTCCCCCGCGAGGACGTCACCGACTGGTACGTGGGGCTGACCCGCGCCGCGATCGCCGCGGCCAACCGGCCGTCCGCCTAGGACAGCAGCTTCTCCAGCCCCACGACGGGCGAATCAGTCAGCGTCCCCACCCGCCGCACGGCCAGCAGCACCCCGGGCATGAACGACTCCCGGTCGATCGAGTCGTGGCGGATGGTGAGCGTCTGGCCGACGTCGCCCAGGATGACCTCCTGGTGGGCGACGAGCCCGGGCAGGCGCACAGAGTGGATGGGGATCTCCAGTTCGCCGCCGGAGGAGTCGTGCATCAGCTGGGCGGTGCGGGCGGCCGTGCCGCTCGGCTTGTCGACCTTGCGGTCGTGGTGGAGTTCGATGATCTCCGCCCGGGCCATGTGACGGGCGGCGTCGGCGGCGAACTGCATCATCAGGACGGCGCCGATGGCGAAGTTGGGCGCCACGAAGATGTTGGCCGGGCAGTCGCGCAGCTCGTCCAGCCCAGCGACGTCGAACCCGGTGGTCCCGATGACCACGTGCACGCCGGCGTGGGCCGCCTCCGTGGCGTTGGCCAGGGCCTGGTCCGGGACGGTGAAGTCGACGAGCACGTCGGGCTCGGCGGCGAGGGTGTCGGCCACCGAGGTGTCGAGGTGCGGGTCGGCCCGGCCGATCAGCTCCATGTCGTCGGCGCCCTCCACGGCGCGGCACACGGTCTCCCCCATGCGCCCGGCAGCCCCGGCGACGACGACCCGGATCGGATCGGCCACCGGCGGTCAGCCTCCGGCGACCGACGCCCGAACGAAGGCCGGCGCCACCGCGGCCAGCCCCTCGTCGAAGCGCTCGCGGTCCGGGCCGATCCCGGCCGCCGACAGGCGCCCCGGGTCCCACAGCTCCTCGGTGAGCGCGACCAGGTCGTCGAGCGAGACGGCGTCGATGCGTTCCACCACCTCGTCGATCGCCATCAGCGAGGCCCCGGCCAGGGTCTCGGATCCGAGCCGGTTCATCCGGGCGCCCGTGGACTCCAGCGCCAGCACGACCCGGCCCTTCAGGTTCTCCTTGGCCCGGGACAGCTCCTCCGGCGTGGCCGGCTCGGAGCGGAAGCGGGTCAGCTCAGCGCCCACCACCGACATCGCCTGGACCAGGTTGTCGGACCGCGTGCCGACGTACAGACCGACCTGGCCGGTTTCGGCGTAGGCGCTGGCGAACGAGTAGACCGAGTAGGCCAGGCCCCGCCGCTCGCGCACCTCCTGGAACAGCCGCGACGACGAGGTGCCGCCCAGGATGGTGTCCAGCACCCGCAGGGCAAAGCGCCGGTCGTCGTGGCGGGAGAGCCCCACCCCGCCGAGGCACACGTGGTACTGCTCGGTGTCCTTGCGCTCGAACCGCCGGCCCGGCGTGGCCGGCAGGCTGGATGGGGCGCCGTGCGCGGGCTCGCCGTTGGCCGAGGCGCCGGTGCGGTCCCGGGCCAGCCCGACCAGGTGGTCGTGGTCGACGGCGCCGGCGGCGGCGATCACGATGTTGCCCGGCTGATAGCGGGCCTGGTGGAAGCGGGCGATCTGCTCCGGCGGGGTTCCGGAGATGACCGCCGCCCGACCGATGATGGCGCGGCCCAGCGGGTCGTCGCCGAACACCGCCTCCCCCATCATGTCGAACACCTTCTCCTGGGGATCGTCCTCGTACATCGCGATCTCCTCCAGGATCACCTCCCGCTCGGAGTCGATGTCGCGCAGGGCGGGCCGGAACACCATGTCGGACATGACGTCGAAGGCGTCGTCGAGGTGCTCGTCGATGACCCGGGCGAACACCGACGTCGTCTCCTTGCCGGTGCCGGCGTTGAGCTCGGCTCCCATGGCGTCGAAGATCTGGTCGATCTCCAGGGACTCGTACTTGGCGGTCCCCTTGAACAGCAGGTGCTCGAGCAGGTGCGAGAGCCCGGCCTGCTCCTCGGACTCGTAGCGGGACCCGGTGCCGATCCAGAAGCCGAGCGAGACGGACCGGACGGCGGGCATCGCCTCCGTCACGATCCGCAGGCCCGAGTCAAGCGTGGTCAGCCGCCACGTATCGGGAGACCGCCCCCCGGGCGATCTCCCTCCGGAATGTGCGGTGACCGATTCCACCCCTAGGAGCGGGGGCGATCCGGGTCGCGGTCACGCACCCGGCCCCGGTCGCGGTCCCGATCACGGTCGCGGTCGCGGTCACGCCCGCCCCGGCCGCGGTCCCGGTCGCGGCCGCCCTCGCGGCCGCCACGCTCGCGGCGCTGGCCGCCGTTCTCGGCGGCGGCGATCGCCTGGAGCTCATCGGGGTTCTTGCCCTGGATCTCCGGGTCCTCGGTGAGCCGCAGGCCGATGCGGCCCCGCTCCCGGTCGACCTCGACGACCTTGACCGACACCTCGTCGCCCTTGTTGAGGACCTCCTCGACGGTGGCGATCCGGCGGCCGGGCGCCACGTTGGAGATGTGGAGCAGCCCGTCGGTGCCCTTCGACAGCTCGACGAAGGCGCCGAACGTCGTCGTCTTGACCACCTTGCCGGTGAACTCGTCGCCGACCTCGACCTCCTTGGTCATCGCCCGGATGCGGTCGACCAACTGGTCGCCGCGCTCGCGGTCGGCGGCGTAGACGAGCACCATGCCCTCGTCGTTGACGTCGATCTGGGACTCGAACTCCTCCTGCAGGGCCCGGATGGTCTCGCCGCCCTTGCCGATGAGCAGGCCGATCTTCTCGGGATCGATCTGGATGGAGGCGATGCCGGGTGCGTACTTGGACAGCTCGGACCGGGGCTGGTCGATGACCTCGCCCATCCGGCCCAGGATGAACTCCCGGGCGACCCGGGCCTGGGTCAGCGCGTCGCGCATGATCTCGAACGTCACGCCGGTGATCTTGATGTCCATCTGCAGGGCGGTGATGCCGTCCTGCGTGCCGGCGACCTTGAAGTCCATGTCGCCGAGGTGATCCTCGACGCCGGCGATGTCGGTGAGGATGATGTAGTCGTCACCCTCCTTGATCAGGCCCATGGCGATGCCGGCCACCGGCGCCTTGATCGGCACGCCAGCGTCCATCAGCGACAGGGTCGAGCCGCACACGCTCGCCATCGAGCTGGAGCCATTGGACTCCAGGATGTCGGAGACGACGCGGATCGTGTAGGGGAAGTCCTCCTGGCTGGGGACCACCGGGACGAGCGCCCGCTCGGCCAGCGCGCCGTGACCGATGTCGCGGCGCTTGGGGCCCCGCATGAAACCGGCCTCGCCCACGCTGAAGGGCGGGAAGTTGTAGTGGTGGAAGTAGCGCTTGGTCGTCTCCAGGCCGAGCGTGTCCAGGCGCATCTCCTCACGCGTGGTGCCGAGCGCCACGACGCTGAACGCCTGGGTCTGGCCGCGGGTGAACAGCGCGGACCCGTGGGTGCGCGGGGCGACGTCGACCTCGATCGAGATCGGCCGGATCTCCTCGGCCGTCCGGCCGTCCGGGCGCTTCTTCTGGACGGCGATCCGCTCGCGAATCAGCGTCTTCTCCAGCTTCTCGAAGGCGCGCAGAGCGTTGGCGCGGTACTCGTTGTAGGTCTCGGCGTCGGGGTCGCCGGAGTACTGCTCCAGGATCTGCTCCATGACCGCCGCGGTGGCCGCCTGGCGGTCGAGCTTGTCGACCACCTGGGTGGCCTGGCTCAGCGCCTCGCCATGCGAGGCCTTGACCTGCGCGTAGAGATCCTCGTTGACGACGGGGATGTCGACGACGGTCTTCTCCTTGCCGGCCTTCTCGGCCAGCTCGCGCTGGGCGGCGCAGATCTTGCGGATGCTGTCGTGCGCGATGTCGAGCGCGTCGAGGATCTCAGCCTCGGGGATCTCGTTGGCCCCGGCCTCGACCATCAGGATGGCCTCCTCGGTGCCGGCGACGATCAGGTTGAGGTCGGTGTTCTCGAGGAGGTCCTCCTCGTCGGGGTTGACGACGAAGTTGCCGTCGACCTTGCCGATCCGGACGGCGCCGACGGGCGCCGGGAACGGGATGTTGGAGACCATCAGGGCGGCGGAGGCGCCGTTCATGGCCAGCATGTCGTACGGATTGACATGGTCGACCGACATCGGCATGGCGACCAGCTGGGTCTCGTAGCGCCACCCCTTGGGGAACAGGGGGCGGATGGGCCGGTCGATGAGGCGGGCGGTCAGCGTGGCGGCCTCGCCGGCACGCCCCTCCCGCTTGAAGAACGAGCCGGGGATCTTCCCGGCGGCATACATGCGCTCCTCGACGTCGACGGTGAGCGGGAGGAAGTCGACATCGCGGAGATTGCCCGCGGTCGCGGTACACAGGACCATCGTGTCCCCGGCGCGGACGACAACGGCGCCGGAGGCCTGCTTGGCCAGCTTCCCCGTTTCGAACGAGATCTCCTTGCCTTCGATCTCGACGGACACGCGCGAAACGGCGTCAGACATATTCAGTTCCCTTCTGGTCCGCCCTTCGGTCGGCGGACTTTCTTCGTTTCTCTCTTATTCGTTCCGAACGCTCGATGATGCTAGCGGGAAATTAAGCGGACTCCATGGTCCGGTTGTGCTACGGTAACCGGACCGATAGGTCCAGTTCTTGTCTTCGACCCGGATCAGGAGCCCGTATGGCTGACACCCTCACTGCCGGATCCCTCACGTCCGACCACCGATCTCGTTCCGTGAACCCGTGGCTGGTGCTCGTCATCGCCTGCCTGGCCCAGTTCATGGTCGTCCTCGACATCTCGGTGGTCAACATCGCCCTGCCGTCGATGCAGCGCGGCCTGCACTTCTCCCTGTCCAATCTGCAGTGGATCGTCAACGGCTACACCCTGGTGTTCGGTGGCTTCCTCCTGCTCGGCGGCCGGGCCGCCGACCTGCTGGGCCGCAAGCGCCTGTTCATCGCCGGGGTGATCCTGTTCTCGGCCGCGTCCCTGTTCAACGGCCTGGCGCAGTCGTCCGGGATGCTCATCGCCGGACGGGCCCTTCAGGGCCTCGGCGGGGCGCTCGTCTCCCCCGCCGCGCTGTCGATCGTGACCACGACGTTCACCGAGGGGCCCCAACGGACCCGGGCGCTCGGCGTGTGGAGCGCCATCGCCGCCAGCGGCGCCGCGGTGGGCCTGATCGTCGGCGGTGCGCTGACCGACCTGGCGTCCTGGCGCTGGGTGTTCTTCGTCAACGTCCCCGTGGGCCTGGCGACGATCCTGCTGGCGCTGCGCTATGTGGCCGAGTCCCGGGTGGCGGCGGCCCGGCGGTCATTCGACCTGGCCGGCGCTGTCACGGTGACTGGTGGCCTGGTGGTCATCGTCTACGCGATCGTCAAAGCCCAGGCCTACGGCTGGGGGTCGGCGCGCACACTCCTCCTCGGCGTCGTCGGTTTCGCGCTACTGGCGGCCTTCCTGGCGATTGAGCAGCGCAGCCCGGCGCCGCTCATGCGGCTGAGCATCTTCCGAATCCGGTCCTTGGCGGTGGCTGACACGGTGCTGCTGCTGGTTGCCTCCGCGATGTTCGGGATGTTCTTCTTCGCCTCGCTGTACGTCCAGCAGATTCTCGGCTACAGCCCCCTCAAGGCCGGCCTGGCGTTCCTGCCGGTGACGCTCGGGATCATCGTCGCCGCCGGACTCGCTCAGGGGCTCATCCCGCGCCTGGGGGTGCGCAACGTCGGGGCGTTCGGGATCGGGCTGGCCGCGGTGGGCATGCTCATCCTGACCCAGCTGCCCGTGCACGGAAGCTATGTCGGCAACCTGCTGGTCGGCCTGATGCCCATCAGCCTCGGCCTCGGGCTGGCCTTCGTGCCGCTCACGCTGCTCGGCACCGGCGGCGTCCGGCCCGACGATGCCGGGCTGGCCTCGGGACTGTTCAATACCGCCCAGCAGGTCGGTGGCTCGCTGGGGCTGGCGATCCTGTCGACGCTCGCTGCCAGCCAGACCGTGCGCGTCCTGCACGGTACGAGCCAGGCGGCCGTGTTCGCCGCCCGCGTCTCCGGCTACCACGTCGCCTTCCTGGCGGCGGGGATCATGCTGGTGGTCGGGGTGCCGCTGCTGATGTTCGGCCTGCGGCGTCGCGACGTCGTCGCAGTTGAGCAGGCGATCCAAGCCTCAGGGGCCGCGGCGGTAGCCGCCGTCTGAGAGCCTCCGAGTGGTGACGGCTCGTGCCATCTGAACCAAGGACTGATGCGCATGCCCTCGGAAACGAGGACAATGGGCAGATCATGGAAGATGGCACGAGCCGCACCCGCCGCGCCGACGCCGAGCGCAACCGGCGGCGGCTGATCAACGCGGCGACCGAGATGTTCTGCGAGCGGGGCCTTGATGTGGGGGTCGGCGAGATCGCCCAGCAGGCCGGGGTCGGGCGCGGGACCCTGTTCCGCAACTTCCCCACCAAGGAGCACCTGATCGCGGCGATCGTGGTGGAGCGGATCAACGAGTCGATCACCCGGGGCCGGGCGGCGCTGGAGTCCGACGATCCGGGCGAGGCGCTGTTTGCGCTGATCGACCAGTCAGTCACCCGCTCCCAGGTTGACCGGGCCCTGTTCGACGCCCTGTCCGACGACTGGATGGCCAACGAGGACATCCGCTGCGGCCACGTCGAGCTGATCGGCGTCGTGGAGGCACTGCTGCACCGCGCCCAGGAGGAGGGCACGGTCCGCTCCGACGTGAGCGCCGTTGACGTGATCATGATGGTCAAGGGCGTGATCGAGGCCGTCCGCTCCTTCCAGCACGTCAACCCCGACGTGGCCATGCGCCAGCTTGACCTGGTCAGGGCGGCGCTCAGCCCGCCCGGCGCGGAGCGCCCGCTGCGGGGGCGGCTGCCGACGGTCGACGACCTCGAAGCGGCCGAGCCGGCGGCTCGGTAGTTCTTCTCGATCCCCGCGGCGGATGTGCGGTTAGGCCCGGGCCGCGAAAACGGCCGGCAGTGAGGGGCTGGATGCGGGGGGGTTTGGGCGATTTCTGGGCGTATGGACCCAGAAACATCCCCCAGCCCCTTGCGGCCGACGCCCGGATTCCCGCGGCTGCGTCCCGGCTGCGGGTGATCAGCCGCCGCCCTCCAGCGTCCCGATGTCCGTCCGCGTGGCCGCCCCGTCCTCCCACACGAACAGCGCCGGCGTCGTGACCACCCCGGCCCGGACCCCGGAGCGGAAGTCCCGCTTGACCCGGTCGCGGACGGCGGCGCTCCGGCGGTCGGTCTCGAAGCGGTCGCTGTCCAGTCCCAGCGTCTCGGCGCGGGCCCACAGGTGGGGGTCCTCCAGGCGGGCCGGATCGGCGAACAGGGAGTCGTGCATCTCCCAGAAGCGGCCCTGGAGGGCGGCGGCCTCCGCGGCGCACGCGGCCGGCCAGGCCCGGGCGTGGCTGGAGCGGACCGGGAAGTGGCGGAAGACGACCGTCACCGGGAGGCGCTCCAGCCGCAGGTGCAGCGCGGCACAGAACGGGCATTCGAAGTCGGCGTAGACGATGACGACCGGCGCGCCCGTCCCTCGGACGTGATCGTCGTCCCCCGGCGCGGGGACCGGAGCCGAGCCGAGTTCCGTCAGCCTGCCAGCGCGTCGAAGATCAGGTTGGCCCCGGGCAGGTCGCCGGGCGACGGGGCCTGGTAGCCCCACTGCACGACGGCGTCCGGCCCGACGATCACCAGCGCCCGCTGGGGGAAGCCGCCCTCGTGGTAGACGCCGAAGGCCCGGCAGGTCGCGCCCTTGGGCTCGAAGTCCGACAGCTGCTCGATCGTCACGCCCAGGTGCTCGCGGAACGCCGTCTGGGAGTAGGTGGCATCGCAGGAGACGGCGTACATCGTCGCGCCGCGCTCCCGCAGGTCGTCAAGCACCTCCTCGTAGAGGTTGAGCTGGTCGGTGCAGACCGGGCTGAAGGCGAACGGGTAGAAGACGAGGATCGTCGTCTGGCCCTGAAGGTCGGCGCGGGTGAAGTCGCTGCCGTCCCCCCGCTTGAGCGTGAACTCGGGGGCCGGCGTGCCGGCTTCGATCACCGCCGCAGACCGAGCTCGCGGATCAGCGAGCGGTAGCGCTCGAGATCTTCACGCTGCAGATAGTCCAGGAAGCGACGGCGGCGGCCGACCAGCATCAGCAGCCCGCGGCGGGAGTGATGGTCCTTGCGGTTGGTGCGCAGGTGGTCGGTCAGCTGGTTGATGCGCTCGGTCAGCAGCGCCACCTGGACCTCGGTCTTGCCGGTGTCGGTGGGGCTGTCGCCGAACTTCTCGATCAGCTCCTGCTTGCGATCCTGGGTCAGAGGCATGCGGCCGGTGAGGCTAGCAGAGCGCGTCACCGACACAGGTCACGAGTCTGCTCGACGTCGATGCGCATCTGGGCCACCAGCGCGTCGACCGTCTCGAACCGCCGCTCGCCCCGCAGCCGCGAGACGAAGTCGACGCGCAGGATCTGCCCGTACAGGTCGACGTCGCGGTCGAGCAGGTAGGCCTCCACCAGCACGCCGCGCCCGGTCCCGAACGTGGGCCGCACGCCGACATTGACCGCGGCGCACGTCCCGTCGGCCCAGGCGGCGTAGACGCCGTGGCCCGGGTAGATGAGCGCCTCGTCGGGGACGATGTTGGCGGTCGGGAACCCCAGCTGGCGACCGCGCCGGTCGCCGGTGACCACCTCGCCGCGCATCTGGAACGGCGCTCCCAGGAAGCGGCTGGCGCGCTCCACGTCGCCGGCCGTCACCAGCCCGCGGATGTGGCTGGACGAGACGACCTCCCCGTCGACCTCGACCAGCGGCACGACCCGGGTGGCAAACCGCGGATCGGCGGCCAGCATGGCGGTGTCCCCGGCGGCGCGGTGGCCGAAGTGGAAGTTCTCGCCGACCGAGACATCGGTGGCGCGGAGCTTGTCGACCAGCACGTGGTCGATGAACTCCTGGGGGGTCTGGGCCGCGAAATGCTGGTCGAACGGGATCACCACCAGCTCCTCGACCCCGAGCGAGGCGATCAGTTCGACCCGGGCATCGAAGCTGGTCAGCAGCCGCGGCGCCGCCTCCGGCCGGACGACCGCCAGCGGGTGGGGCTCGAAGGTCAGCACGGTGTCGCTGCCGCGGATCACCTCGCGGTGGCCGATGTGCACGCCGTCGAACTCGCCCACGGCCACACGCCGCGGACGAGGCTGGGCATCGCTCAGCTGGGTCACCTGCATGGCGCAGAAGCCTAATCCGCCGCGCCGCCGGAGCCCCTCCCGGTCCCCCACCCCCGCCGGCGGCCGTCCCGCAGGCCGCCGGCGCGGAGTGGGTCACTCAGATCAGAGGCCGAGCAGCCCCGGGGTGCCCGCCAGCTGCTGGACGATGTTCAGCAGGCCGGTCAGCTGCCCTCCCCCGACCGGGGTGGTGTTGAGCAGGTTGGACACGCTGCAGAGCAGGTTGCCCAGCAGGTTGCCCGCCCCGGATACGGCCGTGACGTTGAGGATCACCTGGTTGAAATCCACGTCCAGCCCCAGCAGGTTGAGGTTGAGTGGTCCGAGGTTCAGGTGCAGGATCGGGCACACCGCTGACAGGTGTGCCAGTCCGGCCGCCGCCGACCCCACCGAGGCGGGCATCGCCACCTGCCGGGGCTTGATGGAGCGGTGGCCGAGGCGGCCCCTCAGGGTACCCACCGCGAACGTCTTACCGTGACGCGTCACAAACTGTGTCACGGTGAAGTGACCGGTGAAGTGCTTACCGTTCTTGGCGGTTCCGGTCACCGGAATGTTCTTGAATGAGGACGCCTGCGTGGTCGCCGCGGCCATCGTGGCCGCGGTGTGACTGGTGGCCGCGCCCGCCACTACCGGAGCGGCCAGCGCGGACGCGCAGGTGATTGCCGGAACGGCCCCTACCTTACGAAGAGTCATACGAGTCTCCATGTCCGTTGCATTTGGCGGCTGCCAGCCCAGGGGCAGCCTTGGTTAGCTGAAACACCCGCCCGCCGCAAAGCGAATCGAAAACCGGAGCGATCAGGAACCGGAACGCAGTCCAACGACCGGCCGCAAATGGGTACTGTCGGGCTCCGGCTGGGCCAGGGCGATCAGGCCCGCGTCGTCGGTGAGCCGGACCGTCGTGCCGGCCGGCACGGTCCCGGCCGGCACGGCCACGCGCGCCCCGTGGGCGGCCCGCCGCCCGTCCTCCCCGGCCAGTCGCACCTCGGGCAGGAAGGACAGGGCATCGATCAGCGGGACCGGCCGCTCGGGGTCGGCCTCGGCCACGTCGAACGGGCCGATCCGGGTGCGCCGGAGCTCCTCGCAGTAGGCGTCGCCGAGGTCGGCGATCAGGCTGCGCACGTACGTGCCCGACGAGCATTCGATCACGAACGCCCGCCGGTCCCCCCGCTCCCAGAGCTGCTCGAACCGGTAGACCTCCACCTCGCGCTCGCTCAGCTCCGGCGCGGCTCCGGCCCGGGCCAGCTGATAGGCCCGCCGCCCCTGCACCTTCACCGCCGAGTAGGCGGGCGGTCGCTGGCGCACGCGCCCCACCGGCAGCTCGAGCCGGCCGGCCGGCACCCGGCCGGTCTCGGTGATCTCGCCCTCCGGGTCGCCGGTGGTGGAGACCGCGCCGAACCGGGCGACGGTCTCGTAGCGCTTGGGCAGCCCCATCAGGAAGCGCTGGGTCCGGGTGGCGCGGCCGACCAGCACCAGCAGCAGCCCGGTGGCGAACGGATCCAGCGTGCCGGCGTGACCGACCTTGGTCTTGCGCGGCAGCGACCGGCGCACGAGCGCCACGACGTCGTGCGACGTCAGCCCGGCGGGCTTGTCGTACAGGAGCACGTGATCCATGGCTGGCGGGGCGGCGGCGGCCGCCAGGGACGCTACAGCTGGGCGGCCAGCTGCTCGCGCAGGAAGTGGACCAGCTCCTCGTCGGTCAGCTCGGTGCTGAAGCCGGCCGCCTGACGGTGGCCGCCGCCTCCCTGGGCCCGGGCGATGGCCGAGACGTCGATGCCGTCGTCGCCGGCGCGCAGCGAGACCTTGCGCCCGGCTGAGCCGTTCGGTCCATTGAGCCGGTCGCGCACCAGGGCGGCGATGCGGGTGCCCTCCACGGCGCGCAGGTGGTCGACGACGCCCTCGGAGTAGCTCTCCTCGGCGCCGGAGTCATTGAAGTCGCCCGCCGAGAGCGCGGTGATCGTCAGACGCCCGTCGTCGTAGCGCCGGACGTTGGCCAGGCCGCGGGCGAGCAGGGCGAGCTTGCCGTACGGCATGCCCTCGTAGACCCGCCGGTAGATCTGGTGCACGTCGACGCCGGCGTCGATCAGGTCGGCGGCCATCCGGTGCGCCAGGCGGCCGGTGTTCTCATACATGAAACGGCCGGTGTCGGTGATCAGGCCGACGTACAGCGCCTCGGCCACCGTCACCGTCGGCGCCACCCCCAGCTCCGTCATCAGGTCCCAGACGATCTCGGCCGTGCACGAGGCCTCCGGCACGACCAGGTTGACGGTCCCGAAGTGGGTGTTGTCGTGGTGGTGGTCGATGTTGAGGATGTGAGCGCCTGGATGGCGGAAGGCCTCGGCCGGGTTGCGCTCGATGTTCCCGCAGTCCAGGAACACGATCGTCCGGTCCTCGACATCGGCCGGCGGGTCCGAGACCAGGCCCTCCAGCGGGAAGAAGCTGTACTCCTGCGGGAGCGGCAGGTCGCGGTGGGCGATGAACATGAGGCAGTCCTTGCCGATCGCGGACAGGATCCCCTGCATCGCCACGAGGGAGCCGAGCGCATCCCCGTCCGGGTTCTCGTGGGCGACGACAATGAGCTTGTCGGCCTCGCGCAGCTCCGCGAGAACGCGGTCACGGGACGAGAACTCACCGTTCGTGGTCACTGGCCTCCTCCTGAGCGGCGTCGCCGTCCTTGAGCGGCGGCGTCCGCCTCCTCGGAGACGTCCTTCTTCTCCGTCACGGTGGTGTTCTCCTGCTCGGCGGCGGTTTCGTCGATCAGCTGCGAGATGCGCATCCCGCGGTCGACGGACCCGTCGTATTCGAATGTCAGCGCGGGGGTGTGCTTGAGGGTCAGCTCGTCGGCCAGCCGCCGCTGAAGGAAGCCGTGGGCGGAGCGCAGGCCGTCGAGACTGGCGCTGCGGGTCGCCTCGTCGCCGAGCACGCTCACGTAGACCCGGGCATGCCGGAGGTCAGGGCTGGTCTGGACGCCGGTGACGGTCACGAAACCCACGCGAGGATCCTTTAGGTCTTTGGCGATCGCGTCGGAGAGGACGGCTCTCATGGACTCATCGACGCGCCGCATGCGGCTCGAGCGCATCCTACTCTCCGCACAACTGTTCGCGCTGCGATCTCATCCGCGGAGATCCTCCACCGACGCCATCAACCGTTCCACGTGGGCCCCATCCGGGCACCGTGCCAGAACCCAGCGCTCGATCTCGTCGGCCGCAGCGGAGAGCCGGTGCAGCGAGCCACCGGTGATCGCGGCCGTCAACGTCGCGCGCTGCCAGAGATCCTGATACCCGGTCTCGGCGACCGCCACTCCCAGGCGGGTGCGGAGCTGGGACTTGATCGATTGAAGCTCCTTGCGCTTGCCCTTGAGGCTGCCCGCCTCCGGGAAGTGCAACTCGATCACCAGCACCGCGACGAATCCTGCGTCCGACATCACACGTATTCAAGCCGCACCACCGGCCCGGACGGGCCACCGCCCTAACTCAGCTCGCGCTCGACCTGGCGGGTGACGTAGGTCTCGAGCACGTCGCCCTCCTTGACGTCGGCGTAATCCCGGAGCACGATGCCGCACTCATAACCGGCGGCGACCTCGCGGACGTCGTCGTTGAAGCGCCGGAGGCTGGCGATCTCACCGTCCCAGATAACCGTGCCGTCGCGCACCAGACGCACCCGCGAGCCGCGCGTGATGTGGCCCTCGGTGACGTACGACCCGGCGATGGTGCCCACGCGGGAGGCGCGGAAGATCTGGCGGACCTCGGCCGCGCCGAGCGCCTCCTCCACCTCCTCGGGGGCGAGCATGCCCTGCATGGCGCTGCGCAGCTCCTCGATGGCGCGGTAGATGACCGAGTAGGAGCGGATCTCGACGCCTTCGCGCTCCGCGGCGGACCGGGCGTCGCCGACCGGCCGCACGTTGAAGGCCAGGATGACCGCGTCGGAGGCGGCGGCCAGCATGACGTCGGATTCGGTCACCGCGCCGACCGCGCGGCGGATCACGTTGACCGTGACCTCGTCCTGCGGGAGCTTGGCGATCTCGTCCTCGATCGCCTCCAGCGAGCCGGCCACATCGGCCTTGAGGACCAGGTTGAGCTCGGCCAGGCCGGATCCGAAGATGTTCTCCAGTGAGACGCGCTTGCCGCTCTGGCGGGCCAGCGACTCGGCCTTCAGGCGGGTCTCGCGCTCCATGGCCAGCTGGCGAGCGCGGCGCTCATGCTCGACGACCCGGACGAGCTCGCCGGCCTCCGGAACGCCGTTGAAGCCGAGGACCTCCACCGGCTCGCCGGGGAGGGCCTGGCCGATCCGCTTGCCCAGGTAGTCGTTCATGGCCCGCACACGGCCCCACTGGGCGCCGGCCACGAGGGCGTCGCCGACCTCGAGCGTGCCCCGGTTGACCAGGATGGTGACGACCGGACCGCGGCCCGGATCGAGCTTGGACTCGATCACCGTGCCCGACGCGGCGGCGTTGGGGTTGGCGCGGAGCTCCTCGACCTCGGCCATGACGATGATCGTCTCCAGCAGGTCGTCGAGGCCCTCGCGGGTCTTGGCCGAGACGTTGACGAACTCGGTCTCGCCGCCCCACTCGACCGTCTGCAGCCCGAGCTGGGCCATCTCGGCGCGCACGCGGTCGGGCTGCGCGCCCTCCTTGTCGATCTTGTTGACGGCGACGAGCATCGGCACGCCCGCCTCCTTGGCGTGGTCGACGGCCTCCTGGGTCTGCGGCTTCACGCCGTCGTCGGCGGCCACCACGATGACGGCGATGTCGGTCACCTTGGCGCCGCGGGCACGCATGGCGGTGAACGCCTCGTGGCCCGGAGTGTCGAGGAAGGTGATCTTGTGCTCGCCGTGGTCGACCTGATAGGCGCCGATGTGCTGGGTGATGCCGCCGGCCTCGCCCGCGGCGACGTGCGTCTCGCGGATCGCGTCGAGCAGCGACGTCTTGCCGTGGTCGACGTGGCCCATGATCGTCACCACCGGGGCGCGCTCGACCAGATCCTCCTCGGCGTCGTCGTACACCGGCTCGGCGATCGTCTCGTCCTCGGTGTGGACGATCTCGACCTCCTTGTTGAGCTCGGTCGCCAGGACCTCGATCGTCTCGTCGGACAGCGTCTGGGTCAGGGTGCGCATCTCGCCCAGGCCCATCAGCTTCTTGATGATCTCCGAGGTGGAGACGTCCAGGTATTCGGCCACGTCCTTGACGGTGGAGCCGGAGTTGATCTGGATCGCCGTCGACTCCGCGACGGCCACCCGCGGCTGCGACTCGGCCTCTTCGTCGTAGACGCCGCGGCGGCGGCGACCGCGGCGCTGGCGGCGGGGCGGCTGATTGGGCGCGGGACCACCCGCGCCGCCGGCCCCGGCCCGCCGGGACGCCTGGGAGTCGATCACGACGCGGCGGCGGCCGCCGGCGCTGCCGGGGGCCCGCTCGCCCTGCAAAGAATCTCGGGTGGGGCGCTTGTGGGCGCCGTCGCCGGCGGGTGGGGACGGGTTCTGGCTGCGCTCGCCGCCCTGCTGGGCCTGGCCGCCGGCCTGCTGCTGGTTCTGGCCGCGCTGCTGGCCTTGGCTGCCGCCCTGGGGCTGGGCCTGGCCGCCGCGCTGTCCGCGGGCGGGCGGGGTCTGATCCTGGCCGCGCTGCTGGCCTTGGCCGCCGCCCTGGGCCTGGGCACCGCGCTGTCCGCCGGCCTGGGGCTGGTTCTGGCCGCGCTGTCCGCCGGCCTGGGGCTGGCCGCCACGCTGTCCGCCGGCCTGGGGCTGGTTCGTGCCGCGCTGTCCGCCCGCCTGGACCTGCCTGCGCTCGGCGGCGCGCTCGCTGGCCGCGGGTCCCTGGCCGCGCTCAGCGGCCGCCGGCCGGCGACCGGGCTGGCCCTGCTGGCTCTTACGCGGATCGCGGCGGGTCTGTCCGCCGTTGGGCTGGGACATGCCCCGCCGCGGATCGCCGCGGCGCGGGTCGCCCCGCCGGGGATCGGCCACGGGAGCCGCTGCCTTGGCCGCCTGGGCGGCCGCGGCCGCCGCCGCCTGCGCGGCGGTCGGCGCCTCCGCCTTGGCCGGGCCGGCCGGGGCGCGGTCGCCGTTGCCCAGGATGCGCGAGGCCAGGTCGACGTCGACCGAGGAGGACGAGGCCTTCACGTCGATCCCCGCCGCCCGCAGGCGCGTGAGGACCTCCTTCGGCTGAAGGCCTCGTTCCTTGGCGATTTCGTGGACGCGCTTGTTCATCCCCTAGTGAGTGTAGGCCCCTCCTCAGGCACCTGGCTGGCCCGCGCCGTCCGGCGCGGCAGCTTCCGCGTCGTCGGCCTCGGCCACCGGCGCGCCGTTGGCGGGGGCGTCCGCCTCGACCTGGTCGGTGTCCTGGTTGGCCAGCGCCTGATGGGCCTCGATCCCGCAGTAGCGGGACCCCGGCAGAGCCGCGTTGGGGCAGCGGCGGCCGTTGGAGAGGATGGCGGCGCAGCGCCCGGCCGACTCCTCCTCCTCGTAGCCATGCTCGGCTTCTTCGGCGGCGAACTCGGTCTCCGAGCGGATGTCGATACGCCAGCCGGTCAGCCGGGCAGCCAGGCGGGCGTTCTGGCCCTCGCGGCCGATCGCCAGCGACAGCTGGTCGTCGGGCACGATGACCGTCGCCTGCTTGCCGGCGTCGTCGACCAGCACCTCGCGCACGCGCGCGGGCGACAGGGCCTTGGCCACGAACCGGGCGGGCTCGTCGTTGTAGGGAATGATGTCGATCTTCTCGCCGCGGAGCTCGGACACGACCATCCGGACGCGGGAGCCGCGGGGGCCGACGCAGGCGCCGACGGGGTCGACGCCGTCGACGTGGGAGACGACGGCGATCTTCGAGCGGTAGCCGGGCTCGCGGGCGACGCCGGTGATCTCCACCAGGCCGTCGGCGATCTCCGGCACCTCGAGCTCGAACAGGGACTTGATCAGCTCTGGGTCACGGCGGGACACGATGATGCTGGGGCCTTTGGTCGAGTTGGACACATCCTTGATGACCGCCTTGATCCGCTGGGAATGGTCGTAGCGCTCGCCGTCGACCTGCTCGGACTTGGGCAGCAGCGCCTCGACGCGCTCGCGCAGCTGCACGAGCGTGTAGCGGCTGTCGGACTGCTGGACGATGCCGGTGATCAGCTCGCCGACGCGGTCACGGTACTCCTCGAACATCATGTCGCGCTCGGCCTCGCGGATCCGCTGCAGGATGACCTGCTTGGCCGTCTGCGCGGCGATCCGGCCGAAGTCGTGCGGGGTGACGTCCTCGATCTCGATCTGGTCCTCGTACTCCTTGAGCTTCTCGAGGTCGATCTCCGGCTCCGGCGCCTCGCGCATCTCCCCCGTCTCGGGGTCGACCGTCGGCTGGGCGTCCTCGGTCGCCTCGACGAGCAGCTGCTCCTCGAGCTCCGGCGGGATCTTCAGCTCCCAGACGATGAAGTCACCGCTGTCGCGGTCCATCTCGACGCGGGCGTACGGCGCTGATCCGGGCGTCTTCTTGTAGGCGGACAGCAGAGCGTCCTCCAGGGCCTCCATCAGCTTCTCGGAAGAAATGTTCTTTTCCGCTGCGAGGCCCCGTACGGCCTCGACGATTTCCTTGGACATGGACTCAGTCTCCGGGTACGAGGTTTGAGCGGACGATCTGCTCGTACGGAATCGTCAAGACTCCGTCCTGAGCGGCGATCGTGACGTCGCTTTCCGAAGCGCCGACCAGCTCGCCGGTCAGCTGTTTGTGGCCCGCGCACGCCTCACGCAGTCGCACGCGCGCGCGCCGGCCCAGGAAACGGGTGTAATGCTGGGGCTTGGTCAGGGGGCGGTCGAGTCCCGGCGACGAGACCTCCAGCGAATACCGGTCCCGGTATCCGTTGAGATGGCCGGATACACGCTCGCAGAGATCCAGGTTCACCCCGTCCGGGTGATCGATGAACAGCCGCAACGTGGAGCCCGCAATCTCAGCCAGCAACACCTCGACCTCAGGCTCGACGCCGGAGAGTCTGGCTTCGATTTCGGTCTGTAGGGCTGTCACTGTCTCCTCCATCAATTTCCATAAAAAAAGCGGGCGGGCGCCCACTTTCGAGGAACTGCACCGGGAACGCCCGGCCGGAAAGCTGTGGTATTGAGGGTAGCACCGCTTCCCGGGGTTGGTGAACGCGCGCCGTCAGGCTTTAGGGAGCCCTTAGACCGCGGCCGGGGCCGCAATCGGCCGTCAAACGGCGGCCGGTGAAGGGGCCCCGGCGGCCGCTACTCCCCGGCGTCCAGGGCGGCCCGGGCCCGGGCGCGGTCCCGGTACACGCGGTAGTCGCGACGGCCCGGCTTCATGCAGGCGGCCAGGGCCAGCGGCTTGCGAGCCTCGGCGTGGCGGCCCATCAGCTGCAGGCAGCGCCCCAGGCAGAACAGGGCGTAGTCGTTGGTCGGCGCCCGGTCGATGACCGCCTGGAACTCGTTGGCGGCCTGCTCGTAGTGCTGGATGTGGAACAGCGCCCGCCCCAGGGCCTCTCGCACCGACGTCTTGTCTGGCGCCAGATCCCGAGCGCGGCCGAGCGGGACCGCCGCCTGGTGATGGTGGCCGGCCTCGAGCAATTCGGTCCCGCGCCGGTAGAGGTCGTACAGGTCTTCCACGATTACGAGTCTAGGACCGGCCGGGCCGCCTCGGGGCCGGTCCGCTGTCCGCGTCGGGGCCGTCGGCGGCCGCCCGGGGGCGCCGCAGCCATGGGGGAAGCGCCCACCAGGCGCGCAGCCGCCCGGACGTCCCCAGGCCGCGGGCGAGCTCGCGCCGCACGGCCCGCCGCTCGGCCCCGGTCGGCACCTGCGCCCGACCGCCGTAGCGGGCCAGGCGCAGCGCTCTCACGTAGGCCTCGGCTCCCGGCGAGGCGTGCATGCGGTGCTCCAGCCCGGCCAGCGTCGTCCCGCCGGTCAGGGGACGGCGGGTCCGGGCCAGCGCCCGCTCCAGCTCGTCGACCAGCCTCTCCGCCACGCGCGGGGCGCTCAGGGTCCACCACACCAGGACGCCCAGGGCCGCCGCGGCGAGAACGCCGATCAGGACCAGCCACCAGGCGAAGGCGCCGCCGGAGTGGTGATGGGCGGCCGACGTGGTGCCCAGCTGCCCGCCGATGTCCCGCCGGGGCGCCTCGGCGCTGGTGACGCCGGACACGGGGCCGACCGGCTTGGTGATCGCCGCCGAGGTCGAGTCGCTGCGGGCCGGTGCGCTGGCGGGCGTGGGGTCGAACCGGACCCATCCGTACTTCGGGAACCAGACCTCGACCCAGGCGTGCGCGTCCCGGTCGGTGACGACCCACTCGTGCGTGGAGCTCTCGTATGTCCCGCTGGTGAAGCCGGCGGCGACGCGGGCGGGGACGCCCCCCATCCGCAGGAGCAGCGCCATGGCGCCGGAGAACTGCTGGCAGTAGCCGCGGTGGTTGGAGAACAGGAAGGTCGCCAGCGGGTAGCGGGTCAGCGGCGGGTTCTCGTTGTAGGTAAAGCCATGGGCCAGGTACCGCTCCACGGCGGCGACGAACGCGTACGGAGTGGCCGCCCCGGCCGCCAGCCGCCGGGCGAGCGCGTAGGCCGCGGCGTAGGGCGAGCGGCGGATGATCCCGGTGGCGTTCGGCACGGGTCCGGGGATGTAGGAGACCGGCGTCCCGCGGGTGCCGAACAGCGGGAACTGCACCTGGGGCGGCCGCTCGGGCATGACCGCGCCTGGGAGGCCGGTGGCCGGCACCATCAGCATCAGATAGTTGGTGAGCAGCAGTGAGGGGTACTGCCCGCCCGCGGTGGCCAGCTGGTGAGCCGACGGCCGCGGCGAGTACGTGGTCACGCGGTACGTGGCGCCGGGACCGAGCCGGCTGTCGGATGTCCAGGTGCCGGGATCGGTGCCCAGCGCCAGGCCGGGGATCCCGGACGGCTGGCCGGCGTAGCCGGCGGCGATGACGTTGTCGGTCTGCATCCCGGCGATGGAGACCTGGATGGTCTGGGTCCACCGGTCCAGGGCGGTCGATTCGGGGTTGGGCAGGCCCGGCGACTGTCCCACGACCTCCCCCGGTGCGCTCTGGGCCCAGCCATAGCCGGTGAACGCATCGAGGTTCTCGGCCTTCCAGTAGTCGCCGGTGCGAGCCCGCACGGTCAGGACCTCGTGGCCGGAGCGCGGCCAGCGCAGCGGCCCGTAGGTCTGGTTCCAGTCGAACGCGTCGACCCGGCGGTGCACGAGCGAGCCCGCCCAGGACCGGTAGTCGATCCAGGGCGCGCGCTGGTCGATGTGGGGGGCCACGATCGCCGCCAAAACGCCGGCGGCCGTGACCGCCAGCAGCGCCGAGCCCGTGCTCTGGCGCCGCACACGCTCGCCCCACAGGAACACCGCCAGCAGGACGAACAGGAGCAGCCCCTGCACGTAGGGCCACTGGGGACGCAGGAGCGTGGAGGGGACGATGGCCAGCGCGGTGAGCGGCAGTGCCGCCGCTGCCCGGCGAGCATCGGTCATCGGGCCGCCGCCCCATCCGGTCAGACCCAGCACCGCCGCGGCGTCGAGCAGCAGGACCGCCGCGCCCAGCACAATGACCAGGCGGACGTCGGAGCTGTGCCCCACGTAGGGCACCAGGGTGTTCGGCAGCGTCTGCAGCCCGGTGCCGATGGCCTCGGCGCTCACCTGCACGCGCATGTGGACGAACCACTGCCAGCGCAGCCCGGCCATCGGGAACGCGGCCAGCAGCAGGAAGAAGCCGACGAGCGCCGACACCACGCGGTCGCGCCGGGCCAGCAGCGGGACCCCGCCGGCCAGCGCGACGGCGAGCGCCAGCAGCCCCACCAGCCGCCACCCGGGCGCCGGCTGCAACAGCGTCGCCCACCGCTCCAGGCCGTAGGCGGCAAGCGCCGCGAAGGCCGCCAGTCGCAGCCACGGCCGTTCCTGCTGAGCGGCCGCCGCGGCCGAGCCTCGCGGCGCCGCCCCCGGGTGCAAGCGCGCGCCCGCGCGCGCCGAATCGGTGAGCGCGCTCATGCCGCCGTCCGCTCGGTGGTCGGCGGGTCAAGCTCCCGGCCGACCCCCAGCATGAACCCGCGGCACCCGCTCACGGCCAGGGCCGGCAGCATTGGACCGCGCATGCCGGCCGGGCGGCCGCCCACGAGCAGCCGATCGGGTACGACGAGCACCGTGGCCCCCGCGCCGGGGGCGGTCAACCGGGCCCGCAGACGGTCCACCGGCGAGGCGGCGACGTAGATGATCGCGCCCGCCATGCCGGCGGCCGTGGTCAGGCCCGGTCCGCGGCTCGCGCGGCCCTCCGGCTCGGCCTCCACCACCGCCAGGCGGGCGTACGCGGCCGGCCAGGCGATCAACTCCCGGTCGATCCTGGCCGCGCGCTGCTCGCCGGGCAGGAGCAGACCGCAGCCGCCATGGCGCGCCAGCTCCAGCACGAGCGAGGCCGCGGCGCGGACCGCGGAGTCCAACAGGTCGCCCGCGCCGGCCGACGCCGGGATGCGGGCGTCGAGGACGATCAGCGGCCGGGAGTCGCCGTCGGCCTGGAGCCGGCGCTCGATCAGCCCGTTCCCGCGCGCCACCGCCGGCCAGTGGATCCGGGACGCCGGGGTACCCGGGCGGTACGGGCGCAGCCCGTCGATGTCGACGGCGGCCATCGCCTCGCTGCCGTCGTGGCCCTCGGGCAGCCGGAGCCGGTGGCCGTGGTCGGACCGCAGCCAGCGCACCGGCTCGGTCGCCGGCAGGACGAGCACCTCCTGCTCGCCACCCGTGCTCCGGCTCTCGGCCCGGGCCAGCTCGAGCGGATCGGACAGCGTCAGCGACGGGGGCGAGAGCCGATGCAGCCCGCGCCGGTGAAACCGGGCGACGACGCGCAGGTCGGCGCGGCGGTCGCCGCGCAGCGGGGACAGGGAGTCGCGCAGCTCAAACCGGGAGCTCGACAGGGGGTCGATCACCTCGAAGCTCCCCCACCCCCCGATCCCCAGCCAGCCGCGGCGAACCCGGATCGTCGCGTTCAGCGGCTCATCCTCGACGACCCGCTCGGCGGCCATCCGCCGCTCGGCGCTGGCCCCGCTGGCGGCCAGCCACACCCAGGCCGGGGCCAGTGTGCCCAGGGCGAGCATGCCGACCGCCGGGACGAACAGCGGCGCGGCGTCGAAGACGAAGGCGATGAGAGCGAGCAGACACCCAGAGACCGCCACCGCGCCGGCTCGCGCAGCCACCATGCGCGGGGCGGTGGCGGACGGTGTCATAACGCCCGCGTGGCCGACAGGGCGTCGAGGATGACGTCGCGGGCCCCGGCCCGGGGCGTCTCGGGGGCCAGCACCAACCGGTGAGCCAGCACGGCCGTGGCCAGGGCCTGCACGTCGTCGGGGAGCGCGTGGTCGCGCCCCTCCATCATCGCGTTCGCCTTGGCCGCCCGGAGCAGCATCAACCCCGCCCGGGGGCTGGCGCCGAGGTCGACCCGGGGATCCTCCCGGGTGCGCCACAACAGGCGGACGATGTAGTCGCGCAGGGGCGCGGCGGCGCGAACCCGGGTGGCCGCGTCCTGGGCGGCGAGGACTTCGGCGGCGGTCACCACCGGGCGCAGCGTCATGACCTGGTCGCCGGACTCGTGGGAGGCGAGCATGCGCGATTCGTCGTGGCGGTCCGGGTAGCCCATCGCCAGCCGGACCATGAACCGGTCGACCTGCGCCTCCGGGAGCGGGTAGGTGCCCTCGTACTCGATCGGGTTCTGGGTGGCCAGGACGAGGAACGGCCGCGCCAGCTCGTGGGTCGTGACGTCGACGGTGACCCGGCGCTCCTGCATGCACTCCAGCAGCCCGGACTGGGTCTTGGGGGACGCCCGGTTGATCTCATCGACGAGCACGACGTTGGCGAACACCGGGCCGGGCCGGAACTCGAAGCGCTGCTCGCGCTGGTCGTAGACATTGGTCCCGACCACGTCGGCCGGGAGCAGGTCCGACGTGCACTGCACCCGGGCAAACTGGCAGTCGATGGAGCGGGCCAGGGCGCGGGCCAGCGCCGTCTTGCCAACGCCGGGGTAGTCCTCGATCAGGGCGTGCCCCTCGGCCAGCAGGGCGACCAGCAGATGGCGCAGCGTCTCACGCCGCACCTGGACCGCTTTCTCGATGTTGGCCGTCAGCGCCCGCCCTACGGCGGCGAACGCCTCAAACTCTTGCGGCGCGAGCGGCGTCTGCTCGGATGGCTCGATCGTGGGACTCCTTGCTTTCGGTCAGCAGCATGTCCACTTCATCCAGGACGCCGTCGGCGATCTGTTCCTTGCCGGCGCGGGCCAGCCGGTGCTCCCGGCCGCCGGCCAGCATCACCGTCACCTCGTTCTCGGGGGTGTCGAAGCCGATGCCCGGCTGCGAGATGTCGTTGACGACGATCGCGTCCAGGCGCTTGCGCTCCAGCTTCCCGCGCGCGAGGGCGACGGCGTCCTCTCCGTGCTCGGCGGCGAAACCGACGACCACCTGGCCAGGCCGCCGCTGAGGCGCCAGCGCACTCAGCACGTCCTCGGTCGGCTCCAGCTTGACCTCCGGCGGGCCGGCGTCCTTCTTGAGCTTGTGGCCGGCCGGATCCCGAGGCCGGAAGTCGGCCACCGCGGCGGCCATCAGGAGCACGTCGGCGCCGGCGAAGCGCTCGCGGCAGGCGGCGGCCAGTTCGGCGGCGGTGGCCACCCGGACGACCTCCACCCCGGGTGGCGGCGCCAGCCCCACGTTGGCCGCCACCACGGTCACGTCGGCGCCCCGCCGCGCCGCCCGCTCGGCGAGCGCGAACCCCATCCGGCCGGACGACCGGTTCCCGATGTAGCGGACGCTGTCGATCGGCTCGCGGGTGCCGCCGGCGGTGACCAGCACCCGGCGGCCGAACCAGGGGCGGCGGTCGGCCTCGTCCAGCGCCGCCTCGACGGCGGCCAGCAACTCGGCGGGCTCGGACATCCGCCCGGGGCCGTGCTCGCCGTGAGAGGCGAGATCGCCGGAGCCGGGGCCGACGATGACCACCCCGCGCTCGCGCAGCAGCGCCAGGTTGGCCTGGGTCGCCGGGTGGCCGTACATCCGGTTGTTCATGGCCGGCGCGACGAGGATTTGACAACCAGCGGCGAGCGCTGCCGTGGTCACCAGGTTGTCGGCCTGGCCGTGGGCCAGCTTGGCGATCGTGTTGGCGCTGGCCGGAGCGATCAGGTAGGCGTCGGCGTTCTCGACCAGCGCCAGGTGGCTGATCGGCGCCCGGCCAACGGCCGGGTCGCCCGGGTAGGCGCCCCGCAGCGGGTCATCGTCGAACTCGTTGATAAGCACCGGCGCGCCGGTGACCCCGGCGAACGAGGCGGTCCCGACGAAGCGGCGGCTCGTCTCGGTCTGGATGACCCGGACCGCATGGCCGGCCTTGATGGCCAGCCGCGCCGTCTCGACCATTTTGTACGCCGCGATCCCGCCGGTGACGCCGAGCAGCAGCCGCGACAAGTTCGCCTACCGCCTGCTCGTCAGATTCCCCAGCCGGCGCGACACCGCGCGGCTACCGGTAGTGGTACTTCAGCTTGCCCTGAGCGACCTCTTCCAGCGCGATCGTCAGGTAGTTCTTCGACCGCGTGTCCACCATCGGAGGCGGGAACTCGTCGAACGTGCCCTCGCCCAGGTTGTGGTAGTAGGAGTTGATCTGCCGGGCGCGCTTGGCGGCCACCAGAACGCTGGCGTAGTCGGAGTCGACGTGGTCCAGCAGCTTGTCAATGCGGGGTGAGATCAAAATGGGTCCTTGGGCTGGGGCTTTGGCTATGCCAAGGGTAGCGGGGCGGGCACCCGTACGGGCCGTTTTGCGTCCGGGGCGGGGACCGCTCGACCCGACTTCGGCCGTTTGTGGTTCGGCCGTGGGGCTCTGGCTGGGGCCTGGGCGGAACGGCTTTGGCATTGAACAGGCGAGTGCTGGGCGTTGGCGGTCTGTCCGGCGGGGGCGCGGATGGCGTCAGAAACGCCGCAGCGCCGCGGGCCGGGTCAGGCCTGCCGGCCCGGCGCTGCCGCAGCGTCGCACTCGGCCAGCGCCCCCCGCACGATCCCCTCCAACTCGGCGGTGGCGTCCTCCAGCCGGTCGTTGACGACGACCCGGGCGAACTCCGGCTGGGCCTCCAGCTCCTCCTCGGCGGTGCGCATCCGCTGTTCGACCTGTTCGGCGTCGTCGGTGCCGCGGCCGACCAGGCGGGCTCGGAGCGCGTCGCGGTTGGGCGGGGCGATGAACACCTGGAGCGCCTCGGGCATCGTCTGGCGGACCTGGCGGGCGCCCTGGACCTCGATCTCCAGCACGACTGGCTCGCCCCGGCCCAGGCGCCCCTCCAGCTCGGAGCGCAGGGTTCCGTAGCGCCGCCCGGAGTAGGTGGCGTGCTCGACGAACTCGCCGCCGGCGACGCGGCGGTCGAACTCGTCCGGGCTGAGGAAGTGGTAGTCGACGCCCTGCGTCTCGCCCGGACGCGGCGCCCGGGTCGTCGCCGAGATCGACAGGCCGAGCTCCGGCACCCGCTCCAGCAGGCCGCGGATCAGCGTGCCCTTGCCGACCCCCGAGGGCCCGGTGATGACAAAGACCCTGGCCACCGCGGGATGCGTCGCCGGCGGGTCCGGCCTAGCGCCGGCGCATGAGCGCGACGAGCTCGCCGCGCTGGCGCTCCGAGAGGCCGCCCAGCGTCTTGCTCGGCGAGATCCGGCACTGCGACAGGATCTTGTTGACCTTCACGCGGCCGTACTTGGGGACGGCGAGCAGAAGGTCGAAGACCTTGGCGGTCAGCAGATAATCCGGGGGCTCGAGCAGGAGCTCGTGGATCGGCTGGCGACCGGCCTTCAGATCCCGCTTGAGCTGGGCCCGCCGGCTGCGAATGTCGTTGGCGCGCTGGAGGGCCTCCATGCGCTGCACCAGCGAGCGCTCGGGCGCAGCAAGGGGCTTTGAGAACGATTCACTGACCGGCGGCATGGGCGGCGACTATACATCTTGGGGCGGGCCGATCAAGCCAAACCCCCGCAATTCGACTCAATCTCAACTTGAGCTTGAGCATTGTCGAGCCTAGTTGTGACAATATCCACAGTTTGCAGGGGGTTTTCCGGTGCCATGGCAGGTCAGCCCGCTGACCGCCCAGCGGCGGAGATGGCTTCCACCGGATTGGCGGAATTTGGCCCCGGTTGACCGAGTTCCGCCGCGATGCGAACCCCGGCGGCGGGGTCGCGGAAGCTCTCGGTGCCGACGGCCACGAGCGTGGCTCCCACCTGGAGGAATTCTCGCGCATCGCGGCCCCGCTGGACCCCGCCCATCGCGATCACCGGGACCTCGACCGCGGCGCACACCGAGTGGACCTGCGCCAGGGCGATCGCCCGGACCGCGGGCCCGGAGACGCCCCCGGTGGTCCCTCCCAGCCACGGCCGGCCGGTGGCCGGATCCAGCGCCATCCCCCGCAACGTGTTGATGAGCGAGAGCGCGCTCGCCCCTTCCTCCACCGCGGCCCGGGCGACGGCGGGGACATCGGACGCGTTCGGGGTCAGTTTGACGATCAGCGGCTTGTCGGTCAGCGGACGGACAGCCCGCATCAGCCGGGCCACCTCGCCGGGATCGGCCCCCATGACCAGGCCGGTCTCGACGTTCGGGCACGAGACGTTGAGCTCCAGCGCCGCCACCTCGTCGCGAGCGGCGAAGGCCGACACCAGCTTCACGACCTCGTTGCGGCTGAAGCCCATCACGTTGACGATGAGCGGAACCGGCAGGCGGGCCAGCTCCGGCAGGTCGTGGGCCAGATAGCCGGCCAGCCCCTTATTAGGCAGGCCGATCGAGTTCATCAGGCCGGCCGGCACCTCCCACAGCCGGGGCGGCGGGTTGCCCTGGCGAGGCTCGAGCGTCACCGTCTTGGAGACGAACGCGCTGAACGGGAAGTTGGCGATCAGCTCGTCGCCGAACGCCCGCCGGGCGGCGATGGCGTCAAACGTTCCCGACGCGTTGATGACGGGGTGGGCCAGCTCGAGGCCGCAGAAGTCCACGGCGGCGGTCAATGGCCCGCTCCCGGCGTCAGGGCCGTCTGGAGGCGGGCGGCGTCCACGACCGGGCCGTCGACACAGATCCGGATGTAGCCGTCGACCGTGGGCACGACGCAGCCGAAGCAGGCGCCGAACCCGCACGCCATCCCGGATTCCAGGGCCAGCTGAGCCGGGACGTCGCGCTCGGCGCACAGCCCGCGCACCGCCTCGAGCATCGGCGGCGGCCCGCAGGCGTACACCTCCAGCCGGGGATCGCGATCGCACTCGGCTTCCAGCAGGTCGGTGACCAGGCCGTGGTGGCCGACGCTGCCGTCGTCGGTGGCCACCCGCGCGCCCGCGATGAGTTCCGCGCCGGGGGCGTGAGCGGCGTCACGAAAGCCGAGCAGGACGGCGCCGGGTTGACCGGCTCCCAGCTGATCGGCCCAGATGGCCAGCGGGGCGATCCCCACCCCGCCGCCCACCAGCACGGGGCGCCGCCCCTCCCGCGGGGCGGTGAAGCCGATCCCCAGGGGACCGACGAGCGACAGGCCGTCGCCGGCCCGCAGCTCGCACAGGCGCCGCGTCCCGGGCCCGACGTCCTCGATCATGAACTGGAGCTCCGCCGAGTTATCCGGCCCACCACCCGCGCGCAGGACGCTGAACGCGCGGGGCAGAAACGGCCGCTCCGCCTCTCCCCCGCCCCACCGCTCGGCGGCGGTCAGCATGTAGAACTGCCCGGCCTGAGGGCGCGGGCCGGCCGGGTCGGCGCAGCGCAGCACGGTGTAGGCGCCGTGGCGCTCGATCGCCGTCACCCGGGTCACCCGGGCGCCGAACGGGGCCTGGATGCGGTCGGCGACGGCGGCGCTCACTGCGGCGACACCGCCCCGGCCGGGCGGCTGCGGTGCAACTCCTGCAGCGAGACGACCGCGGGCTCGCCGCGGCGGGCGGCGATGATCGCCCGGGCGGCGGCCAGGCCGCCGGACATCGTCGTGATGCACGGGATCCCGCGGGCGACCGCCGCCGACCGGATCTCATAGCCGTCGGCGCGCGCGCCGGTCCCGACGGGCGTGTTGATGACCAGGTCGACGGCGCCCCGCTCGATCCAGTCGACGACGTGGTCGGGGCCCTCGTTGAGCTTGTTGATCCGGGTGGCCGGGATCCCCATCCGCTCCAGCGACTGGGCGGTGCCGCGGGTGGCGATGATCCGGAACCCGAGGTCGTGCAGGAGGCTGGCGATGCCGATCGCCGCCGGCTTGTCGTGGTCGGCGACGGTGATGAACACGGTCCCCTGGTTGGGCAGCTTGGCGCCCGCGGCCGCCTGGGCCTTGGCGAACGCCGTGGGGAAGTCGGCGGCGATCCCCATGACCTCGCCGGTGGAGCGCATCTCCGGGCCCAGGAGCGAGTCGGCGCCGGCGAAGCGGCCGAACGGCAGCACCGCCTCCTTGACGCAGACGTGGCCGCAGCTGGCGTTCTCCGGCAGATCGAGGTCGGCGATCCGCTCTCCGAGCATGATCCGGCAGGCCAGCTTGGCCAGCGGCAGGCCGATCGCCTTGGACACGAACGGGACCGTCCGCGATGCGCGGGGGTTGGCCTCGATCACGTGGAGGCCGTCGTCGCCGTGGATGGCGAACTGGACGTTGAGGAGCCCGACCACCCCGAGGGCCCGGGCGATCCCGGTCGTCTGCTCGCGGATGTTTGAGAGCATCTCGGCCCCGAGCGTGTGCGGCGGCAGCACGCAGGCCGAATCGCCCGAGTGGATCCCGGCCTCCTCGACGTGCTGCATGATCCCGGCGATCCACACGTCCTCGCCGTCGCACAGGGCGTCGACGTCGACCTCGATCGAGTCCTCCAGGAACCGGTCCAGATAGATGGTGGAGCCGCTCTCGGCCCCCACGCGCTCGAGGTAGTCCTGCAGGCCCTCGACGCTGTAGACGATCTCCATGGCCCGCCCGCCGAGCACGTAGCTGGGGCGCACCAGCAGCGGGAAGCCCACCTCCGGCGCCCTGGCCAGCGCCTCCTCGGCCGACCGGGCGGTGGCATACGGCGGGGCGCTGTAGCCGAGGCGATCGAGCAGGGCGCCGAATCGGGACCGGTCCTCGGCCAGGTCGATGGCGTCGATGCTGGTGCCCAGGATGGGGACGCCGGCCGCATCCAGGCCCGAGGCGAGCTTGAGCGGCGTCTGGCCGCCGAACTGGACGACCACCCCCTCGGGCTTCTCGAGCTCGCAGACGGCGAGCACGTCGTCGAGCGTCAGCGGCTCGAAGTACAGCCGGTCCGACGTGTCGTAGTCGGTCGACACCGTCTCCGGGTTGCAGTTGATCATGACCGCGTCGCGGCCGAGCTCGCGGACCGTCTGGGCGGCGTGCACGCAGCAGTAGTCGAACTCGATCCCCTGGCCGATCCGGTTAGGCCCGGAGCCGAGGATGACGATGCCGGGACGATCGCCGGGGGTGACCTCGTGGCTGGCCACACGCTCCCAGCCGGAGTAGAAGTACGGCGTCTCGGCCGCAAACTCGGCGGCGCAGGTGTCGACCGCCTTGTACGTGCGCTCGCCGGCGAACGGCGCCTCCGGATCCTCGACCAGCTCTTTCAGCTCACGCAGGAACCACGGGTCGATGCTCGTCCGGGCGCGGAGCTCGTCGATGGAGTGGCCGCGGCGCAGGGCCTCGAGCAGGTGGTCGAAGCGCTCGGCACCGCCCTGCTCAAGCAGGGTGAGGAGCTCGCCGTCGTCCTCCGGCGACCGCGGGACGGTGTCGAGCTCCCGGGAGCGCAGGGCCTTGGCGAACGCCTGCTTGAACGTCCGCCCCAGGGCCATCGCCTCGCCGACGGACTTCATGTGGGTGGTCAGCCCGGACTCGGCCCCCGGGAACTTCTCGAAGGCGAACCGCGGCCACTTGACCACGCAGTAGTCGATCGCCGGCTCAAAGCTGGCCGGGGTAGCGCGGGTGATGTCGTTGGGGATCTCCTGCAGCGTGTAGCCGACGGCCAGGCGGGCGGCGATCTTGGCGATCGGAAAGCCGGTCGCCTTGCTGGCCAGCGCGCTGGAGCGGCTGACCCGCGGGTTCATCTCGATGACGACGATCTCGTCGGTGGCCGGGTTGACGGCGAACTGGACATTGGACCCGCCCGTCTCGACCCCGACGGCGCGGATGACGGTGATCGCCTGGTCGCGCAGCGCCTGGTACTGCTTGTCGGTCAGCGTCTGCTGAGGGGCGACGCACACGCTGTCACCGGTATGGACGCCCATCGGGTCGAGGTTCTCAATGGAGCACACGATCACCACGTTGTCGGTGTGGTCGCGCATGACCTCCAGCTCGAACTCGCCCCAGCCGAGCACCGACTCCTCCAGCAGGACCTGGCCGATCGGCGAGGCGGCCAGGCCGCCGCCCACGATGCGCTCGATCTCCTGCTCGGTGCGGACGACGCCGCCCCCGGTTCCCCCCAACGTGAACGCCGGGCGGACGATGAACGGCAGGCCGAGCCACGGCAGGGCGTCCCGGGCGTCCTGGGTGCTGTGGGCGATGACGCTCTTGGGCACCCGCAGGCCGGCCCCGGTCATCGTGTCCCGGAAGCGCTCGCGGTCCTCGGCCCGGTCGATGGCGTCGTAGTCGGCGCCGATCAGCTCCACGCCGTACTTGTCGAGCGTGCCGTCCTCGTACAGGGCCTTGGCCAGGTTGAGCGCGGTCTGGCCGCCGAGCGTGGGCAGCAGGGCGTCCGGGCGCTCGCGCTCGATGACCTGGGCCACCGGACCGGGCAGCAGCGGCTCGATGTAGGTGGTGGTGGCCACCTCGGGGTCGGTCATGATCGTGGCCGGGTTGGAGTTGACCAGCACGACCTCGTAGCCCTCCTGCTCGAGCACCCGGCACGCCTGGGTGCCGGAGTAGTCGAACTCGGCGGCCTGGCCGATGACGATCGGGCCGGAGCCGAGGAGCAGGATCTTGTGGATGTCGTCGCGGCGGGGCATGGTGGGTTTACGCGGCGGCCTTGATTTCGTTGACGAAGCGGTCGAACAGGTAGAGGGCGTCGTTCGGGCCGGGGCCCGCCTCCGGGTGGTACTGGACGGTGGCCCCGGGCACGTCTCTCAGCGTGAGTCCCTCCACCGTCCGGTCATACAGGTTGATGTGGGTCAGCTCGGCGGCGCCGAAGTCCGTCTCCCAGCGGACCGGCTCGTCGTCGTCGATCGTCTTGGCACCGCCCGGCCCGAGGACGGCGAAGCCGTGGTTCTGGCTGGTGATCTCGGTCCGGCCCGTGGTCAGGTCCTTGACCGGGTGGTTGGCGCCGTGGTGGCCGAACGGCAGCTTGTACGTCTCCAGGCCGACCGCCCGGCACAGCAACTGGTGCCCGAGGCAGATCCCGTAGACCGGCAGCTTGCCGACGAGCTCCCGGACCGTGCCGACGATGTCGTCGAGCGCGCCCGGGTCGCCGGGGCCGTTGGCCAGGAAGATCGCGTCCGGACCGGTGGCCAGCAGGTCCGCGGCGCTCACCGTGCATGGGTGCAGGGCGACGGTGGCGCCCCGGGCGCGGAGGTTGCGGACGATCGACAGCTTGACCCCGGTGTCGATCATCGCGATGTGCGGGCCGGCGCCGTCGGTGGTTGGCTCCAGGACCGTCGTCTCTTGCGGCGTGACCTCCCGGGCCAGGTTACGGCCGGTCATCGGCGGCTCGGCCTCGATCAGCTCCCGGGCCTGGCTCTGGGTGATGCGGACCGGGAACACCCCGCCCCGCATCGCCCCGGCATCGCGGATGTGGCGGACGAGCGCCCGTGTGTCGACGTCGGTGATGGCGGGGATGCCGCAGTCGCGCAGCCAGGTCAGCCAGCCCACCTCTATTCGGCCCGACCCACCCGCATCGTCGCGGTCGACGCCCGCGCGCATGATCGCCGCGCGGGCGTGGATGCGGTCGGACTCCATGGCCTCGGCGCTGACGCCGTAGTTGCCGATCTGCGGGAAGGTGAAGGCGATCAGCTGCCCGGCGTAGCTGGGATCGGTCATCGCCTCCTGGTAGCCGGACATGGCGGTGGTGAACACGATCTCCCCCACCGCCGGCGCGTCGGCGCCACACGCGATCCCATCGAAGCGAGCGCCGTCCTCCAGCAGCACGTATGCGGTCGCCTCGGCCATCAGCCCACCCGCTCCGGGCCGCGGACCAGCGTCGGCCGCCGGTAGGCGATCCCGCCGGCGGCGAGCGTCAGGAGCACCTGGCCCTGGAGCGTGCGGCCGTGGAAGGCGCTGTTGGAGGAGCGGCTGACGTAGCCGTCGGCGCCGACGACGTAGCGGGCGTCGAGATCGACCAGGCACACGTCGGCGGGCCGGCCGACCGCGATCCGGGGGGCGGTCAGGTCGTACAGCTCCGCCCCGCCACTCAGGCGCTCCACCAGGATGTCCAGCGGCAGCTCGCCGGGTAGCACCAGGTCGGTGTAGATCGCCGCGAACGCCGTCTCCAGCCCGGTGGTGCCCATCGGCGCCTGCTCGAAGGGGACCTCCTTCTCATGGACGGCGTGGGGCGCGTGGTCGGTGGCGACGCACTCGATGACCCCGCGCCGCAGCGCGTCGATGAGGGCCTTCCGGTCGGCCTCGGTCCGCAGCGGCGGGTTCATCTTGAACCGGCTGTCCAGGCTGAGCACCGCCTCGTGGGTCAGCGTCAGGTGGTGAGGCGAGGCCTCGCCGCTCACCCGCACGCCGGCCGCCTTGGCCGCCTCCAGCGCCTCGACGGACTCGACCGCCGACAAGTGCTGGAAGTGCACCCGGGCGTCCTCGTAGCGGGCCAGCGCCGCGTCGCGGGCGATCATCGTCGACTCCGACAGCGACGGGATGCCGGCCAGGCCGAGCCGGGCCGAGACCGCCCCCTCGTGCATGACGCCGTTGTGGGAGAGGGCGGGATCCTCCTCGTGCAGGGCGATGATCCCGCCGGCCAGATGCTGGTACTGCAGCGCCCGGCGCAGCATCCCGGCCGAGACGACCGGCTTGCCGTCGTCGGTGAAGCCGATGGCGCCGGTCTGGCGCAGGTCGGCCATCTCGGTCAGCTCCCGGCCCTCCAGCCCGCGGGTGATCGACGCCAGGAAGCCGACCGGGATCCGCGCCTCGCGCTCGGCCCGCTCTATCAGCGCGCCCAGCACGGCCGCGCTGTCGACGGTCGGGTCGGTGTTCGGCATCGCCACCACCGCGCAGTAGCCGCCGGCGGCCGCCGCCGCGGTGCCGGACTCGATGTCCTCTTTGTACTCCTGGCCCGGCGTGCGCAGGTGGACGTGGGGGTCGACGAACGCGGGGAACAGGTGCCGGCCGGCTGCGTCGATGACCTCAATCCCGTCGTCGGCGGGGGCCTGCCCCGAGCCGGGGGCGCTCAGCTCGGCGATCCGGCCGTCCCGGATGAGCACGTCGTGGGTCTCGTCGAGATCGCCACGGGGGTCGAGCACGTGGGCGCCGCGGATGAGCAGGTCGGCTCCGGGCTGCTCGGCGTGGAAGAGTCGCTTGGTCGCCATCGTCATGCGCCCCCTCCTGGCGATCGCTCGCCATCCAGGCTCGCCTGATAGATCGCCGGGGGCGTCATCCTGCTGCCGCCAGGGCCGGCGAGCCGACGAGCAGCTCGTAGAGGACGGCCATCCGCACCGCCACCCCGGCTTTGACCTGATCGCCGATCAGGGCCTGGGGCGAGTCGATCGTGGCCGCCGCCATCTCGACGCCCCGGTTGACCGGCCCCGGGTGCATGACCAGCTGCTCCGGGCGCAGCCGTGCGGCGTTGATCTGGTACTGGGCGGCGTACTCACGCAGGGAGGGGACGAAGCTGTCGGTCATGCGCTCGTTCTGCATGCGCAGGACGTAGACGATGTCGGCCTCGTGCAGGCGCTCCAGCGTCGGCGTGGCCGTGCAGCCGAGCGTCTCGATCTCCCGCGGGATGAGGGTCGGCGGCCCGCTGACCGTGACCTCGGCCCCCATCCGGGTGAAGGCCAGGATGTCCGAGCGGGCCACCCGGGAGTGGGTGACGTCGCCGACGATCCAGATGTTCAGGCCGTCCAGCGAGCCGAGCCGGCGGCGCAGGGTGTACACGTCGAGCAGCGCCTGGGTGGGGTGCTCGTGCTTGCCGTCGCCGGCGTTGACGACGGCGGCATCGGTCCAGCCGGCCACCAGCTGGGCGGCGCCGGCGTGCGGGGAGCGGATGACGATCGCCGCCGGGTCGTAGGCCGACAGCGTGTAGACCGTGTCCTTGAGCGACTCGCCCTTCTCGACGCTGGAGCCGGAGGAGCGGACGCTGACGACGTCGGCGGACAGGCGCTTGGCGGCCAGCTCGAAGCTGGAGCTCGTCCGGGTGCTCGCCTCGTAGAACAGGTTGACGATGGTGCGCCCGCGCAGGGCGGGCACCTTCTTGATCTCCCGGCCGGACACCTCGGCGAACGACTCGGCCCGGTCCAGGATGCGCTCGATCCCGGGGCGGTCGAGGTCGTCGATGGAGATCAGGTGGCGCGGCATGTCGGCGCTCATGCGGCCTTGCTCCTCTCGGTTGGACTCTGCGCGGGGCCGATCGTGACCTCGTCGACGCCGTCGACCTCCTCGACGTGGACGTTGACCCGCTGGGACTGCGAGGTCGGCAGGTTCTTGCCGACGTAGTCCGGGCGGATCGGGAGCTCGCGGTGGCCGCGGTCGACCAGCACCGCCAGCTGCACCCGGGCCGGCCGCCCGTAGTCGAAGATGGCGTCGATCGCGGCGCGGACCGTGCGTCCGGTGTAGAGGACGTCGTCGACGATGACGATCGTGCGGCCGTCGACGGGGAAGTCGAGCCGCGTGGCGTGGACGACCGGGGCGCTCTGCCGGATGTTGAGGTCGTCCCGGTAGAAGGCGATGTCGACCGAGCCGAGCGGCACGGCCGTGTCGAGCAGCTCGCTGGTCAGCGGCTGCAGGCGAGTGGCGAGGTGAGCGCCCCGCCGGTGGATCCCGACGAGCGCCACGGCGCCGTCCGGGTTCTTCTCAACGATCTCGTGAGCGATCCGCACGAGCGTGCGGCGCATATCATCGCGGTCGAGCGCGACCGTTGAACGTTCCAACTGATGCTCCTTTCCGGCCTCACGGGACCGTGGTTAAAGGGGCTGGAGTTTGTTGTTGGCGACCTTAGCAGCGGGGGCGGCGTCTCCGAGGCGGCGGTGGAGCTAGCTCGGCGAGAAGCGGGACTCCTGGTCACGTTTCCTGCCGAGGTCAGCTGGGATCCGAGGCCGCATCGCCGGGACGGCGCCGGTACAGGACGTGGGTCAGCCCAACGTGGACGATGTCCCGGTCGTAGGTGAAACCGGCCTTCTCCATCACCCGCCGGGACGCGGCGTTGTCAGGCAGCGTGATGGCGATGACCTCCTTGAGGCGTAGCGAGTCAAAGCCGACCGTCACCGACGCCCGGGCCAGCTCGGTCGCCAGCCCCTGCCCCCAGCGCTCGGGGACGATCGCCCAGGCCGCCTCCACCGCGTAGCCACCGAGCGCGTCGGTGTACTGCAGCCCGCCGCGACCGACCAGCTGTCCGGTGGCGCGGTCGCGCAGGAGCCACAGGCCGAACCCGTAGCGCTCCCAGTGGCCGCGCTTGTCGGCCAGGCTGGACCGCACGTCGGCGCGGGTGGGCGGATATGACCACGGCCACAGGGTCCGGTAGACCCGCGGGTCCAGGGTCAGCTCGGCCATCTCGGCCTCGTGCTCGGGCCCCAACGGCTCGCCCCGCATCCGCGGCGTGTTCAGCTCGGTGGGGGCGGTCGCCGTCATCGCGCTGCCGGGCCGGGTCATGGCGTGGACGGGGCGGGCTCTTCGGCGGGGGCCAGGCGGTCGTCCCAGTGAACGAGCTCCGGCTCGCCGCGCTCCGGCAGGGGGATCTCGATGGTGTCGAAGTCCCGCGGGACGACCGTGGCCGGGAACACGGCCCGCGCCTCGTCGCGCAGCAGCCCGACCGGATGGCGCATCGAGATGTGGGTGAGCGCCAGCAAGCTCACCTCCGCCTCCCGGGCGATCATGGCCGCCTGGACCGCGGTGGAGTGGCCGTTCTCGGCGGCCCGCTCGCGCTCCTCCTCGGCGAACGTCGCTTCGTGGACGAGCACGTCGGCGCCGTGGGCGGCCACCCGCAGGGCATCACAGGGCCGGGTGTCGCCGGACAGGACCAGCTTGCGCCCGGGACGAGCCGGACCCAGCACCTGGTCCGGCGAGATCCCCCGGACCGTCTCGCCCCGCTGGACGCGGCCGAACTCCGGCCCGGGCACCAGGCCCAGCCGGACCGCCGCCTCCGGATCGAACACGCCCGGCCGCTCGTCCTCGAACAGCACGTACCCCAGCGCGGTGCCCCGGTGGGAGACGGGCACGGGCGCGATCCGGTACCCGTCGCGCTCCAGCACGTCGCCGGCCTCCAACTCGATGATCTCCAGCTCGTAGCCGACCCGCCCGGTGAGGCGCATGGCCAGGGCCAGTAGCGCGGCCAGTCCGCGCGGCCCGTGGATGGCGAGCGGCCGTTCCCGTCCGCGCAGGTCGAACGTCTTGAGCATCCCCGGCAGGCCCAGCCAGTGGTCGGCGTGGAAGTGGGTCAGATAGATCTCGGTCAGGTCGGCCAGGCCCACCGAGGCGACCAGCTGGCGCTGGGTTCCCTCGCCGCAGTCGAACAGGATGCGGTCGGCCCCGCGGCGGACGAGGATCGACGGCAGGCCGCGGCGCGGCGTGGGAACAGACCCGGCGGTCCCGGCGAAGAAGATCGAGAGGTCCATGGGGCTCTGAGTCTGTCAGTCGAGCTCGACGAGCTGGAATCGGAGCTCGCCGCCGGCGGCGTCGCAGATCCCCATCGTGTGGTGCGGCGCGCGGCGCCGGTCGGTGGGGCTGCCCGGGTTGAAGATCTGAAACCCGTCCGGCGCCCGCTCGTGCAGCGGGATGTGAGAGTGGCCGAAGATGACCGCGTCGGCCTCCGGGAACCGGGTCTGCATGCGCCGCAGGCGGCCGGCGGTCGGGCCCGCGTCGTGGATGATCGCGATCCGGTGCTCGCCGGTGTTCATCAGCGCGCTCACCGGCAGCTCCTCCCGCACCTGCGCCTCGTCCATGTTGCCGTGCACGGCCACCACCTCGTTGATGACCCGCAGTTGCTCCACGACCTCGAGCCGGGTGAAGTCGCCGGCATGGATGACCAGATCGGCCGTCGTCAAGCGCATCACGCACTCCGCGGGGAGCTCTCGCGACCCCCGTGGCATATGCGTGTCGGAGATGATGGCGATTTGCACGGTAAGCTCCTGGCCCTGCGATCATCCCTGATCGCCCCCGCGCCCGTAGCTCAGGGGATAGAGCGTCCGCCTCCGGAGCGGAAGGTCGCAGGTTCAAATCCTGCCGGGCGCGCTACAGGCGCGTGACGCTCAGAGGCCGGGCGGGTGGCGAACGATGTAGTCGCCACCGTCGTTCAGGTTCCCCGTCGGATTGCTCCGCCATCGCGGACCGCTGCCGCCGGGAATATTGGGGCCGCCGTAGTCGGCCGTGTCGAACGCGCGGCCGGCCACGACCATGAACGCGTGCGAGGCGTCGGCGTAGATGGTTATCCACTTTCCCGGACCGGGATTGCCGTAGGACTCAAGACTCGTTGAGTCCTCAGGGCTGGCGAGCAGGTTGCCGCCGTGGAGTGCAAAGCTCACCGCGCCTGAGCAGTCGTAGCCGTCAGACCGCCAACTCCCGTGACCGCCGCCCCACACATACGGGGTGTCGATGATCCGATTGGCAGCCGCGATGACCTCCTGGACCTGCGCGGGCGCGTTGGCCGGCGGGGTGGCGGTGCCGTTGGCGTTGATCGCGGCCCTGCCCGTGGCGCCGCCGGGCCCGGTCGGCGGGGGCGGCGGCGCGGCGACACGACCGTTGCCAAGCCCGCTGTTGTGGCCGCCGACCCGCACGACAGCCACCAACTCGCGCAGGACCAGCGACTCCTGATAGGTGACCACGCCGTTGGCACGCAGACCGTTGTCCTGCTGGAAGTACTCGACGCTCGTCTTCGTGGCCCGGCCGAACCTGCCGTCCGCGGCCGTCGGATAGCCGGTCGTAGACAAGTCTCGTTGCAACGTCCGGACATCGGTTCCCCGCATGCCGGGCCGTAGGGTGCGTTGCCCCAGCACTCCGGACGCCGCCGAGTCGCTCGGGAGCAGGACGATCTGCATTTCACGAAGGAACGCCGCGTCCACGATCCCGTCCACCTTCAGAGCGAACTGGCGCTGGAACGCCCGCACCTTGCGCAGCGTCACCGGCCCGAAGACGCCGCTGGGGGCGATCTTGAATCCGGCGTTGGTGAGATCCCGCTGCAACGCCCGCACATCGGCTCCGCGCATCCCCTGGCGCAGAATGCGGCTGCCCAGCGTGGGGGTCACGGCACCCGCGGGGCCGGCCAAGCACGCCAGCGCGACGGCAACGACCGCCGGGACAGCACGGGCGAGCGCACGGGAACGGATATGGAGCACGGCGGGCGACCCTTCTCTTTCCGAGCGCCTTCGGGGTTAGCTGACGGGCTCGCGCTGAAAGAGTCGCGCTACGCCGAAACACCGGCGATTCGCCCCTGGGACCAAGCGGCCCCTTCGGGTCCCCCGATCGCCCAAGCTGGGGGCCAGGACGATTCGGCTAGGCGATATTCAGCCTGCAAAAGTACAGGAACCGACCAAACCTTGCCTCGGTTGCTTCAACCTTCACATCCTGCCGGGCGCGCCTTCCTTCGCTCCGAGGGAAAAGAAAGGGCCGCTGTGGCGCGGCCCTTTCTTGTCTTGCGGTCTGTCTTAGGCCCGGATCAGCCGGTGGTGCTGACCGAAATGGCGGGCTGGTAGTAGCCGCCGTTGCCGTCCGCCCAGTTGGTCGAATCAGCCTGGTCTGCAGCGAACACGTCGTCGTAGTTCGCCGCCGTGCCCGAGCTGGTGGTCGCGATGTAGACCGTGTCGGGCTGCGGGTACGACCCGGTGCTCGGCTTGGACTCGCTGCCCACCAGTCCGACATTCAGCGAGTCGGCCGGTCCGGAGACACCGGTCGGCGCATACCCGTGGGCGGACGTGTTGTAGGCCACCGAGATGATCACGTGGTCCGGGAGCTTCAGCGTCGCGCTGGTGAGATCGAAGTGGATCTCGTAGGCCAGGCCGTTGTGGCAGGCGTGGTCTGACCCCACGAACTCGCCTCCCGAGCAGGTCCCGGTGGTGTCAGCCGAGGGGCGGTACGGGATCTCGAACGTGTCGGTGTGCGAGTACAGCAGCGAGCCCACGTCCACGCCGTTCGCGTCGACGCGGTAGATGTTCACCGTGATCGGCTCGCTGAACTTCGCGCCGGGGGTCGTGGTGCAGCTCGTGCCGGACCCGGACTGGCAGGCCCAGCTGTCCATCACCACGCCGATGTTCGGGTTCGTCCGCGGCCCGCCGGCCAGGTCGAATTGGCCACCGAACTCCGACGTGCTGGTCGCCTCGAAGCCGATGCTCGGCAGGCTGGCCGGGAACGGCGTCGGGATGTTGGAGAACACCGTGGAGGTGTGCGGCGGCGGGGCAGACGGGCCCTGCAGACCCTGCGGACCCGTGTTGCCCTGGGCACCCTGCGGGCCGGTGGCACCCTGCGGGCCGGTGGCGCCCTTCGGACCCTGCGGACCCGCGACCCCGCTGGCCGGGGTGGTCTTGATGGAATTGCCGTGCTTGAACGTGCACTTCTTGACCATGACGGCCTTGCCGTGCTTCTTGACGAGCTTGCCGTGCTTCTTCTCCTGGACCTTCTTGCACGTCATGGTCCAGCCGCGGTGGTGCTTCACGGTCGGATGCTTAACGGGCGTGGTGGACGCCAGGGCACCGCCACACGCGATCAGCGCCGTGGCAGTGGCCACCGCGATGCCGCCGGATACTCGAGCGATCAAGTCGCCTCCTCGTATTGATGGGTCGGTAAAAAGGGTCCGGCCCCCGGCATGCGGCCTCCGGGGACACAAACGGGCGGCGACCGCTTTTTCTTTCAGAGCATCGGCAAACAGTTTTTCCGCCACGCGCCGCGTAGACTGCGCTCGCGTGTGGAGCGGCACGGGGCACCTGATCGGTCGCGCCGACGAGATCACGGCGCTCAGACATGCGCTGCGCGACCGGGCCGGCACGCACCTGGTGGTGATCGAGGGCGCGCCCGGGATCGGGAAGACGCGCCTGTTGACCGAGGCCGCTGCGGCGACGCGCGCCAGTGGCGCGAAGGTCCTCTCGGCCCACGGCACCGAGCTCGAGTGTGAGCTCCCGTTCGGGGTCATGCGTCAGCTACTCGACCCGGTGCTGCGGGCCTGCGGGCCGGGTGAGCGAGAACGGCTGCTCGATGGCGCCGCGGCGATGGCGCTGCCGGCACTGGACGAGCGCCCCACGGCGGGCAACATCGACGCGTTCGCGGTGTTCGCCGGCCTGTACTGGCTGATCGACGGGATCGCCGCGACCGCACCGCTGCAGTTGTGCGTGGACGATCTCCACTGGGCCGACGAACCCTCTCTGCGCGCGCTGGCCTACCTGCTGGTGCGGCTCGACGGCGTCGACGCGCAACTGTGCGTGACGTTGCGACCGCACGAGCCCGGCAGCGAGCAGGCGCTGATCGACGAGCTCATCGCCGCCGCCCCCGCGGCGCTGATCCGGCCGGCGCCGCTCGCCCCGGAAGAATCTGCGTCGCTTCTGCGCGCTCTGCTCGGCGATCACGCCGACGATCGGTTCTGCGCGGCATGCCATGCCAGCACCGACGGCAACCCGCTGCTGCTCAACGAGCTGGTGCGTGAAGTGAAAGCCCGCGGCATCGAACCGGTCGCTGCAGCGGCCGCCAGCGTGCCGGCGGTGATCCCGCGGGGGCTGGGCCCAGCGTTCCTTCGCCGCGTGCTCCGGGTACACCCGGATGCGCCGGCCGTGACCCAGGCGGTGGCGATTCTGGGTGACGGCGTCGAGCCCGCCCACGTCGCGGCGCTGGCCGAGCTCGCTCCGGGTGCCTGCCATGCGATGCTCTACGACCTGGTCCGCGTCGGGATCCTGGCCCAGGCGGATCCGCCCCGGTTCGAGCACCCGCTGGTGCGGGCCGCCATCGCCGCCGCTGTCCTGCCCCATGAACGCGCAACACTGCACCTCCGCGCCGCGCGGTTGCTGGCGGCCGACGGCGCGGCGCCCGACCGGCTGGCGGTTCACCTGACCGAGGTGCCACACGCCGGTGACGCGTGGGTCGCCCAGACGCTGCGCACTGCCGCGGCCGAGACGCTGTCCCGGGGTGCGCCTGCGCTGGCGGCGCGGTTTCTGCGCCGCGCGCTGCGCGAGCCGCCCCCCTCCGACTGGCGCCCGGAGCTGCTGCTGGCCGCCGGCCAGGCCGAGGGCCGCGCGGGGGACCATCGCGCGGTGGCTCATCTGCGCGAGGCACTGGAGTCCGCGCCGGACGAGGCCACCCAGGCGCACGCCGCGCTGGCGCTGATCCGGCTGCTGGCGCGCTCAGGCGAGCTGAGCGCCGGCGCCGAGCTGGCGCTGCGCGTGCTTGATCGGCTCGATCCACGCGACGATCTGAGACTTCAGCTCGAGGCCGAGCTGCTCAACCTTGCCCTGCTCGACGGCGCGCACCGTTCGCTGGGGCTCGAGCGTCTGAGGCAACTCGAGCCCGATGCGCTCGGCAACTCTCCCGGCGCGTGCATGCTGCTCGCCGTCCTGTCGAGCGAGATCGTCGCCCGCGGCGAGTCGCGGGCGGAGGCGGTCTCGCTGGCCGAACGGGCGCTGGCCGGCGGCTGGCTGCTGGAGTCGGTCTTCCTCCATGCCCACGCGGTCGGCGCGCTGATACTCAGCGGGCGCTATGCGCAGTCGATTGCCGTGTGTGACGAGTTCATCGCGCATGCCCGCGCGCGAGGGGATCTGCCCGGCCTCGCCGTGGCGCACGCCTTCCGCGCGTCAGGGCATTGGCACGCCGGCTCACTCCAGGAAGCCCTCGCCGACAGCGAGCTCGCCACCCAGCTCGCGCCACCTGAGGTCGCGGCGGTTGCAGCGGCCTTCGCTCTGGCGTTCCGGATCGAGGCGCTGGTGTTGCGCGGCGACCTCGACGAGGCGCGGATGACCCTGCCCTCGGCCACCGGGCCGGCCGATCAGCTTCCCACCGCACTCCTGCTCAGCGCCCGGGGCAGGCTCCGCCTGGCGGAGGGCAGGCTGGTCGAGGCGGTGGAGGACATGCGCGCGGTCGGCCGCCTGGTCGATCGCTGGCAGGCGCCGAACTCGGCCTTTGCCCCGTGGCGCGCGGAGGCGGCGATCGCGCTGCACGCGATGGGCGACCACAGCGGGGCGCAGCAATTGATCGACGATGAGGTTCGCAGCGCCGGGAAATGGGGCGATCCCTGGCTCCTGGGGCAGGCCATGCGCGCGCAGGCGCTGGTCGGCCCGGCCGGCCGGCGGATCCCGATCCTGGGCGAGGCGGTCGAGCTGCTGAGACCGTCCGAGGCTCGCCTCGAACTCGCGCGCACCCTGGCCGAGTTGGGGATGGCAGAGCACGAGGCGGGACTGGGCCGCGTGGTCCGCGAGCACCTGCGCGAAGCCACCGAGATCGCCGAGGGTTGCGGCGCTCCGGCGGTCGCCCAGCGCGCCCGCGCGGGCCTCATCGCGGCCGGCGGACGGCCGCGGCGCGCCGCCGCCACCGGGCCCCCGTCGCTCACGCCGACCGAGCATCGCATCGCGCGGCTGGCCGCAGACGGCACGACCAACCGGCGGATCGCGCAGTCGCTGTTCATCACCGAGAAGACGGTCGAGACCCACCTGGCCAGCGCCTACCGCAAGCTCGGCATCCGCGTCCGCGGCGAGCTCACCGATGCGCTCGTCGCCTAGGCACGGCCACCCATGTAGGTAGTCGGCGTGACTACCCCCCGGCCGCCTGGCGAATGATGAATGTGCTCTGCTGGCTCCAGCTGCACGGGCAGCCCGGCGCCGGGACAGTCCGGTCAAAATGCAGCTGGGCAAGCTGCCCGCCTCCTCCCGCGCTCCATCCGGTCAGCACGTACCGATTGGTCCCTGTTGCCTCGCCCCGGTGCGTCCAGTACCAGCTGCCGAAGTACGTCGCTAGCTTGTCCGTCGTCAGCGGCATCTTGGCGCCGGGGCAGTGTCCCTGCGCCGACTCAAAGTACGTGCCGGGTGACATGTCGAGCGTGAAACTCGGCGGAGGAGTTTGGAACGTAGCCCGTCCGCCGGACCCGATCACCTCGTGCAGCGAGGCGTCCAACGAGAGCGAATAGACCGTGAACGGTTCCTGCTCCTGCGTAGCTCCGAATGACCAAACGCAGCCTGCGCCGTGACTCACCTCGGTCTGGCTCGTGTACTTGACCGGTGCCGTCACCGAGCCGGCTCCGCTCGCCGCCGGTCCAGCCAAGGCGCTGATCCCGAGGTCCTTGACCTCCACCGTGGATTTCCAGACCCACCCGGCGTTCATCGTCGAGTTGGCCGTGAAGTCGAGCCTGAACTGGAGGCACTTCTGGATCGCATCGAGATCGGCATTGGACTCGGGCGACCCGAGGACCGCGCGGATGCGAGCGATGGCGAGCATCCGCTGCACGAATGCGATCTGTCCCGCGTCGCAGCGCGCCGCCGATGCCCTGATGGCGTTGTCGAGGATCGTCACCATCGCATCGGTCACGTACCGCTGCTCGGCCGCGAAGCCGGCGCCCAGAACGGCCGCGTTGTGGGCCCAGGCCAGCCCGGCCTGGAGCGCGGCGTAGGCGAGCGTGTCGTCGCCCATGGCCGCCTCCAGTTGCGGCTTGACCACCGCGTCGTACTGCGTCTGCAGGTAGTCGTGCATGGCTCGGGTGAATCGCGCGGTGGCCGCCGGCGTATCGCCCCCCGCCCGGGCCGCCGCGGCCGCAGCCTCCACCTCCGCCCAGCGATCCTGAACGTTGGTCGGCTGGTTGGCCAGGCTGGCGCGGTCTGCGGCGCCGCCATCGATCAGCTCGTAGCCCGAGAAGTGGACGAGGCGCATCGTGAAGCTGTTCGCATCGAGCGTCGGCGGATACAGACCGCTCTCCCGGCCGCTGCCGTGCCAGGAGTAGCCGATCTGGCGCGCCACCGGAACCCCGCGTGCGGGGGCGATCGTCAGGGTCGCCGGCCTGAGCAGCACGAGACCGTCGGGACTGAGCTGAACGCCCGCGGCGGGCCGGCCGTGGCCGCGCAGCCCCCGCAGCCCCGTGACGGGCGTCAGCGAGATCGTCTCGTCGGAGATCAGCGCGTTGGCCGGAAGCACCAGGGTGTAGCGAGACCCGTCCGCCCCGGTCGCCGTCACCGTCCCACCGGTGGCGGCGGCGATCCGTTGCGTAGCGGCGTGCGCCGGATCGGCGAGCACCGTGACGCCGCGCGCCGATGGCTTGGCCAGGATCGGCAGCGGAACGGACACGCACCGACGACGGGTCCCGCTTCCCACGCAGGCCAGCAGGTACCAGCGCCCCAGCCTCGTGCGCGCGGGGATCGTGATAACGCTCGTCGAGCGCCGGCTGCGGTGCGGCGCCAGCGCCGGGATCGCATGCGCCCGGCCCAGCGCTCGGTCCCCGCGGCCGAGCCGCCCATCGCGTGAGAGCAGGTACTGGATCCGGGTGCGGCCCGACCGCGCACCGCCCCCTCGCACGACCGCCGCGACGGGAACGTGTGCGCCGGGCCAGGCGTCCGCCAGCGGGGCGACGGTGGCGAGCTTCGGGAGCGTGGCGGCGCCAGCGCCGGCAGGCAGGGCCGCAGCCGCGCCGAGCGCGGCGATCAGTGCGAGTCTTCTCATGGATTTTCACCGTAGGTGCGGCCCTCTGGCACCGCAATACGACGACCCCCGGGATTACCCCTGAAGTTTGGCGGTGCCTCGGCCGGGGGCAGCCTGCACGGCCACGAGGGTCGGATGCCGGCGGAATCTCAGGGGTAATCCCGGGGGTCGCACCATTGCCGCGCCCGCGGGCTGTGCCTACGGTTGCCCGGAGCGCGCAGGGTGTTTTCCGTTCCCCGGGATCACGTGACACGGGGCGCGCGGTGTCACGCCGGGAGGCAGAACGGGAAGGAACATTGACTGCTGAGGAGATCACTGATGACTGAGCGTGCTCGGGGGCGGGCCCGCGGACTGGTCGGAGCCACCGCCTGCCTTCTTGCGTTCGCTGCGGCGGTGGCGTCGGCGCCGGCTGCGCGAGCTGATTCGATCGTGTACCTCAAGGGCGGCACCGTCTGGATCGCCGCTCCGGACGGCTCGAGCGCGCGCCAGTTCACGCGTCACCCGTACGGCTGGGCATCGCCCTCGGAGGCCGACGACGGCACGATTGTGGCCGCCGGCGGCCTGGCGCGGGTGAATCCCGGCGGCACCGACACGTCGGGCAGCTCTGAGCTATACCGGTTTCGCGGCGACGGCAACCAGATCGGCGGCCCTATCCCCACGTACGGAAGCTACTCGACGCCCAGCTGCCCGACGTATCCGCCCTCGCGCGTCCGAGTGTCGCCCGACGCCACGCGCATCGCCTACGGCATCTACTCGTGCGGCGACTTCGGGCACATGGTCGCGCTGTGGACGCCGGCAAACGCCACCGGCCTGAGCTTCCCCAATCAAACCCAGGGCCAGGTCGACTTCACGAACCCCGCCTGGATTGACAGCTCGACGTTCACCGTGTCGCATAGCGGACCTCCGGTATTCGGCGCGCACTGGGGAGTGCACTCCGTGACTGCGCCCGATAACACGGGCCCCGGATGGGTCGAGTCACAGGCGCCGATGGACAGCATGACCGCCGACGCGGTGATCAGCCGCTCCGGCAAGGAGGCCGTCGTGTTCTTCAACGACGCGCACGACTGGACCGACGGCCGGCCGCGCAACGTCAGGCTGGTGGTCTACTCAAACCCGTTGATGCCGTCCGACTTCAGCGGCGCCTTCGGCAATCCGGTGTGCAACATCGCGCTCACCGCCTCCCAGTTCAGCGACGTCATGCGTCTGAGCCCCAGCTTGTCGCCTGACGGGAGCAAGGTCGTCTGGGGCGACGACCGCGGCGTCGAGATCGCCTCGCTGGCCAGCCTGGCCAACTGCGCCAGCATCACGCCGCGTCTGCTCATCGCCGGCGGCTCGCAGCCGTTCTACGCCAAGGGCAACGAGCAGGCGAGCGCCGCCAACCCGGTCCAGCCCGGCGGGACGACCCCGCCGCCGCCACCGCCTCCGCCACCGCCTCCGCCACCGCCGCCGTCTCATAAGACGAAGCGGCCGGCGAACGTCCGGAAGCCGCGGGTCACGCGCAAGGGCTCGATGCTCACCTGCAACGTCGGCGTCTGGGCCAACCGCCCAACCCGCTACGCGTACGGCTGGAAGGTGAACAGCAAGGTACGGCACGCCGCGCGGGCTCGCCGTCTGAAGGTGACACGGGCTCTGCGCCGGCACACGGTCACGTGCACCGTCACCGCGTCCAACGCGGCGGGCCGCGCCAGCGCCACGAGCAAGGCGCTCCGCGTGCGGTGACCGGCGCGGCACGGGGGCGTTACCCCGCGTGCTGCAGAAACCACTCCACCGACGGCGCAAACACCCTGGTCAGCGTGAACGCCAGAACCGTGCCCGCCAGCCCGTTGCCGGCCAGGTTGTGGGCCGCCTGCGCCAGGCCCGCGCGCAGCGCTCGGTCGATCGTCTGCCGCGACCAGCGGATCCGCGGGGTGCCGGCCGCCGGGACGAACGACAGCACCAGTTCCTCCCGGGTGGTGTGGAGCTGGCAGGCGGCGCCGTCGAGCGTGGAGCGGGCGAAGCGCTGGACGGCCCCGTCGATGCCGCCACCGGCGGGCCCGGGTCGCGTCGTGCAGGGGTCGGCGAGCCTGGGCTGGCCGAACGACAGCGCTCCGAGCGCCAACTCCACGCCGACGAGGACGACCGCGGCCGCCCCCAGCGGGGCCAGCCGACGCCCACCCCGGATCGCGGCCATCTCAGCCACGTCCCATCTGGCGAGCGCTATCGGGATCAGCGCCAGCGCGGCCAGCAGGGCGCAGACCACGAGCGAGCGCCGGAAGCTGCGGGTGATCGAATCCTGCACCGCCCCGTTCACCTGGTCGCGCAGCCGCGCCAGCCGGGGGTCGTGCAGGGCGCCGTGCCGATTGAACGGCGCGGCCAGGTTGGGCACCCTGCCCCGCGGGGCGCGGTCGAGCGTCGTGCGCAGGTCAAGCGCGATCGGCACCTGCTGGCGGATCGAAACGTCGGCGCTCAGCATCTGCTTGGCCGCGCCGAGCACTGCGTTGCGGCGCCCGGTCTGCAGGTCATGGGAGAGCAGCGGGGCGACCAGCAGCAGGGCGAGGACGAGACCGGCATGCCGGGCGGCGACCGTCACTGTGCCGCTGCGAACGGCGGCCGGCTCGGCATGGATCGCTAGCTGGGTCAGCACGGGCACGGCCAGCCCCATCCCGGCGCCGCACAGTGCCATCGCCGCCACCACCAGCGCCGGGTTCGTGGCCGGCAGCAGCGCCAGCGCCAACAGGCCGCCGGCCAGGAGGAGAGCTCCGGCCACCGCCGCGGTCCGCGGCGCCGGCACGGCCGGTCCCCGCCGGGCGGCGAACGCCCCGGCGGGCAGGGCGCTGACGGTGGCCGCGCCGGCGAGCGGCGACAGGCCCCAGACCGTGATCACCAGCAGTACGGCCAGGAACAGGGCGCCGACGAGGGCGCCGAACACGAGCGCCAGGGCGAGGTTGGCGGCGACGCGGGCGTTCTTGATGGCTGCGGTGGCGGCGGGCGGAGCGGCCCCGAACGCCGCGGCCAGGCCGAGGAGGGCGATCGGCACCTGGAGGACGAAGATCGCGCGCCAATCGAACAGCTGGGTGGCGATCCCGCCCAGCGCCGGGCCGAGGGCGGCGCCGAACGTGCCGGCCAGCGTCCAGACGGACAGGCCCCGGCGACCTGAGCCGCACAATTCGGGTAGGAGACCGAGCGCTCCGGCGAGCAGCATGGCGCCGCCGGCCCCCTGCAGGCACCGGAACAGGATCAGGGCCGAGAGGCTCGAGGCCAGGGCGCAGCCGACCGCCCCGGCGGCGAACCCGATCATGCCGATGCGGCTCAGCCAGGCCACGTTCAGCCGCCGCAGGGCCGCCAGCCCCGCGGCGACGATGACCACCACCACGTTGTAGGACGTGATGACCCACGACACGCCGACGATCGACGTGGCGAAGCGCCCGTACAACTCGGGCAGCGCGAGCACCACGATGGAGGAGTCGGCGAAGGCGATCCCCACCGCGGCGGCAACGGCAGCCGCTGGCAGTCGCCTCGCCTGCGCCGGCTGCTCCACCCCCAGGCTCATCTGACTGATGCTGGCACCCCGGGAAAACGGCCCGCGCGCGGAGTTCGGCCGGCGGCTCAGCCGAGCACGGCCCGGTAGTCCTCCCACGTGTCGACGTCCGGCGGGATCGGACCGTCGACGGGCACCTCGGCCGCCTGCGTGCCCACCTGGTCAAGCAGCTTCCAGACGGCCTTGTCGCCGTGCAGCGCGCCCAGGTCGCCGAACAGGGCCCGGGAGAACGCCAGCGGATGGCCGCGGCCGTCCGCGTACCGGCATACCGCCATCGGCGCCGTTCCCAGGCCGGCCAGTAGAGCGCGCACCGTCGAGGCCTGGACGCCCGGCTGGTCGCCGAGCATCAGCACCAGGACATCGCAGCGGGCATCGACGGCGCCCAGGGCGGCAGCGATCGACGACGAGCAGCCCTCGCCGAAGTCCGGGTTCTCCACCACGTCGACCCCGGACAGGTCGACCGCGCCCCGGACCGCCTGCCGGCTTCCGCCGACGACGCACACGAGCTGGTCGAACCGACAGGCCCGGGCCACATCCAGGACGTGGTCGAGCAGCGGCCGGCCCCGGTAGGGCAGCAGCTGTTTGGGCCGGCCCAGCCGTGACGATCCCCCGGCGGCCAGGACCAGACCGGTCACGAACCCCGGGGCACCCCGCGGCACCGGACTCGGGTCACCCGGCGGCATGGGCCTCGGCGTGCTGGTCGGCAAACGCCTGGCGGCAGTGGTCGCCGCAGAAGTACACGACGGCTCCGCCCGCCTCGAGCTGCGGGGTCGAGGCGGTCACCGCCACCTTCATGCCGCAGACGGGATCGGTGGCGACCTCCACCGCCGACGTGGCCCGGTCCGCGCACACGGGCGCCGCGGCGGCCGCCCCCGGGTCGGAATGACGCCGGGCCACCGCCTGGGCCAGGATCGAGATCGCGATCTCCGGCGGAGTGCGCGCGCCGATGTCCAGACCAGCGGGGGTGTCCAGCTGGGCGGCCAGCTCCGGCGCCACGTCGAGCGCCTCGCGCACCGCCGCCCCCCGCGTCCGGCTGGCGACGAGCGCCACGTACGGCACCCCGGCCTGCAGCGCGTCGGCCAGCACCTCCTCCTCGCCGCTGCCGTGCGAGGCCACGACGACCGCCGTCGCCCCGGCCAGCGAGACGCCCTCGCCGGCCGGAACCCGCGTGCAGTCATAGCCGGACGCCCGGGCCAGCGTCTCCACCGCCACGGCGATCGGCGAGTTGCCGACCACGAGCATTCGGGCCGGCGGCAGGTGGGGCTCCAGGAAGATCTCCAGGGCGCCGCCGCTCAGGCACGGGTTGCGGTCCACGACGGCGCCGTCCAGCGTGGTGGGCGGGTCGTCGCGGCCGCCCGCCGCGGTGGGCGGGTCGTCGGGGCCGCCCGCCGCGGTGGGCGACTCCGAGCCGGCCTCGTCAGGCATCGGGTCCGGGATGAGTCGCAGGAGGAGCGGCTCGCCCGTCTCCATCGCCCGCAGGGCGTGCAGGCGGACCGAGGACTCGGCGCATACGCCTCCCACGAACCCCTGGATCGTGCCGTCGGCGAGCACCACGGCCGCGTCTCCCGGCCGCACGCTCGTCGGGTGGCGCGCCCGCACCACCGTCGCCATCACGAAGGGCGCGCGCTCGCTCAACAGCCGCTCGACGCGCCCCGCCAGGTCGCCTTCGATCATGGTCCCATCACATCCTTTCTCAGTGTCACGCGTCACTCACCGCCCGCATGGCGTCCCACACCCGTCCCGGGGTGCAGGGCATATCGACGTGGCGCACCCCGAGCGGGGCGAGGGCGTCGCAGACCGCGTTGACGATCGCCGGGGGCGACCCGACCGTCGCCGACTCGCCGATCCCTTTGGCTCCGAGCGGGTGGTGGGGCGAGGGCGTCACGGTGTGCCCGGTCTCCCACTCGGGCACCTCGAGCGCGGTCGGGATCAGGTAGTCCATGAGCGAGGCGCCCAGGCAGTTGCCCGCCTCGTCGAACGCCAGCTGCTCCATGAGCGCGATCCCCACCCCGTCTGTCAGGCCCCCGTGGACCTGGCCCTCCACGATCATCGGGTTGATCTGCACGCCGCAATCGTCGACGGCCACGAACCGCCGCACGGTCACCTTCCCGGTCCCGGGATCGACATCGACGACGCAGATGTAGGCGCCGAACGGGAACGTCAGGTTCGGCGGGTCATACACGGTCTCGGCGTCGAGCCCGGCCTCCACCCCGGCCGGCAGCTGAACACCGCCGCGCGCGGCCAGCGCGATCTGCGGGATCGTCGCTCCCTGCTCCGGGTCGCCCCGGACCCGCCAGCGTCCGGGCGCCGACGCATCAGCCGACCACTCCAGATCCTCCGGCGAGACCTCCAGCATGGCCGCCGCCACCAGCCGGGCCCGGTCGCGCACCTTACGCGCCACCACGGCGGCCGCCGCCCCGCTGACCGGTGTGGAGCGCGAGCCGTACGTCCCCAGCCCGTAGGGCGTCGTGTCGGTGTCGCCATGAACCACCTCGACGTCGTCGGACGGGATGCCGAGCTCGTGGGAGACGATCTGGGCGAAGGTCGTCTCGTGGCCCTGGCCCTGGGTCTGGACGCTGATCGCCAGCTGAGCGCTCCCGGTGGGCGAGATCCGCAGCGACGCGCCGTCGTTCATCCCCAGCCCGGCGATGTCCATGTGCTTGCGCGGCCCGGCGCCCACCGCCTCGGTGAAGAACGAGATCCCCACCCCCATGAGCTCGCCGCGGGCCCGCCGCTCCGCCTGCTCGCGGCGCAGCGCGTCGTAGCCGGCAAGCTCCAGGGCGGCCTCCAGCGCCCGCGGGTAGTCGCCGGAGTCATACACCCAGCCGGTGGCGCACTCGTACGGGAACTGCCCGGGGCGCACCAGGTTGTCCATGCGCAGCCGCGCCGGGTCGGCGCCCATCCGCTCCGCCAGCAGGTCGACGAGGCGCTCCACCAGGTAGACCGCCTCGGCCACCCGGAACGAGCAGGCATACGCGACCCCGCCCGGCGCCTTGTTCGTGTAGACGCCCCGGACGTGGCAGAACGCCGCCTCCAGGTCGTAGGAGCCCGTGAACACGTGGAAGAACCCGGCCGGAAAGCGGGTCGGCTGGGCGGTGGCGTTGAACGCGCCATGGTCGGCCACCACGTCGACCCGGACGCTGCGGATCCGGCCGGCGTCGTCGGCGGCGATGGCGCCGCGCATCGCGTAATCCCGGGCAAAGCCGGTCGACATGAGGTTCTCGGCGCGGTCCTCCATCCACTTGACCGGCCGCCCGGTGATCATCGCGCCCACCGCGGCGCACAGGTAGCCGGGGTAGACCGGGACCTTGTTGCCGAAGCCCCCGCCGACGTCCGGGGAGATGACCCGGATGCGGTGCTCGGCCAGGCCGAGGATCCCGGCAAACAGGGTGCGGTGGGCGTGCGGGGCCTGGGTCGTCGCCCACAGGGTGAGCTTGCCGGCGACCCGGTCGAACTCGGCGACGGCGCCGCAGGTCTCCAGCGGCGCCGGGTGCGACCGCGGGAAAACCATCTCCTGCTCCACCACGATGTCGGCGGAGGCGAACGCGCGCGCGGTGGCGTCGGCGTCGCCGGACTCCCAGTCGAAGATGCGGTTGTCCGCGCGGCCGGGGTGATCGTCGCGGATCACGGGCGCGTCGGCGTCGAGCGCGCGGCGCGAGTCGACCACCACCGGCAGCGGGTCGTAGTCGACCTCCACCAACTCCAGCGCGTCACGGGCGGAGTACCGGTCGTCGGCGATCACGAACGCCACCTCCTGTCCCTGGAAGCGGACCTTGTCGGTGGCGAGCACCGCCTGGGTGTCGGCCGACAGGGTCGGCATCCAGGCGCAGCCCCGGGCGGCCAGGTCCTCCCCGGTCAGCACGGCATGCACGCGCGGGTGCGCCAGCGCGGCGGAGGTGTCGATCGAGCGGATCCGGGCGTGGGCGAGCGGGCTGCGCAACAGCGCGCCGTGGAGCATCCCGGGGAGTTGGACGTCGTCGACGTACCGGCCCCGGCCGCGGATGAAGCGGTCGTCCTCCTTGCGCTCCATCCGGCCGAAGCCGAACGTGACGCTGCCGTTCCCGTGCGCCGGAGCGGCCATCGGCTCACCCGCCCCGCCGCGGCCGTCGGGCCGGCTGCACCGGAATCTCGGCGGCGATGTTGACCGTCCCGCAGCGCCCGCAGCGCACCCGCACGCGCCGCGTCATGTATTCGGGTGCCATGCCGGTGGCCAGCACGTTGCCGCACGAGACGCACACGTAGTCGTCGTCGCCGTTCCCCCGGAACACCGGCCGGTCGGCGCGGTCCTGCACGGCCGTGCCGCCGTCCACCGGCACCTCACCGGCCTGCACCGCGCGCATGGTCCGCACCACCACGACGTCACGCCGCCGCGGCGAACTTCGCGGCGAAGTCGGTGATGAGCGCGTCGAGCACGGTCGAGACCATGCCCTCCCCCATCGACGCCGCCTTGCCGCTGATCTGGGCCGCCGTGTGGATGGTGCCGCCGCCGTCCGAGAGCGTGAACGTGACGTCGGCGTTGGCGTGGCCCTGGCCGCCCTTCTCCCGGGACTTGACGCGCAGCAGGGCCCGGTGGGCAGCCGGATCCTGTTCGACCACGCTGACCGTGCCGGTGAACGTCATCGACATCGCCCCCATCTTCACCTTGATCTCGGCCTTGACCGTGTCCGGATCCGTCTTCTCGATGACCCGGCCGCCGTCGACGCACGGCACCAGCCGTTCCAGGTCGAGGACCAGCCCCCAGTTGTCCTCGATCGGCTTGCCGGTGGTCAGGGGATTGTCGAGTTCAACCACGGTGTCATCTCCTTTGTCGCATCGGTAGGGTGCTCGGGCTATGGCGATTGATCCGGGCACATACACACTGGAGCCCCCGAACGCGCGGCTCACCATCAGAACCGCGAGGCGCGGCGCAGCGTCCAAGGCGGGTCACGATCTGCTCATCGAGGTCCAGACCTGGGGTGCGACCCTGCAGATCGAGGCGGACGCGGCTCGCAGCGTGTTCGAGCTCACCGCCGACTCGCGCTCGTTCAAGGTGCTGGAGGGCACCGGGGGCGTCAAGCCGCTCGGCGACAAGGACAAGGAGGGCATCGTCCAGACGGTCAACGACGAGATCCTCAAGGGGACGCCGATCACGTTCCGCTCCACCGCCGTGCGCCCCGATGGCGACGGCCGGTTCCACGTCACCGGCGATCTGGAGGTCCGCAACGGCGTCAGCCTGGTGGCGTTCGATGTCCAGATCAGCGACGACCGCCGGGTGAGCGGGAGCGCCACGGTTACCCAAAGCGACCACGGCATCAAGCCGTACACGGCGCTGTTCGGGGCGCTCAAGCTCGCCGACGACGTGACGATCGCCGTCGAGGGCGCCCTCCAGACCGCGGGCTGAACCCGGGCGGCCGGGCCGTCTACCCCTTGTAGACCGTCTGGGCGTCAAGGCCCCCCTCCACTCCCGGCGGCAGCGCGCCGGTCCCGTGGGCGTACATGGCGATATCGGCGATCGTCTTGGCCTGGTCGGTCTCGCTCCCGGCCACGAACGCGCCGTCGCGCCACTGGAGCGTCTCGGCGGGCGTGTCGAGCGCCATCCCGGCCAGCAGCCGCGCCTTGGACAGGATCTTCTCGGTGGCCGAGGCGATCGCCTCCCCGGTCGCCGGGGACGGGCTGGTGTTGAACCCGTGGCCGGTGCCGAAGCGGTCCTCGTCGGCGGGCACCACCTTGATGTCGAGGGCCGGCACGCCGAGCCCGTCGCCGACCTGCCGGGCGTACTCGCCCTCGTGGCCGTCACGCTCGGTCGTCAGGCTCAGCACCATCTTGCCGGTGGGGTGAACGCGCAGGAACACCGCGCGGTAGGCCTCATTGGCCATCTGCCTCCTCCTTCTCCAGGCGCTTGCGCTCCAGGTGAGCGGTGAGCGCGTTGTGCTCGTCCAGGTCGCAGAAGCTGGGCTGCGGCCCGCCGAGGACGTGCGCCGGCACGGCCGGGCGGTCGCACCCCGGGTAGATGCAGGTCTTGGCCGGGCGATCGGTCATCTGCCGCTCCCCCACCCCGGCGTCGTCCGGCCCCGGCTCGGCCCGTAGCCGCTCGGCATGGCCACCGAGCTTCCCGGGACCGGCGTCGCGCTCGCCCACGTGTCCTCGGGGGGCGCCGACGGCGCTACTCCTGGCCCATCGACCCCGCGCGGCCCGTCGTCGGCGATCGCGGCCACCACGTCCTCCAGCGCCGCCAGGGTGTGGCCGCTGACCAGCGCGTCGCAGAACGGCAGCGCCGCCGCCATCCCGCCCGCCCGGGGCGCGAACCCGGACGCGGCGACCCGCGGATTGACCCACACGATCCGGTGAGCCAGCCGCGACAGCCGCTCCATCTCCCGCGCCACCAGCGCCGGCTCGCCTCGCTCCCAGCCGTCGGACAGGATCACCACGACGGCACCCCGGGCCATTCCCCGCCGGCCGTGGCGGTCGTTGAAGCTCCTCAGGGCATCGCCGATCCGGGTCCCGCTCGACCAGTCCGGCGCCGTCGCCGCCGCCCGCTGGATGGCCCGCTCCGGGCGGCGCGAGTGCAGCGCCCGGGTCAGTCGGGTCAGCCGGGTCGCGAACGCGAACGCCTCGGTCTCGGCGCCCGCCCCGGCCGCGCAGGTCAGGAACTGGAGGTAGGCGCGGGCATACGGCTCCATCGATCCCGAGATGTCGCACAGCAGCACCAGCCGCCGCCGCACGACACGCCGCCGGCGCCGCGCCAGCCGGATCGGATCGCCGCCGGTGCGCAGGCTGCCGCGCAGCGTCCGGCGCAGGTCGATCGAGGAGCCGTGGCGCCAGCGCTCGGCCCGGCGGGTCCGCCGCCACGGGGTGGCCAGCACCAGCCGGCCCATGAGCCGGTACAGCATCGCCAGCTCGTCGGCGTCGAGCGCGTCGAAGCGCTTGCCGCGGAGCATCTCCTCGTCGGAGGCGAGCACCGGGACCGGAAGCTCCTCGACGGAGGGTTCGCCCCCGCGTCGCCGGGGCGCGGTGGCGGCGGCAGCACCCGCGGCCGCGGGCGTCTCGGACTCGGCCGCCGGGTGGTCGTCGTCACTGGGCGCCACCCGACGCACATCGGCCTCCTCGCCCGCCGGAGCCGACTCGGACCGTCCCCCGCCGAACACCTCGGCGAACACCCGGTCGAAGATCCCGACCTGGGAGGGGTCCGAGACGAACACGGCGCGGGCCGTCCAGTACAGGCGACGCCGGGAAACCATCCCCGCCCGCCCCCGGGTCAGCGTCAGCGCCCGGGCGAACCGGGCCGCCCGCTCGGCGCCGACCGGCAGGCCGGCGTCGTGCAGCCGGCGGCCGAACGCCCCCACCAGCGGGGGCAGATCGAGCACGACGGTCTCGACGCCGAAGTCCGGGGGCATCGCGGAGGCGACCACTAGCTGACCAGCCGCTCCAGTCCGGCCGCCCGGACCACGTCCTGGTCCTCGCGGTACTTGAGCACCGAGCCGAGCGTGCGGTCGATCGCGGCGGCGTCGAGCGTGTCCACGCCGAGCAGCGTGAGCGCGGCGAGCCAGTCGATCGCCTCGGCGATCCCGGGCGGCTTCTGCACGTCGGAGTCGCGCATCCGGGACACGGCGTCGGCCACCTGGACGGCGAGCGCCTCGGCCGCCCCCCGGACCCGGCGGCGGATGATCGCCACTTCCCGCTCGGGGCTGGGGTAGTCGATCCACTGATACAGGCAGCGGCGCTTGACGGCGTCGTGCAGGTCGCGCGTGCGGTTCGAGGTCAGCACGATCACCGGAGGATGAGTGGCGCGGATCGTCCCGATCTCGGGGATCGTCACCGCCGCCTCGGCGAGCAGCTCGAGCAGGAAGGCCTCGAAGTCGTCGTCGGCTCGGTCGATCTCGTCGACCAGCAGCACCGCCGGGCGCGGTCCCGGATGCTCGAGCG
>JBPYFQ010000003.1:0-2878 GCA_051985625.1 Solirubrobacteraceae bacterium
GTGAGCTCCGGGTGAAAGGAGACGGCGACCACGTTGCCCTGGCGGACGGCCACCGGGTGCCCGTCGACCTCGGCCAGAACCTCCACGCTCGCGCCGGTCTCGGCCACCCACGGGGCGCGGATGAAGATGGCCCGGACCGGCTCGCCGTCGACCCCGGCGATATCGAGATCGGCCTCGAAGGACCGCAACTGGCGTCCGAAGGCGTTGCGTTGGGCCAGGATGTCAAGTACGCCGAGATGGGCGCGGTCCAGCATGATCATGCCCGCGCACGTGCCGAGGATCGGGGTCCCGGACGCGGCGAGCGCGCGCAACGGCTCGCCGAGGCCCTCGCGCTCGATGCCGAGCGTCATGACCGTCGACTCCCCGCCGGGGATGACGAGCGCGTCAAGCCCGGCCAGGTCGGCGGGAACCCGGACCTCGCGCGCGGTCGCGCCCAGGCGGGCCAGGATCTTGGCGTGGGCCTCGAAGTCGCCCTGCAGGGCGAGGACGCCGACTATTGCCGGGTCCACTACCAGCCGCGCGGGGCCAGCAGCTGCTCGGATTCGAGCTTGGAGGTCTCGAGACTGACCATCGGCTGGCCCAGTCCGGTCGACGCGGCAGCTACGCGCGCCGGATCCTTGTAATGGGTGGTGGCCTCGACGATGGCGCGGGCCCGGCGGTCCGGATCCTCGGACTTGAAGATGCCGGATCCGACGAACACGCCCTCGGCGCCGAGCTGCATGACCAGCGACGCGTCGGCCGGAGTGGCGATGCCGCCGGCGCAGAACAGGACGACCGGCAGCCGGCCGTCGGCGGCCACCCGGCGCACGAGCGGCAGGGGCGCGCCGAGCTCCTTGGCGGCGGTGGGCAGCTCCTCCGGGTCGAGAATGCCGAGACGGCGGATCTCGCGTCGGATCATCCGCAGATGGCGAACCGCCTCGACGATGTCGCCGGTGCCGGCCTCGCCCTTGGAGCGGATCATCGCCGCCCCCTCGCCGATCCGGCGCAGCGCCTCGCCGAGATTGGTGGCGCCACACACGAACGGGATCTTGAACTGCCACTTGTCGATGTGGTTGGCCTCGTCGGCGGGAGTGAGAACCTCGGATTCGTCGATGTAGTCGACCTCCAGCGCCTCCAGCACCTGGGCCTCGGCGAAGTGGCCGATCCGGGCCTTGGCCATCACCGGGATAGTGACGGCCTCCTGGATGCCCTTGATCATCTCCGGGTCCGACATGCGGGCAACGCCGCCGTCGCGGCGGATGTCCGCGGGGACGCGCTCCAGGGCCATGACGGCCGCCGCTCCGGCGTCCTCGGCGATCTTGGCCTGCTCCGGGGTGACCACGTCCATGATCACGCCCCCTTTGAGCATCTCGGCCAGGCCGGACTTGACGGTGAAGGTGGCCTCGTCGCGCGGGGTGTCGCCGTTCTGTTGCATTCCGGGCAGTTTAGCCGGGCGCTAGGTTCTCAAACCGATGAGTCGCGACGCCGTATTTGTCCACGACGGTGATGGGTTCCACGGCACCGACCTGGCGCTCGGCCCGTGGGCGCCGGGCATGCTGCACGGCGGGGCCCCGGCGGCGCTGCTCGTGCACGCGTTCTGCGAGGCCGCCCCGTCCGGCCTGCGGCCGGCCCGCCTGACCTACGAATTCGTCCGCCCGGTGCCGCAGGGCCCGCTGACCGTGGAGGTAGCGGTCGTCAAGCCGGGACGGCGGGTCACGCTGCTGGACGCAGCGCTGCGCAACGGCGACGGCACCGAGGTGACCCGGGCCCGGGCGCTGTTCGTGGCCCCCAGCGACGTCGGCGCGGCGGCCGGAGGGCCGCCGCCGTTCCCGGGACCGGCCGAGGGCAGGCGCAACGACTGGTCGACTCCCGGGATGCGGATGTTCGCCACCGACGCGATGGAGATCCGCTTCGTGGAGGGCCGCTTCCGCGAGCCGGGCCCGGCGACCGCCTGGTTTCGCTTCCGCCACCCGCTGATCGCCGGCGCCGAGATCGCGCCGGTCGAGTTGCTGGCCGCGGCCGGCGACTTCGGCAATGGGATCGCCTCGGAGCTGTCCTGGGACGAGCACACGTTCATCAACCCGGATCTGACCCTGTACATCGAGCGCGAGCCGGAGGGCGAGTGGATCGCGCTGCAGTCCGAGATGCGGGTGGCGGCGGGGACCGTGGCGGTGGCCGAGAGCGTCCTGTGGGACGAGCGGGGCCGGATCGGCCGGGCCATCCAATCGCTCGTCGTCGGCCCCCGGTAGGCCGAGGGAGATTTCTCGGTGGGGTTTCCGAGAGAGCCCCCACGACCCCGCGCCCGGGGCGAGTTCAGCCGGACGCCTGGCCGCGCCGAGGCCCTACTTCAGGCGGAATGCCTTGATGCGCACGTCGTACTGCTGGGCGTCGCGGGCGTACACGCCGTAGGCGAGGGCCTGGATGAGCGACAGCAGCGCGGTGTGGGAGCGGACGAACGCCGGAGTGTTCGACGAGTAGTACAGGCGGATGCGGGCCAGCCGGGCCACCTCGGACAGCGTGGCGTCGGTGATGGCCATCGTGGGCGCCTTGCGATGGCGAGCCAGCTTCATCGTCCGGGTGATGAGCGGGTGCGGCCGGCCGGCGGACAGGCCGATCACCAGCGTCGAGGCGTCGATCCGGCTCAGGCGGCCCAGCGCCTCCTGGGACGGGCTGGCGACGATCTCGGCGCGGAGGTCGAGCAGCATCAGCAGGTGGCGCAGGTAACTGGCGAAGAACGCCATCTGGTCGGCGCCGGCGATCAGGACCTTCTCAGCCGAGACAATGGCGTCGATCGCCGCCTCCACGTCCCCGCGGGACAGCTTGTGGGCCGTGTCCTCCACGTTGACGTGGTCGGCGGCCAGCGCCGCCTCGAACTCCGTGTGGTCAAGGGAGAACAGCG
>JBPYFQ010000004.1:0-19939 GCA_051985625.1 Solirubrobacteraceae bacterium
GTGAAAGGGAGTGTCGCGCCTGGGCGCTGCGGGCGCCAGTGCACCGGAGCGACGGGCGGGTCACAGGCCGCCGGTATGCTCGCTGAAAGCTATGCCGTTCCCGCAGACCCGCCTGCGCCGCCTCCGGACCAATCGCGCGCTCCGCGGTCTGGTGCGCGAGACGCGCCTGGAGGCCGCCGACTTCGTCTATCCGATGTTCGTCGCTCACGGCATCGACCGCCGCGAGCCGATCGCGGCGATGCCCGGCGTCGACCGGCTGTCGATCGCCCATGCGGTGGCCGAGGCGGGCGAGGCCAAGCAGCTGGGCATCCCGGCGGTCCTGCTCTTCGGCATCCCCGCGGCCAAGGACGAGTTGGGCTCCGGAGCCTGGGACGAGGAGGGGATCGTCCAGCTGGCCACCCGGGCCATCAAAGAGGCCCACCCTGAGCTCCTGGTCATCTGCGACCTGTGCCTGTGCGAGTACACCAGCCACGGGCATTGCGGCGTGCTGCGGGCGGGGGGAAACGGATCCCACCCACCCACGGTCGACAACGACGCCACCCTGGAGCTACTGTCCCGCACCGCGGTCTCCCAGGCCCGCGCGGGCGCGGACATCATCGCGCCCAGCGACATGATGGACGGCCGGGTGGGAACCATTCGGGCCGCGCTCGACGAGGACGGGCTGACCGAGACGCCGATCCTGGCCTACTCGGCCAAGTTCGCCTCCGCGTTCTACGGCCCGTTCCGGGACGCGGCCGATTCAACGCCGGCGTACGGCGACCGCCGCGGCTACCAGATGGACCCGGCCAACGGCGACGAGGCGCTGCGCGAGTCACTGGAGGACGTGGAGGAGGGGGCCGACATCCTGATGGTCAAGCCGGCCTTGCCGTATCTCGACGTGATCCGCCGAGTGAAGGACGCGACCGCCATGCCGCTGGCGGCCTACAACGTCAGCGGCGAATACGCGATGCTGAAAGCCGCGGCCGCGGCCGGGTACCTTGATGAACGGTCCGCCGTGCTGGAGGCGCTGACGTCCATCCGCCGGGCCGGCGCCGACATCATCATCACCTACCACGCCAAGGACGCCGCTGTATGGCTTCAATAGACACCTCCGCCAACCACGGTCCCAAGCTCCGCACCCGCAAGCTGGGCGCCGCCGTGGTCCTCGACGACCTCGACAAGCGGCTGCTCAACCTCATGCAGGGCTCCTTTCCGATCGCGGTGCGCCCGTACCGCCACGTCGCCGCGGAGGCGGGGATCACCGAGGAGCAGGCGATGGCCCGCGTGTCGGAACTGCTGGGCGAGCGGATCATCCGCCAGGTCACCCCGATCTTCGACACCCGCGCCCTGGGCTACTCCTCGATGCTGGTCGCGGCCAAGGTCGACCCGGACAACCCGTGGCGGGCGGCCAACATCATCAATGCCCATCCCGGGGTCTCGCACAACTACCTGCGCAACCACGAGTTCAACATCTGGTTCACGATCGCCACCGAGCCCGACTCGCCGCTCGGCCTCGAGGGCACGCTTGAGGTGCTGGCCCGCGAGGCGGGTGCCGAGTCGGTTCGCCAGCTGCCCACGCTCAAGCTGTTCAAGATCCGGATGGACCTGGAGATGGAGGGCGACACCTCGGCGCTGTCCAAGGCCTCGACGGAGGCCGTCGCGCCCGCCGAGACCGAGGCCCAGGCCTATGACGAGTTCGACAAGGACGTGATCCGCGCCCTCCAGGGCGACCTGCCGGTCATCGCCGAGCCCTATGCGCCGGCCGCCGCGCAGCTCGGGATCTCCCAGGACCGGCTGCTGGCCCACCTGACCGGGATGCAGGAGCGCCGCCTCCTGCGCCGTGTCGCAGCCATCCTGTTCCATCGCCGGGCCGGCTTCAGCGCCAACGGCATGGGGGTGTGGAAGGTCCCGGACGACCGGATCCTGGAGCTGGGCATGCGCATGGCCTCCTTCCGCGGGATCTCCCACTGCTACGAGCGGCCCACGTACGCCGACTGGCCATACTCGGTGTTCACGATGGCCCACGGTCGCTCCAAAGAGGAGTGCGACGCCATCCTCGACTCGATCGCCGCCGACACCGGGATCACCGAGCGGGCCACGCTCTACTCCTCCACGGAGTTCAAGAAGATCCGGCTGCTCTACTTCACAGACGAGTACCGCGCCTGGGAACGCGAGCACGCCGGCGTGTGACTGAAGCCACGGACACCACGGCACGCTCGGCGGCGCTGTACGAGCGAGCCCGGCGGGTGCTGCCCGGCGGGGTCAACTCGCCGGTCCGGGCCATGCGCTCCATCGGCCGCGACCCCATCTTCATCGCCTCAGGCGCCGGGCCCGAGGTGCGGGACGTCGACGGCAACCGGTACGTCGACTGGGTCTGCTCGTGGGGCCCGCTGATCCTCGGTCACGCCCATCCGCGGGTGGTGGCGGCGGTCACCGAGGCGGCCGGCCGGGGGACGAGCTACGGGGCGCCGACCGAGGGTGAGGTCGCGCTGGCCGAGGAGGTCAGCGCCCGGATGCCGTCGGTCGAGATGCTGCGCATGACGTCCTCCGGTACGGAGGCGACGATGAGCGCCCTGCGGCTGGCCCGGGCTGTGACCGGGTGCGACCGGGTGCTGAAGTTCGCCGGCGCCTACCACGGGCACGTCGACGGCCTGCTCGCCGAGGCCGGATCCGGGCTGGCCACCCAGGGGATCCCGGCCAGCCCCGGCGTGCCGGCGGCCGCGGCCGCCGAGACGGTCATCGCCCCCTGGAACAGCGAGCCGGCCGTCCGGGAGGCGCTCGACCGCGGTCCGGTGGCGGCGATCATCGCCGAGCCGGTGCCCGCCAACATGGGCGTCGTGCCGCCGGGCCCCGGCTTCCTGGAGTTCCTGCGCGCCACGGCCGACGAGCGGGGCGCGCTGCTCATCTTCGACGAGGTCATCAGCGGCTTCCGGGTGGCCCGGGGCGGGGCGCAGGAGCGCTACGGGGTCCGGCCTGATTTGACAATCATGGGCAAGATCGTCGGCGGCGGCCTGCCCGCGGCGGCCTACGGCGGGCGGCGCGACCTTATGGAGCGGATCGCCCCGGCCGGTGACGTCTACCAGGCCGGCACCCTGTCTGGCAACCCGCTGGCGGTGGCCGCAGCGCTCGCCACCCTGGCCGAGCTCGACGCCGGCGCCTACCAGCAGCTGGCGGCGACGACCGACGCCCTCGCCGACGGCCTGCGCCAGGCCGCCCAGGCGGCCGGGGTTCCGGTCGAGGTGCAGAGCCTGCCCGGGCTTCTGACCGTGTTCTTCTCCGCCGTCCCGGTGGACAGCTACGCGGCGGCGGTGGCCTGCGACACGGCCGCCTACGGCCGCTGGTGCCGGGCGCTGCTCGACGCGGGCGTGTACCCGCCGGCCTCCCAGTTCGAGGCGTGGTTTCCGTCGCTGGCCCACCGGCCCGAGCACGTGGAGCAGACCATCCAAGCGGCCGCCCGGGCATTTGCCGTCGTGGAGCAGGCCGCGTGAGCGTGACCAGGCTGCACCGGGCGCTGCTCGACGAGGGCGGCACCCTGGCCGCGTCGCTGGTGGCCGTCGACGATATTCCCGAGCCGGCGGACGGCGCCCCCCAGCTCGCCGCCGACGGTCCGCGCGCCGGCGCGCGGGGCTCGGAGTACGAGCTCCTGCTCGAGATGATTCTGGAGGGTTCGCTGCTCCACTACGGCCGGCCGCGGGTCGTCCGTTGCGCCGACCCGGATCTGGCGCTGCTGCTGGGCGACCAGCTCTACGCGCTCGGCCTTTCGCGGCTCGCCGCGCTGGGCGACCTGGACGCCGTCTCCGAGCTGGCCGACCTCATCTCCCTGCTCGCCCAGGCGCAGGCCAGCTCCGACGGCCGTCTGGCCGAGGCGATCTGGCAGGCCGGCGCGGCCGCGATCGGCTGGGGCGCGGACGGTGAACACGAGGCCGCCAAGGCGCTGGCCCGGGCCGGCGACGACGGCGCGGCGGCCGCGCTGGAGCGCGTGCGCGACGCCGTCGTCTCGCGGACATCCTGAGGGGGCCACGTGACGTCCGCCTCGTTGTTGACGGTAATGTTCGATCCGCGTTCAATGTCCTTTAGCTGCGGTTGAATCAAGGAACAAGTGGCAGATCGACACAAAGAAGGAAGCAAGTCCAAATACACGGCGGACCGGAAGATGCCGGGCGCGTTCGAGGGCGAGACCGTCACGCGCCGGAACTTCATGAACGTCGCCGCGCAGGGCTCCGGCCTCGTCGCCGTGGCCGCGATCGCTCTGCCCGCGCTTGGATTTGCCATCGGTCCGATCTTCAGCCGCCAGTCTTGGAGCTGGCAGCCGGTCGGGCCGCCCAGCGACTTCACGAACACGACCTACGCGACGAAGGTGATCACGATCGTGCCGAACATCGGCGAGGCCGGGAACACGATCGCCTACGTCCGCTCTCGCAACCCGGCGATCGACACCGACAAGGAGACCTCCTACAACAAGTGGGTCGCGCTGTCCTCGCGCTGCATGCACCTGGGCTGCCCGGTGCGGTATGTGGCGGCGGCCGAGCGCTTCATCTGCCCGTGCCACGGCGGCGTCTACGACTTCGGCGGCCAGGTGGTCGGCGGCCCGCCGGTCCGTCCCCTCGATCGCTTCTTCACCCGATACAACAGCGCGACGGGGCTCGTGGAGCTCGGCCCGCGCTACTCGGTCAACGACCAGCTGGTGCCATTCTCCGCCCGGGACCCCGCCCAGCCGCTGAACGGCATCGGCCAGTTCCTGTATCCATCTCGGTTCTCCACGGCCCAGGGCCCTCCCTTCTAGTTCGCCATGCCCAAGCTCCCTGCCCCACCAGTTCCCAAGCGTCTTGCGCCCCCGCCCAAGCGGCCCGGCGAGAACGGGCCCAAGCCGACACCGCTGGAGACCGGCCTCGAAGCCGGCATCACCGTCGTCGACTGGATCGACGAGCGGACCTCGCTGTCCGGCGGTGTCCGGTGGCTGTTGTTCCGCAAGGTTCCGCGCGGGATCAACTGGGCCTACACGCTGGGGTCGGCGACGTTGTTCGCCTTCCTCAACCAGGCCATCACCGGCGTGTTCCTGGCTATGTACTACGAGCCCGGCGTCAACGGCGGCGCGTACGAGTCGATCCGGAACATCAACGACAACGTGTTCCTCGGCCAGTTCGTGCACGGCATGCACAAGTGGGGCGCCTCGGTGATGGTCATCCTGATCTTCCTGCACATGGCGCGCGTGTTCTTCTTCGGCGCCTACAAGTACCCGCGCGAGCTCACCTGGATCATCGGCGTCGTCCTGCTCATCCTGACGATGGCCATGGGCTTCACCGGCTACCTACTGCCGTTCGACCAGAAGTCCTACTGGGCGACGATCGTCGGCGTCAACATCAACGGCACCGGCCCGTTCATCGGCCCCTATCTGTCCGACTTCCTGCGGGCCGGCCAGGAGTTCGGCGGCACGACCCTGCAGCGGTTCTACGCCATCCACATGCTGTTGATCCCCGGTCTCATCGCCGCGCTGATCGGTGCCCATCTGTACCTGGTGACCAAGCTCGGCATCTCGGCCCCGCCGTGGCTGAAGGCCGAGGAGCCACCCGAGCTGCGCGAGGCGCAGGTCTAGGCGGGGTGTCGGCATGAATCAGGCCGAGAAGGAGCAGTACCTCCGCGACTATTCGATTCTGAAGAACCAGGGCAAGCCGTTCTTCCCCTACGCGGTGGCCAAGGACTCGATCATGGCTGTGATCGTCCTGGCGGTCATCATCTTCCTGTCGTTGCTGTTCGGGGCTGAGCTCGGACCCAAGGTCAACCCCACAACGACGACCTACGTTCCGCGTCCGGACTGGTACTTCTTCTTCCTGTTCGAGGTCCTGCGGGTGATGAAGAACATCCCCAAGTTCACGCCCCTGGCCACGATCGGCGTGCCGACGATCTGCATGATCCTGCTGTTCCTGCTGCCGTTCTACGACCGCAGCCCGGAGCGGCGCATCGAGCGCCGGCCGGTCGCACTGGCCGCGGGGTTGACCACCATCTTCGCCATGGCCTTCCTGACCTACTCCGGCGCCGACACCGGATCCCCCAACTCGGTCGACCTGCCCGCCCCCAAGACGCTGAACGCGCAGCAGGCCGCGGCGTTCAAGCGGGGCGAGCTCGTGGTGGGCGAGTCCGGCTGCCTCGCCTGCCACGTGATCGGATCCAACGGCAACAACGGCCCCGGGCCGAATCTGACCAAGATCGGCCAGATCCTGCGGCCGCAGGCGATCGCGTCCACGCTGCGCAACCCGACCGCGCCGATGCCGTCCTTCGCCAGCCTGGCCAAGCAGTCTCCGCAGAAGTTCAACGACCTCGTCACCTTCCTCTCGGAGCTCCAGTAGCTCCGGGGCGGGTAGCGGGGGACGATGACGGCGAACGCATCCTCGCCGGCCGGAGACACGAAGGGTAGGAGCGGACCGTCCGGGCCGGGCGGCGCCGGGACCCTCCCCGAGCCCCAGGTCCGGGCCATGTTCGACCGGATCGCCGGGGTCTATGACCGCATGAACGCGGTCATGACGGCCGGGCTCCATCACACCTGGCGCCGGCGGGCGGCCGACCTGGCCCGCCTGGGGCCCGGCGCCCGCGCTCTCGATGTCGCCACGGGTACGGGTGACCTGGCGCTGGAGCTGGCCCGCCGGGTCGCGCCGGGCGGGACCGTGATCGGAGCCGACTTCTCGGAGCGGATGCTGGAGCTGGCCCAGGTCAAGTGCGAGCGCGAGCGCGGCGTGGGCGCGGTGCCACTCGACGTCTCGGTCCGCTTCGAGGCCGCCAACGCCCTGGCCCTGCCCTACGGCGACGACGAGTTCGACGCCGCCACGGTTGGCTTCGGGGCGCGCAACTTCTCCGAGCTGGACCGCGGCCTGGCCGAGATGGCCCGGGTGGTGCGGCCGGGCGGCCGGGTCGTCGTGCTGGAGATCACCACGCCCACCCGGCCTCCGCTGTCGACCTTCCTGGAGGTGTGGTTCGACCGGATCGTGCCGGCCCTGGGCCGGTTTGCCGGGGACCCGGACGCCTACTCGTACCTGCCGAGCTCGGTCCGCCGGTTCCCGCCGCCGGAGGGTCTGGCGGCCGCCATGTGGGGCGCGGGCCTGCGCTCCATCAGCTACCGGATCACGGCCGGGGGGATCATCGCGCTGCACGCCGGCGAGGTGCCCACATGACCGTCGTCTCCGATCCGGTGGAGGCGGTCCGGCGAGCCGGCGGCGCCCCCGCGGCCCGGCTCATGACCCGGCTGGAGCAGCGCCTCGAGGAGTTGGCCACCGGCCACGGCGCGGTCCTGGGGCGCTACGCCGGCGACACCATCACGGCCGGGGGAAAGCGCCTTCGCCCGCTGCTCCTGTTCCTGGCCGCCGGCGCGCCGCCGCCAGAGTCAGAGGAGCTCCTGCGGGCCGCCGTCGCGGTCGAGCTGGTGCACAGCGCCACGCTCGTCCACGACGACGTGCTCGACGGCTCCCCGTTGCGCCGGGGCCGGCCCACGGTCATGGCGGCCGGCGGCCGGCTGGCCGCCACGGCCACCGGCGACCTGCTGTTCTCCCGCGCGTTCGCCGAGCTGGTGACGTCGCGCTCGGTGGCGGCGGTGCGGGTGCTGGCCCGGGCCAGCTCCGAGCTGGCGGCCGGCGAGCTCATGCAGCGCGCCGACGCCTGGCGAGCCGTTCCGGTGGCGCGCTACCTGGAGCGCTGCCGGCTGAAGACCGCGGTCCTGTTCCGGGCCGCCTGCGAGCTGGGCGCGCTGCACGGCGGGCTGGGCGAGGCAGAGGGAGACCGGCGCGTCGACGCCCTGGGCGAGTTCGGCGAACGGATCGGCCTCGCCTTTCAGCTGCTCGACGACGTGCTCGACGTGACCGGGCCGCCGGCGCGCACCGGCAAGCCCCGCGGCGCCGATCTGCTCGACGGCACCGTCACGCTGCCGCTGATCCTGGCCCGAGAGCGCGATGAACGCCTGAAGTCGCTGGACCTGCGCTCGGTCACCACCGCCGAGCGGGCCGCCGAGATCTGCTCCCAGATCGGCGCGACCGGCGCCCTGGAGAACTGCCGGGCCCGGGCCCTGGAGCTGGTGGCGGCGGCCAAGACGACGCTGCCGGCGCTGGGCGGCCGCCAGCAGGCGGCGCTGGAGCTGGTGGCCGACGGGGTCGTGGAGCGGTACTCGTGACGAGCGTGACCGCCGAGCGGTCCTGGGGACGGGCTAGAAGTCCTCAGGCAGGATGAGATCGGCCTGGAGCGCGGCGGCGAACCGCTCTATCTCCTCGCACATGTTCGCCTGGGTCAGGCGGCGCAGATCGGAGAGCATCTCGGTCAGGCCGTCGTCAAGGCGCTCCTCCAGAGCGTCGACCAGGTCCTGTTCGAACACGCCCTCGTCGAGCCAGAAGCAGTTGGGGCACTGCAGGACGAGCTCCCACAGACCTTGGGGCGCTTCGGCCCATTCGACCGGCTGGACGAGCTCCGAGTCGCACTCGGGGCAGATGTGGAGGCCCTGGGGGGCCGGGTCGTCCGAATAGAACCGGACGACTTCGATGGTGCGGCCGCTGGGGAGGACGATGCGGCGGATGGATTGGCGTTCTTGGCGCTCGGGCTGGTGGTTCATGGCTGCTCGTCACATTTATCGGCCCTTTTGAAGAACTGCTTGAGAACCTTGGACACATCCTTGACCCCGGTCGCTACGCTTGTGGTTCCACCACCCGGAGAGGCTCCGTCGCAATGTTTCGAAGTCCGCCTGTCGACATCATCGTCATCCTGATCATCGTCCTGCTCATCCTGGGGCCCAAGCGGCTACCGGGGATCGGCAAGGGCCTCGGTCACGGCATGCGCGAGTTCAAAGAGGGCATCACCGGCGAGTCCAAGAACGACGACGAGGACAAGCCGTCCCTCTCGCAGTCCACCCCCATGCCGGAATCGAAGGCAGGCTCCAACGAGCCGGCCACCACGTCGCGCTCCGGCAGCACTGGATCCGAGCGTTCCTAGCCGCCACTCGGCGGGCGTAGACCGGTGGCGAAGGTTCTCCGGCCCATCGGGCATGACGACCGGCTGAGCATCGTCGACCACCTCGACGAGCTGCGCAGCCGGCTCATCATCTGCGCCATCGCCCTCGGCGTGGCCTTCGGGCTGTGCTTCTGGCAGAGCCACCAGGTCCTGCGCATCCTCAACAGCCGGCTGCCCCCGGCGGCGCAGACCTCGGCCAACCACATCGGCGGGCTCACGCGTGACAACGTCAAGGAGGCCCGTGCGCTGGAGGGCCTGAGCTCCTCGCTTAAGAGCCTGGCCGGCTCCGGGGGGAGCCTCACGCCCCACCAGCAGGCGCTGCTCAACCAGGCCGCGGATTACTCGGCGCAGGCCGGCAAAGCGCTGCCCCACCAGAACCCGCCCAACGTGCCGATCACGATCGGCGTGGGGGAGCCGTTCACCACCACCCTGATGGTGTGCTTCTACTTCTCGGTGCTGATCACGCTGCCGATCCTGCTCTACGAGCTGTACGCGTTCGTGATACCGGCCTTGAGCGATCAGGAGCGCCGGGTGGCCACCCCGGTCATGATCGCCGCGCCCGTCCTGTTCGTCATGGGCGTGGTGTTCACCTACGTCATCGTCCTGCCGGCGGCGATCAGATTCCTCCAGGGATACAACGCGGCGGAATTCAACGCCCTCGTGCAGGCCAAGCCCCTGTACTCGTTCGAGCTGATGACGATGGGGGCGATCGGGCTGGCCTTCCAGCTCCCGCTGGCGCTGTTGGGGCTACGCCAGCTCGGCGTGATTAACGGAAGCACCATGACCAGGCACTGGCGCTACGCTACGGTAGTCATCGCGGTAATCGCAGCAGCGATGCCAGGCGCGGACCCGGTGACCACTGGCCTGGAGACGCTGCCGCTCCTGATCCTCTTCCTAGCCAGCATCGTGTTGCTCAAGCTTGCCGACCGACGAGACGCCCGGCGCGCCGCCGCCGAGCTCATCAAGCTGGGCAGCGTCGACGGACCCGGGGACGCCTAGTGGTCTCCTCCGCGGATACGCACGCATTCGAGAGGCCCCCGACGGCGCCTGCGCGGGCTTTGCGGCCCGCTCGGCATCGTGCCTCGCCTCATGGGCCGCGCCCGCGTCATCCAGCTGTCCTCGTCGGCTCGTGCAGCGCTGCTGCACGTCGCCTCCTGCGTCCGCGCCAGGCATCCGTCGGTGACCACTCTCGGTGCGCACGCACCCACGGAGGAGACCACTAGCGATGCTGTTCGATCTGCGCAGCCGCGGCCGCCGGCGCACCGTCCAGGCCGTGTACCTGGGGCTGGCCGTCATCCTGGCCGGCGGCCTGGTCCTGTTCGGCGTCGGCACCGGCAGCGGCATCGGCGGCCTGCTCAACGCGTTCACCGGGAACGGCTCCAACCAGCAGGGCTCCATCATCAGCGCGCAGGAGAAGCAGGCGGTCAAGCAGACCAAGGCCGACCCCAACAATCCGGCCGCCTGGGCGGCCCTGGTCACCGCGCGGTACGCGTCGGCCTCCGGTGGCGGCTACAACTCGTCGACCAACACGTACACCGCGGCCGGCCTGAAGGAGCTGCAGGGGGTCGCCGATGCCTGGCAGCGCTACACGCAGCTGACCAAGAACCCCACCGCGGACACCGCCGTCCTGGCTGCCCGCGCCTACGCCCAGTTGGGCAACTACGCGCAGTCGGCCGGCGCCTGGGACGCCGCCACCGTGGCCGATCCCAGCCAGCTGCGGAGCTTTGAGTGCCTGGCCATCTCCGCGTACGCGGCCAAGCAGACTCGCCTCGGGGACCTGGCCTCGGCCAAGGTCAGCACGATGGTTCCCAAGGCCTCCCGCAAGAGCATCCAGTCGCAGATCGCCACGGCCAAGACCCAGCCCACGCTGGCCAAGAGCTGCTGATCTCCCGATGAGATTCTCACGTCGCGGCCGGCCGCGGCTTGGCTAACATCGTCGCTTCGGGCCGTTAGCTCAGCTGGTAGAGCAGGGGACTCTTAATCCCAAGGTCGGAGGTTCGATCCCTCCACGGCCCACTCAGAAGCCCCGCTCCGGCGGGGTTTTCTGTCGCCTCGGGCTCCAAGCGAGATGGACCGCTCCAAGCGACCCCCTTGCATGGCTGACACGCCGCCCGGTAAGTTGGGCACGTGGCGTTGGGGGCGCTGAACCGCACGATAGTCACGGCTTCCGTCGTGAGAAAGGACGTGGGGAATGGCGACCTATCTGGCGTTTCACGAGGTCGATGACGTCGAGCATTGGCGCAACATGCCGACGCGGGGCGAATTCTTCGGACCGCTGGGGATCACCCACCGGACCTTCAAGGACCCGCAGGGCTCAAATCGGGTCGGGCTGTTACTTGAGATCCCCGACTTCGGCAAGTTTCAGGAAGCGATGCAGAGCGACCAGGCTGCGGAGGCAATGAAGCGCGATGGGGTGCACCCGGACACCCTCGTGGTGCTTGAGGAGGCTTAGGGCCATGGCGTATGGAGTGGTGCACCGCTTCGCCGGCGGTACGGAGGACCAGTATCGGGCGTCAATCGCGGCTGTCCACCCGAGCGATGGCAGCCTGCCGGATGGGCAGGTGCTACACGTCGCCGGTGCGACAGATGACGGCTGGATGATTGTCGCGGTTCACGTCTCCCAAGAGTCTTGGGAGCAGTTTCGCGACCAGATCCTGATGCCACGTATGCAGCAAGGCATCGAGAGCGGATTCCAGACCCCGCCACAGGAGACCACATTTGAGGTCTATGTCGAGGAGGTCCCGTCGGGCAGTAGACCGATCGAGGGGGTCGGCACGTCAGTCGCGGCCTTCGTTGGTCTTGCTCCGGGAGGACCACCAAATACATAGCTGAAAATCGCCCGGGCTGCTGGTTCTCGAATCATTGTGGCAGTCGGCTCTGGCGGTCGGGCCTCGCAGCGGAGAAGCCGCGGGACCATGAGTACTCGCGCCGGTGCGACGACGGTGTCGCTCATCCGAAACGGACGATGACGTCCGGGGCGAGCCGCCTAGGGTCCGTTCATGCCTATGCGTAGACGCGATCGCCGCGCGTCTGCTGCTGCGGACGCTCCACCGGGAAAGTGACCTGATGGCGTCGGCTGACCAGACGCAGTTCGCGGCGCCGGAGCCCGGCCGCGAGGACCGTCGGGGACGGGTGCGCCGCATGTTCGGCGGTTCCCGCCAGGCTGCCCGTATCGTCTATCGAGACCCCGAGCACGTCGCCGAGCGCCTCACGCTGTATGCGACTGCTCGGCTGGCCGAGCCATCTCGGGAGTGGGCCCAGTCGGTGCAGAGCACCCGGAGCGGAGCCCCATCTGCAGAGATCGCCGAGGAGCTCCGGATACAGACTGCACAGATCGCTCGGATCGACGGCGCGATCTCCGGCACCCCGTTCCTGATCGCGCTCGCCCCTGGCTATCTCACCTACCTCTACCAGGAGATGCGCATGACCCTGCGCATCGCTGCGCTCTACGGCCGAGACCCCGGCGAGCTGAGGACTGCCGCCGAGATGCTGGCCCTGCGGGGCGTCCACCCCGACGTGGACCGCGCCGAGACTGCTCTGATCACCGTTCAGGACACCCCAATTCCCGATCGCCCGACGCAACGCCGATCGCTCCGAACCTGGGTCGACAGCGGGTACCGCCTGCTGGTGTTCGGTGGCTTCCTGTCCCCTTCCGCCGCCGAGCCCCCCCGACGGCGCGTTCTCGAGCGGATCAGGGCGGTCCTCAGCTTCCTCCTCGCGGCTGCGATCTGGGTGATGACCTGGGTACTGCCGTTCACCTTCATGATCATGATGGCCTGGGGCTGTGAGACCCACGCCCGTCAGCTCGGGCGGCGCGCACTCGTCTTCTACGACGGCGAGGCGGCGACCGCCAACGCCGCGATCGCGCTCGCGGCGCAACGCCACGACCGAGGCCACGACAAGCGGGCAATACTCCGCACCGTCGCGTTGTTTCTCTCGGTGGCCATCCCGCTCGGATTCATCGCCCTGGTCAATCACCTACGAAACACCATCGGCTTCAACTGGATCGCCGCACTCGGCGCACTGGTCGCCCTGTCATTGGTGATCGCCACCGCTGTAATCTCAAGCCGCCGCTAGACAAGCGTCAACCGCTGACCACATACTGGGGTGGACAATGGCGGCGGTGATGGTCAGCGGATCGGGATGCGCGCGTCCACCCGGGTACCGACGCCCGATGTCGAATAGATCGTGAGGCTGCCGCCCAGAGCCTCGACGCGATGGTGCATGGTCGCGGATCCGGTTCCGGGCAGGGCGGCGTCGAATCCGGGGCCATTGTCTTCCACACTGAATTCCAGACGGTCGCCGCGGTCGATGAGCGTCACCCAGACGATAGTCGCGCTCCGCGCATGCTTCATCGTGTTCTGGAGCGCCTCTCGGCAGGTGAAGAACACGGCATCCTCGATGGCGCCGTCATACCGCTGGACCCCCTGCGTGATCATGCTCACCGGAACCGGCAAAGATCGTGAAATGTCGTGAAGCGCGTGGACGAGGCCAAGATCCGTCAAGACAGGTGGTTGCAGGCCCTGGACGAGAGCGCGCAGTTCGCCGATCGCCTCCTGTGCCTCGTTCTCCAATCGCTTGGCCAGCCCTTGCGCGCGCAAGGGGTCGGAATCGATGAGGTCGGTCAGCTCTGAGAGTCCGACGAGCAGCACCAGCAATCGCTGCTGCGTTCCGTCATGGAGGTCCTGGCCAAGCCGCCGGCGCTCACCAGACTCCGCAGCCAGAGCCCGAGATTCGACCGCTCCTGGCGGGTGTGACGAGCCGTCCGGCTCTCGCTTATGACCCTTGCGTCCGCCGGCAGCGCTCATCGCCATCGGAGAGGGGTGGGAGGTGCCCGTCGAGCATGATCGCGCAAAGGGTTGATCACAACGCGTTCAGCAGGGCTATCAGTGCGGTCGCGGTCGAAACCGTCGCGACCACGACGACGCCGGTCACAGCAGCCAGCGCCCCGACCGCGGCGCGTCGCGTCCACCGTGCCAGGCGAGTCCGCATAACCAGCGCGCCAGCAAGGACGCGGGCCTCAAGCGGCGCCCGATCCTGTGCAACGATCGTCGCGCGGAGTCGCTGCTCCCAGCGGACGGTCATCCGCAGTGCCTCGCGCCGCGACCGAAACCGGTACCACGGCAGGCGCCGGCTTCGTCGGCTCCAGTAGTCGAGCGACTCGACTCCATCATGCAGGTCCGGAGGCGCAAGCAGCCGCCCCAAGAGCCGGTCGTCTGTAGATCCCCACAGGTTCATCGTGCCTGATTCCTCCGGTTTTGCAACGGACGCGCCGACCATACGTCGAGATCTTCTCTACGTCGTCGGTAGACCAACACGGACAGGATACGTGCTACCCGCCGTGGCCTCCCCGGCTCAACGCCCGACGGGGCCGAAGCCTGCGACGCACCTTAGCCACCAGGGGTTCGGGACCTGGCGGGTGAGGTCGTGACAACTCCGTCGCGAACGCCGCACCGAACAGCATCGCCGATCCAAACAGATAGACCGAATACAGGAACACGAAGACGCTCGTCAGCGAGCCGTAGATCAAGCTCCATTTCGTCACGTGCGAGTACAGGAAGCCGGCAGCGAGAGAGAGCGCCAGCAACAGCACCGCCGTGACCACCGCGCCGGCGAGCGCGTCGGCAAACCGCGGCCGCTTCGCCGGGACGACACGGTAGACGAGCAGCAGAGTCGCAGTCCACAGCAGCAGCGGGAGCAGCTTCGACACGACCGCCTTGGCCACGGTCCCGTGCAGTCCGACGGCGTCCGCTAGTCCGGCCACGATCCCGTCGACGAATTGCGTGACCAGTCCAATGCCGACTGACGTGAGCACCAAAACGGCCGTCGCGGCCACCAGCATGATGTCGAGCAGCTTCCCGCGAATGATTCCCCGGTCGTCCCCGATGCCCATCGTGCGCTCGAGACTCGAGCGAATTGCGGCCATCATTCCCGACGCGGCCCACACCAGGACGATCAGGCTGATCAGCCCGGCTGCGCTTGCCGGGGTGGCGATGTTGTGGATCGCGTCGCTGACGTTCTGGCTCTTGACGGGGAGCACCGAGACGATCTTGTCGATGACATCCTTCTCCAGTCCTGATCTTGGAGCAACAGGCCGAACACGGAGGCCAGCGCCACCGTCAGAGGCGCGAGCGAGAACAGGACGCGATACGCGATTGCGGCGGCGGAGTCCGAAGCGCCAGAACTCAGGTAGCGCGAGCCTGCCGCGCTCAGCACTGCAGCCAGTTGCCGTACCCTCGCCTTAGGAAGCCCCGCTTTCCAGTGGGGTCTTCTGTTGCGTCGGGCTCCAAGCGAGATGGACCGTCCGGTCGATGGCAGCCAGCCGGCCGGCCGGCGATGGAGGTTGGAGGGGGCGCGCGTGTGTGGTCTAGCGTGGTAGGCCGTCGAGGAAGTCCGCGATCAACGCGGAGACGGTCGCTGGCTGATCCACGGTGGAGGCGTGGCCAGCCCCGTGCACCATCTCGAATCTTGCTTGGGGGATCGCGCTGGCTACCCGCTTCGCCCTCTGAGGTGGGATGGCGGCGTCCTCATCACCCACGATGACCAGGGTGGGGATTCTGATGCCACTGAGTTGGTCCGGCATCGAGGCTCGGTTGACCACGCCCCAGACTACGGCGGGTGAGGTGGTCCGGATCTTGCGCGCCATGTCCGCTCGCTCGGCGAGATAGTCGTCCCGCCGAGTTGGATCTCGGCGGAACGTGGACCCATAGAACCGTCGCGTGGTCGGCTCTAGCACCACCCTCGCCGCGAGTCGTGATCCGAGCACCTTCAATATCGTCAGCGAGAGACCGGCCTGCAACCTGTTGACGGCACGCTCACGTTCGGCTGGCGGAGTTTCCAAGAGCACCGCTGACCGGAGCAGGTCAGGGCGCCGAGCCGCCAAGCGCATCCCCACCAAGTCGCCCAGCGAGAGGCCAACCCAGTGGCACGGAGCGAGATCCAGGTCCTCGATCAGAGCAACGGCGTCGTCGTACAGCGTTTCGACGCCAACGACCGTTGCGCGGGGCAGTTCGCTTTCCCCGTGCCCGCGATGGTCATAGCGAATGCACCGGTAACGATCCCCCAGCGCCCCGACCTGCGCCTCGAACATACGCCTGTCCGCCACCAGGGGATGAGAGAACACGACCGATTCCGTGCCCGATCCCTCCTCCTCGACACGCAGCCGTACGCCGTTCGCCACCACGTCGCGGACTGAACGAGCCAAGGAGGGCACATTTTGGGTGGATCCTGGCTCTGGATTGGCGGCCGTGGTCACGACGCTCTCCTGGAGCTGCCAGACGTTGAGATCTCACCCCATCTTCTCACGCGTGATCCGCCGCCGCTGATGATCGCCGGAATGACCCGGCCAGCAGAATCCATGACCGATGATCTCAGACTGCTCCGGGTTATCGAAACAGCACCTGCGTTGGCCTGGACGCGCTTTCACCTTGCCGCGTGCCCCTGAGCCCCATTGGCACCACCTCGTCCGGGCGCTCAGGCCCCCCCGAAAGCACGGCGCAACTCGTCGCGCTCGCCGGCGGGAGCGGCGGCGCACGTTAGCAGAGCCGACCGGCGACAGTGCAGGCCGGTGCTGCCACAGGCGGAGGGCAGTCGCGCCGGGGTCTGGCTTGTGCCGACTGTCAGTGCGGCTGTGACGGCCGGAGGTTTCCGCAGCATTAACGCGCACCAGACCCGTGTACACGGCCCAGGCGGTAGCGCATGCACGATTGCGGCATCTATGGCTGGCCGGTAGGTTGCCTTTCAACTTGGGCCTCGTCCAGAGTGCGGCCCGCTTGAGGGAGGTGGTCGTTGGTGCGCGGTGACCAGACTGCTGCGTCGACTGACCGTGGGGTTGGTGCCCGCGCTCGTCGGCATCGCTCCGTTCCACTGGTGGAGTCGCGACAGCTCGACCGGAGGTTATGTCGCGAGACCGCTTCGAGCGGGACTCGGGGGAGGGATCGCGATGAGGGTCGTTGACGCGTCAGTCCGGGTTGGTTCGTCTTGCCGCACGCGCATATCGCGACTCATCACCCGAATCGATCCGTTGCGCAGGCTTGACGCTTCGGCTCCACCGAGGCGGACAACTGTGTACGGCAAGACCCGCTTGGCAGCGATGGGATCCAAGCGCGCGTCTGTGACGCTCGGCGTCGCGCTGTCAGTGGCGCTCAGCGTGCCGGCGGTCGCCTTCGGGGCCACGATCAAGGTCAACGAGACGGTGGAGTCGGCGACGTTCGTCCACGGCGGCACCAGGCCCGCCGACTACTCCGACAGCATCAAGGATTTATCCAACCACGACGGCAAGTGCTCGCTGCGCGAAGCGATCGAGGCCGCGAACACGCACGCGCCGGTCGACGGCTGCGCGGCCGGCACCGGTCCAGGCGACGTGATAGAGCTGCCTGCCGGCACGTATCAGGTGTATGACAACCTCTTCGTGCACGAGCGGGTGATCATCCGCGGCGCTAATGCCGGGAAGCCGGGTAACGACCCGCATCGTGGCCCGGCGACAATCATCAGATTCGACTACAACCCGAATTCCCAGGGCGACCCTGCAATGTTCTGGCTGGGTGCCCCATCACCGACCGGCCCGGCCGACGGTGGCGGATCCGAGTTCAACGGCCTGACACTTGAGGCTCACGCGGCGACCCTTTACCCCATGTGCCAAGCCGGCAATCCGAGCGGCACCTGCGAGGAGTGGGCCATCGTGCAGCCTGAGAAATCGGGTGGCACGAACCCCGCGCCCGGCTTCCAGCTGCGCAACTCGATCGTAGAGGGCTTCACTTCAGGGGTCTACCTCGGCGGCAAGGGCGCGGTGATCGCGCGCAACTTATTCAGGAACAACGATGCGCTATTCGGCGGTCAGGGCGGCGTGAACTCCGGTGTCGATGTGTATTCGGACGGCACCTACACGGACCTTGACCCTGTCATTGTCCGCAATGTGTTCGCCGATCCGGTGGTTGCTGGGGTGGAACTCCAGGGGGCCCCCGGCCTCGAGCCAGTGACGGGCGGGCTCATCCGCCGCAACCTGGTCAACATGCATCTCGCTCACACGCTCCCGGTAGAGCCCCGCACGCGCAACGGCATCGGCCTGCTCACTACGAGCGGTCAGCGAGTCCAGGACAACGTGATCTATGACCCGAGCCCGCCCCCGCTGGCGACGCGCGTCTACCCTTACGCCGTCTTCCTGGACACCGTCAGGAACATCGAGATCAGCGGTAACACGTTCACAAAGCTCGGGACTGCGATACGCATCAATTCCGTCTCACCTCCATTCGAGTTCACCGGGGTCAGCGGCGTCCGGGTGGCGTACAATCGCATCTACGGCAACCGCTATGGGTTCCGCGTGTTCCTGCCCCAGGACCCGTTGTCAATTGACGCACGCAACAACTGGTGGGGAGCCAACGGGGGCGCGGGCTCGACCGGTGCCCGGCTGGGAGCACCTAACCCGGTTAACGGTGTGCTGTTCGAGAATGGGTCTCCACCGGCGCCGGGAGCGATTGACACCTCCGAGCCCCTTCAACTCCAGTGCTTGATGCCCACGAGCGTGACCGCCAACACGCCGGTACCCCTGACCGGCCGCGTGTCCGGGATGCCGTCGGTCGACCGAGCGGCGTCGACGGAGCCGTGGTTCACGAGCATCCACGACCCGCTGATGGCCGGGGGGGTGTCAGGTGTCACGGGCCACGTCTCCGGGTACGGGGTGCCGCCCAGTAACGGCGTCCTCGGTGGACAGGTCGTCCCGGGCGGCGGGGCCCTGACGGGCACGCTGGTGGCGACGGAGACAGGCGCCGGGGCCGGCGATGTCGCGCTCGACTCAGAGCAGGTCGCCTGCCCGTTCCACGCCGCCCCCGGTCCCGAGCCCGGCATCGGCAAGCATCCAGACAGCCCCACGGTCAAAGCGGGCGGTCTTGCCGGCTACCGCATCACGGTCTTGAACCGCGGTCGGGCCGCGGCGCGCAACTGGTGGGTGTGCGACCGCATGCCACGGGGAATGACATTCGTGCGAGCGACTCGTCGCCTGCGCCGGCTCGGCCGACTTCGCTGCCTGGTTATCCCCAAGCTTCGTCCGCACCGGCGCGCCACGTTCCACGTGACGGCCCGCATCGCGCCCCACGCGGCAAGCACCCTGACGAACGATGCGGAAGTGATCCCAGGTCCCCCTGCCGGCGGCACCCCGCCGGCCTCGGAGAAGCCAATCGCCGAGGTTGACGCCAGGGAAAAGGTTCGCCGTCGGTCCGCAGGGCGGCCGGCACCACCATCACCCGTGTCACCGCCCTTTACCGGGTAGCGAGCGTCGCCCGCCGTCGGCGGCGAACGCCGCGAGCTACCCGCCGACCGGGTGCCAGGCGGTCTTTGGGGTCAGCGACCGCCGGCAATCGCTCGAGTGCGTCGTCAGTCGCGACGCATAGGACGCCGCGGTGCCGCCGTCGGGCACGCGCTTGATCGTCTCGGCGACCCGCCGAGATCTAACGCGGGACCCGCGGGTCCCGCTCCCGAGTTGCGACCAAGCCGCAGCGCGGTACGCGTCGTGGTGTCAGGCGCGCCGCGAGGCTGGCGGACTCCACTCTGAGCGCCGGATCGACATGACGACCAGTGACTTATACCGACCGTCTTTGAGCAGCGCCTCTCGCAGAATACCCCGCGGACGAGCCCGTCGCGGCGTACGCGCGGTCAGCGCGCTTGTTACCGGTGAGTGTGTCAAGCCAGACTCGGTGCGTGCCATGCGTAGCGAACGCACGGGCAACGATCAGCGCCAGCGGCCGCCGCGCAATTGCGTGTCCGGCACGATTGACAACCACCCGCCGAAGCGCTGCCGGGCCAGCACCGCACCGGCGCGAAGGAGGCTCACTTCAGCCTCGCGGCGCGCGCTCGAATCCAAGATCTCGGCTCCGAGTTGGTCGTTGCGAAGCCCGCGCTCCCGGCCAGCCAGACACCGTTTGCGCAGCCCTGGCTTGGTGTTCCGGCACCAACCACCGCCCTTGCCGCTCCCGTGCGCCGGTCCAGC
>JBPYFQ010000005.1:0-30190 GCA_051985625.1 Solirubrobacteraceae bacterium
TGCGCCAGGACCCGGACGTCATCCTCGTCGGCGAGATGCGAGACCTGGAGACGATCTCGACAGCCCTGACCGCCGCCGAGACCGGCCACCTCGTGCTGGCCACCCTGCACACCCAGGACGCGCCCCAGACGGTCGACCGCGTCATCGACGTGTTCCCGCCCCACCAGCAGCAGCACGTGCGCGTGATGCTGTCGGCCGCCCTGCAGGGCATCATCGCCCAGCAGCTGCTGCCGACCGCCGACGGCTCCGGCCGGGTGGCCGCGGTCGAGATCCTCATTCCCACTCCGGCGGTCCGCAACCTCATCCGTGAGGGCAAGACCCATCAGATCTACTCCGCCATCCAGACGGGCGGCGAGCACGGCATGCAGACGATGGACGCGGCTCTGACCGAGCTCGTGCACGCCGGCAAGATCACGCGGGATGTCGCCCGTCGCCGGGCCTCCGTGCCGGCCGAGCTGGAGCGTCTGCTCGGCGGCGGAGGGCAAGGGCTTGCGCCGGCCGCCGGCAACGTCGCCTACCTGCAATGAGCCAGAGCTACGCATTTCGCGCCGTCGACAGCGTCGGGGCCCGGGTGACCGGGGTCGTCGAGGCCGACTCGCCCGCCGGCGTCACCGAGATGCTCCGCGGGCGCGGCCTGCTGCCCCTGGAGGTCAAGCACAAGACCAAGTCGATGGAGCTCTCGCTGGACCGGTTCGCGCGGGTCAAGCTGGAAGACCTGGCGCTGATGACACGCCAGCTGGCGACGATGATCTCCTCCGGCCTCTCGCTGATGCGAGCCCTGACGGTCCTGGAGGCGCAGACCGAGAGCCCCCGCCTGAAGGCGACCGTCGTCACCATCCGCCAGGACATCGAGAGCGGCTCGTCCCTGTCAGTCGCCCTGGAGCGCCACCCCAAGGTCTTCTCCGAGCTGTACGTGGCGATGATCCGCGCCGGCGAGACCGGCGGCTTTCTGGAGGACGCGCTCGTCCGCGTCGCCCAACAGCTGGAGGCCCAGAGCCGGTTGAAGCGGGCGGTGAAGTCCGCCATGGTCTACCCCGCCGTCGTCACCAGCATCGCCGTCTGCGTCCTCGCCGCGATGCTGATGTTCATCATCCCGGTGTTCGCCGGGGTGTTCAAGCAGTTCAACGGCAAGATGCCGACCCTGACCGTGTACACGATCGACATGTCCAACATCCTGCGCCACCAGTGGTACTTCGTCATCTTTGGCAGTGCCGCCGTCGTGTTTGCCTTCCGCAAGTGGAAGGACTCCAAGTCAGGCCGGCCGGTGTGGGACCGCATGCGCCTCAAGGCGCCGGCGAAGATCGGAACCGTCGTACAGAAGATCGCCCTGGCCCGCTGGGCGCGCACGCTCTCGTCGCTGACCTCGGCCGGCGTCCCCATGCTGGAGGCGATCGACGTCACCGGCCGCACCGCCGGCAACACGTCGGTGCAGAGGGCGATGGCCGCCGTGCATCGCTCGGTCCAGGGCGGCGGGACGATCGCCGCCGCGCTGGCCACCGAGCCCATCTTCCCGTCGCTGGTCACGAACATGGTGCGAGTGGGCGAGGAGACCGGCGCGCTTGACACCACGTTGGGCAAGGTCGCCGACTTCTACGAGGAGCAGGTCGACGCGGCCGTCAAGGCGCTGACGTCGATTCTGGAGCCCATCATGATCCTCATCGTGGGCGGCATCGTCGGGTTCATGGTCATCGCCATGTACCTGCCTCTCTTCCACGTTTACGACTCGATCAGGTAATCGCCACTTCGTGCCGATGTAAGTAACAGGCACCGGGACCGTGGTGGGTCTTGGGCCGCGACACCCCCAACGCTGACACCCACATGGTTCTGATCGATCCCGGCCTGCCGTTCGAGCGCCTCGCCGTCGAGCGGTTCGACTACTCGCCGCTGAGCGGCGAGTGGGGCGGCTGGGCGGTGCTGCGGCTGCTCGCCTCGCTCGGAGCCGAACCGGCCGGGCCCTTGGGCGCGCACCTGGTGGTGGAGCCGGGCGGCGGCGGTGAGCGGTTCTCCGCCCCCGCGGAGGCGTACGCCATCGAGCGTCGGCTACGGGCCGGCGGCTCCGCCGAGTTCGAGGCGCTGTGGTCGGCGACGTTCTCGGTGCCGCTGTCCGCGGTGGAGGCGCCGTCGGCGGCATTCACGCTGGTGGCCGGAGATCGGCACCCGATCGCCGTCACGCTGCCCGGCCCGCTTCGCCACGAGGCGTTCAACCCCATCCTCTCCCTCCGGGAGCGTCGCCCCCGCCAGCGCTCCCTGGGCGCGCGGCAGATCGCGGCGGTGGCCACGACGGTCGCCGTCACCGCCACCTCGGCGCCGGCGGTCGCGCTGGCCACGCAGGTGACGACGCCGACCGGCACGCCGCCGCCTCCGGCCACCGCCGGCGTCACCACGGCAACAACGTCGACGACCACTCCGGCCACGACGCCGGCCACCACGCCGGCCACCACGCCCGCCCCGTCGGCCACTCCGGCCGCCACCCCGGCGACCCACCACGCCGCCCACCGCGCCGCCCGGCACACGACCGCGCAGAAACGGAAGCCCGCCTCTCGGGCAACCACCCGCACCCCGGCCGGCGCGTCCGGCTGCGCCGCCACGGACACCGCCGGACCGATCGCCTACGCCGCCGGCGGTCACACGCTGACCGCACACGCCACCTGCCGGGTGAAGACCAAGTCCGCGCCTCCGCCGGTGGCCGCGTCCATCTCGTTCGGCACGTCAGGGCCAGCCAAGACACGCAGCGCAACGCCGGCTGCCACCACCGTGCCGACCTCCACCACGACGTCGGCCTCCACCACGACGTCCACGCCCACCACGACCACCACGGCGACGACCCCGTCCGCTCCCACGCAACCAGGCAAGCCAACCGCCACCCCGGTCAGCCACCACACCGCGCCGACCCCCCACCACCCGGCCGACCACGCAGCGACCCACTCCTCCGGCGGCGCAGCCCTGGCCCCCACCGCGCGCCGCTCCACGTCGACACACCGCCCGGCGTCCCATCCCGCTCCCCCCTCCCCGTCGTCCGCCGGCACGGTCACCGCCCTGTCAAGCACCCCGCCCGGGTTCGCCGGCCCGCAGTCGTGGACCGGGACGGTGGCCGCCGACCCGGCGCTGACCGGGGCCGTGACCGAACTGTCCGGCCTGCTGTCCAACGGCAACCGGCCGCCCTCGTTCCTGATCCCCATCTACATGGAGGCGGGGCATCGGTACCACGTGCCGTGGGAGGTGCTGGCCGCCATCAACGCCATCGAGACCGATTACGGGCGCAACCTGAACACCTCCAGCGCCGGCGCGGTCGGCTGGATGCAGTTCGAGCCGTCCACCTGGGCCCGGTACGGGACGGCCGTCGACGGCCACAGCGTCCCCAACCCGTATGACCCGCGCGACGCCATCTTCTCGGCCGCCAGCTACCTCGCCGCCGCCGGCGCCGCCCAGGACGTGTCCCGGGCGGTGTTCGCCTACAACCATGCATCCTGGTACGTCGACGAGGTCATGTCCCGGGCCCAGGCGATCGCCACGCACGCGCAGTTCGAGCGAGCCGGCGTTGAGCAGGGCAAGGTCTCGGTGTACTTCGCCGGCCGCCAGAAGGCCACCAGGATCCGCTACACCGGCGGCGTCCTGTCGCACTATGACCGGATGATCGCCGCCGCCAACATGGTGAGCGCGGCCAACTTCCCGTACGTGTGGGGCGGCGGCCACAGCCAGCCCGCCCGGTTCGGCCCGTTCGATTGCTCGGGCTCGGTCTCCTACGTCATGCAGCAGGCCGGATACAAGGTGCCGACGTCGGTCTCCGGCGACATCGGCAACTGGAAGTTCCCGGCCGGCCCGGGCCAGGTGACGATCTTCTACAACCCCACCCACACGTTCATGCGGATCGGCGACCGCTACTTCGGCACCAGCGGGTTCGCCCGCCCCGGGGGCGGCGCCGGGTGGTTCGACGTAAACAAGCTCCCCGCGTCGTACCTGGCCCAGTTCCGCGAGGTTCACGTCCCGAACCTCGGACCTGACTCGTTCGACGGCGCCGAACCGGCGCCGGTGGTCACCCCGCTGTTCACCCACCACCGCCACCGCCGGGCCACGTCGACGCTCACCGCCCTGCCGCTCATGTCGACGCTCGGACCCTTCCCGGGCACGTCGACGCTGCCGGCGCTCCCCACGTAGCCCCCGCAGGGCGCAGTCGGCGGGGGCGGCGAGGCATTCGGCGGCGCCGTCGACCGACGCTGGCGACATTCCTGGTCCCACAGGCCAGGAACGTCGCCAACGTGAGGTGGGGCCGCGCGGCTGGCCCATCACACCGGGGGTGCGGTAGACATTGCTCTCATGACCAGCGCGCCCCAGACGCGTCAGACGCCCGGCTGGTGGGACAAGCTCGAGCCCGACGAGCAGGAGCGCGCGGTCCCAGCCGACCCACCGGCCCACGCGCGTCTGATGAAGGCGGTGCTGGAACGCCGGCCGTTCAGCGACCCGGACTGGATCTACGAGCGCAAACTCGACGGGATCCGCTGCCTGGCGATCCGCGCCGGTGGCGAGACCCGGATGCTGTCCCGCAACGACCTGGACCTCGCCCGCCGCTATCCGGAGATCAAGGAGGCCGTGGCCACCCAGCAATCGGCGACGCGATTCGCCATCGACGGCGAGGTGGTGGCGTTCGACGGCGCCCAGACGAGCTTCGCCAAGCTGGCCGACCGTGGCCGGCACCCGGTGCCGGTGTTCTTCTACGTGTTCGACCTACTGTGGGTCGACGGCTATGACATCGAAACGCTCCCGCTCAGGACCCGCAAGCGGCTGCTCAGCGCGACAATCACATTCAAAGATCCCCTCCGGTTCACCACCCACCGCAACCGCGACGGCGAGGCGATGTTCAAAGAGGCCTGCCGCAAGGGCTGGGAGGGCATCATCGCCAAGCGCGCCGACAGCCCCTACCGGGCCACGCGCTCACGTGATTGGCTGAAGTTCAAGTGCGAGGCCGGCCAGGAACTCGTCATCGGCGGCTTCACCGCGCCCCGGGGCAGCCGCACCGACTTCGGAGCGCTGCTCGTCGGCTACTACGACGGCGACGCGCTGCGGTATGCCGGCAAGGTCGGCACCGGCTTTGACCAACAGACGCTGCACTCGCTGGGCGAGCGCCTGAACCAGCTGCGGATCGACACGTCTCCCTTCGCCGATCCCGGCTCCATCCGGGAGCGCCAGGTCACCTGGGTGCGGCCGGAGCTCGTCGCCCAGCTGGGCTTCACCGAATGGACGTCGGCCGGCCGGCTGCGCCATCCGCGCTTTCAGGGCCTGCGGGACGACAAGGCGGCCCGCGAGGTGGTGCGCGAGCGATGAGCGCCACCATGACCGTCGGACGCCGGAAGGTCGAGATCAGCCATCCGGACAAGACGCTGTTTCCCGACCCCCCGGTCACGAAGCTCGACCTGGCGCACCACTACGAGCACGTCGCCGAGGCGATGCTGCCGCACATCCGTGGCCGGCCCCTGGCGCTACAGAACTTCCCGAACGGCATCGACAACAAGGGCTTCTTCATGAAGTCGGTGCCGGACTACTTCCCGTCCTGGATCGCCCGTGCCACGGTCCCCAAGAAAGGCGGCACCCTCACCCAGGTGCTGGCCGAGAACGCCGCCACGCTCGTCTACCTGGCCGGGCAGAACGTCGTCACTCCCCACATATGGCTGTCCCGCGGCGATCGCCCGTATGAGCCCGACCGGCTCATCATCGACTTCGACCCTTCGCCCGGAGCCGGCTTCGCCGATGTCCGCGCGGCGGCCCGAGACGCCGGCGAACGGCTGCGCGATGCGGGCCTGCGAACCTTCGCCATGGTCACCGGCTCGCGCGGGGTCCACGTCGTCTGCCCGCTGCGCCGCGGTCCGTCGTTCCCCGACGTCCACGGGTTCGCCCACCGCCTGGCCGAGGACATGGTGGCGGCCAACCCCGACCACCTGACGCTGGAATGGCGGCGCGCCGACCGCGGGAGCCGCATCTACATCGACGTCAACCGCAACAACTACGCCCAGCACGCCGTCGCCCCGTACGGGGTGCGGCCGCGTCCCCGAGCGCCGGTGGCGATGCCGATCCACTGGGAGGAGCTGTCGGACTCGCGGCTGGCGCCGGACCGGTGGACCATTGCCAACGCCACAGACCGGCTGCGCGACGAGGGCGACGCCTGGTCCGGAATCTCCAGACAGGCCCGCAAGCTGCCGGATTGATGCTGGTCGCCGTCACCGACCACGCCGCCCAGCGCTTTCGCCAGCGCGTTCGCGGCTCGCTGAACGAAAAGACGGAGATCGCCGGCCGCGTCGCCCGGGCCCACGCCGCCGGCCGCGTCCAGCCCGGCGAGCGAGGGGCGGTCCTCGTCCGCGACCTGCAACGCCCTGACCTCATCTTCGTCTGCCGCCCCCAGGGCGACGAGTTGGTCGTCCTGACGCTGTGGGAGGAGGGCGAGCGCGCGGCGGTCCCGCGGCGCTTCACCGACGCGCTGCGTCGCGACGATCACCGGGTCCAGTAGCCGGCCGTAGCCGGCCAGCTACGCTCAGGCCCATGCCTGACGTCCCCACGCGTGAACTTGGGATCTCCGGGATCCGGACCTCGGTCGTCGGTCTGGGCTGCAACAACTTCGGGCGCCGGGTGGACCTCAACGGCACCCGGGCCGTGGTCGACGCGGCGCTGGAGGAGGGAGTGACGTTCTTCGACACGGCCAACACCTACGGCCGGGGCCAGAGCGAGGAGTTCCTCGGCGAGGTGCTCCAGGGCCGGCGTGACCAGGTGATGCTGGCGACGAAATTCGGCATGGACATGGGCGACGGCAAGGGCCCCCGGGGCTCGCGCCAGTACATTCGCCAGGCCGCCGAGGCGTCGCTCAAGCGCCTGCGCACCGATGTCATCGACGTCTACTGGTACCACCGGCCGGACGGCATCACCCCGATCGCCGAAACACTCGAGGCCCTTCACGACCTCATCCAGGAGGGCAAGGTCCGCACGATCGGAGCCTCCAACTTCAGCGCACAGCAGCTCCGGGAGGCCGACGAGGAGGCCGCCGTCCACGGCTTCACCCCCTTCAAGGGCCTCCAGAACGAGTACAACCTGCTGGTCCGCGAGGCCGAGGACGAGGTGCTGCCGGCCTGCGAGGAGCTCCACGTCGGCTTCGTGCCCTTCTTCCCACTCGCGTCCGGCCTGCTCACCGGCAAGTATAGGCGCGGTGCGCCGGGGCCGGACGGGGCCCGCCTGTCCGGCCGCGACGAGATCGCCACCGACGAACAGTTCGCGCTCGTCGAGGCGCTGCAGCAGTTCGCCGATGAGCGCGGCATCGCGCTGACCGACGTCGCCATCGGCGCGCTGCTCGCCCACAGCCCGGTCTCCTCGGTCATCGCCGGAGCCACCAAGCCGGAGCAGGTCCGGGCCAACGCCGCCGCCGCTCGCTGGAATCCCAGCGGCGAGGACCTGGCGGCGCTGCGGCGGGTGTTGTCGGCCCACGACGCCTGACGGGGAGGCGGTCGTGCGGCTCGCCCACCTTCGTCCTCCGCTCTGGGCCCGGTGGGCGATCTCCATCGGCACCGGCCTGATCCTGCTGCTGGCGCTCGTTCTGTTCGTCGAGCACAACTCCAACAACTCCGAGGCGACGCAGAGCCCGGGGGCCGTGGCCCGGGCCGACCGCGAGGCCGAGGTGGTGGTGGCCCAGGATCAGGCGCCGCACGTGGCGACGCTCACGCCCGGGGCGGGCGCCCGCCCTGCGATGGTCAAGGCCGTCCGCGCCGACATGACCGGCCTGATCGACAACGCCACGATCGAGGGGCCGCTCACACGCGTCGCCTGCTCCGGGGCGGGGGCGCACGCCGGCCGGCTGGCCTTCCACTGCACGGCGGTGGCCGCGGGGGTCAACTACCCCTTCCTCGGCGTGGTCGACCCGGGGGCGCACCGGTTGACTTACTGCAAGCGCGACGCGCCGCCCGTCCCCACGCTCAGCATCCCGGTCAGCCGGCGCTGCCGGGCCTGACCGGCGCGTGTGTAGCCGGCCCGCGGCCGGGTACCCGTAGCCCATGTCCAATGAACTTGATGGCAAGAAGATCGCGATCATCGCCACCGACGGCGTGGAGCAGGTGGAGCTGACCGAGCCGCGTGCCGCGGTGGAGGAGGCCGGCGCCGCGACGGAGCTCCTGTCGGTTTCCCGGGATCGGATCCGGGCGATGAACTCGGACATCGACCCGGCCGACACGTTCGAGGTCGACCGGGAGATCGGCGAGGCCTCGCCCGGCGACTACGACGGGCTGATCCTCCCCGGCGGGACCGTCAACGCCGACCGGCTGCGCCTCGACGACCGGGTGGTCTCGTTCGTGCAGGAGTACTTCCGGTCCGGCAAGCCTGCGGGGGTCATCTGTCACGGGCCGTGGACGCTCGTGGAGGCCGACCTTGTCCGGGACCGGACGCTGACCTCCTACCCCAGCATCCGGACCGACATCCGCAACGCCGGCGGCAACTGGGTCGACGAGGAGGTCGTCGTCGATCAGGGGCTCGTGACGTCCCGCAGCCCCGACGACCTCCCGGCGTTCTGCGCCAAGATCGTGGAGGAGTTCGCCGAGGGCGGGCACGCGGTGGCCGCGGCGGCCTGATCCGCCTTGGCCCGCTGAGACCTACGACGCCGGCACCGAGCGCGCCCGCGGGCTCGCCTCGCGAATCGGCGGCCGCTCCAGCACCGGGATGGATGCCGCCGCGCCGCCGTCCCACGGCTTGATGTAATCACCCGCCACCAGTCGGGGTGCCCCGCTCCCGCGCCCGTCCAGGCGAGACTCGACAGCGGCGAGCACCGCATAGGCCATCTCGCCCAGGGCGCGGAGCGGCTGGTGGCGGTTCTGGCGGCTGCCCAGGTGGCACTCGGCGAGGGCGTCGAGGCCAACGAGCCGCAGCGCATCGATGAGCACGGCGATCTCCACCCCATAGCCAACCGGGAACGGGATCGCCTCGAGCAGGTCGCGGCGACCGGCGAACTCGCCGGCCAGGGGCTGCGAGAAGCCGGCCAGCAGCGGTTCGTGCAGGTTGATGAGCGGCCGGGCCATGAGCTCGGTCACGCGGCCGCCCTCGTGGGGCAGGCTGACGTCGCCGGCTCGCATCGGCCGGTCGAAGGAGCCCTTGACCAGATGCACCGTCGGATCGCACAGGAGCGGCCCGAGCAGCCCCTGGAGGTGGTCGGGCGCCGGGTCGGCCGTGTCGCCGTCCAGGAAGCAGACGACCTCGCTGTCTGTCACCTGGAGCGCCCGCCACATCGCGTCGCCCTTGCCCAGCGCGGGCCCCAGCTCGGGGCGGATCTCGTCCTGCTGGATCACGCGTGCCCCGGCCAGGGCAGCCAGTTCGGCCGTCCCATCGGCCGACCCCGCGTCGATGACGACGACCTCGTCGACCAGTCCATCGGCCAGCAGTGGACCCACCGTTTTCTCCACCACGCCCCGGATCGTGGCCGCGCACCTCTTGGCGGGGATGATGACCGTCACCGAGGGCCGTCCGCCGATGGCCCGCAGCCGCTCGGGCCCAAAATCCCCAGCGCTGAACCGGCGGCGTTCAAACCAGCTCGAGACCGCCAGGTCGACCGAGAGACCACGCCCCACCCGGCCGTCGGCGCGGGGCGAGGTGGCCACGCGGACGTCCGAGGCGCGGAGAATGGGGACGTTGTGGGCGGCCAGGCGGACGGCGAATCCGGCGTCCTCGAGCGCCGCCAGCGGCTCGATCCCGCCGACCGCGCGGTACGTGGCGGCGGTGACGCCCAGCGACGCGCCGGCGAAGTGGTGGTGCGCGGCCTCGGGCTCGGAGCTGCGCAGGCGCCGCAGACGCGTGCCGGCGTCGCGCTCGCGGCGCTCGCGGACCCCGGACGGCAGGTCGCGCGCCTCTTCCTCGTCGAGCTCGATCAGCCCGGCAATTGCCCGGGCACCCGCGGCCACGTGGGCCAGCTGGCGCTCCAGCCAGTCGGCCGCCGGGCTCGAATCGGCGTCGGTACAGGCGATCAGCCCGTCCGGCCGACCCCCCGCCAGTAGCAGCTCGCAGGCATGGTCCATGCCGGCGCGGCGCGCCGCCCCGGCGCCAGTCCCGGGCCCGTCAATCGTGGTCACGGACAGGCCGACGGCCCGGCTGACCGCCTCGACGACCTCGGCCGTCCGGTCCCGGCAGTCGTCGAGCACGACGATCGTGGCAAACCCGGCCGCCGCCATGGTCTGGCCGGCCAGCGCGCGCAGGCAGTCGCCGATCCGGCCCTCCTCGTCCCGGGCCGGGATGACAACGACGGCGTCTAGTTCCACGTCGCCCCCTCGGCGATGAGCCGCCGGCCCTCGTCGTAGGCGTCGTCGCACTCGTGCGCCAGGACGCCCACCGTGCGACCGTCCCGCCCGTACCAGACCGCAAACGCCGAGCGCTGACGGGCGTCGAACCGGCACTCGTCATACCCGTCGCCCCAGGCGGCGTACTTCAGGGTCCGCCCGCCGATCGTCGACCAGAACCCGGGGACGTCGGACCAGGCCGCCGCCTGGCCGGCCGCCGTGCGCCCGGCGGTCTCGCCCTGGCCCAGCGCGTCGCCCCAGTGCTCCACGCGGAGGGCCCGGCCCGCCGCCTCGTTGTGGGCCAGGCAGACATCGCCCGCCGCCAGCACGTCGGGCAGCGCGGTGCGCATGGCGCTGTCGACCGGCACGGCGCCATCGGCGTCGTCCACGGCCAGCGCGCCGGCGACCAGCTCGCTGCGCGGGGCCACGCCGGTGGCCATGACGACGATCGGCGCCGAAACGGACGCGCCGGCGGCCGCGACGTGCAGCTGATCGGCCCGTCGCTCGATCGCCTCGACGGGCACGCCGAGGTGAAGCTCCACCCCCTCGTCGGATAGCCAGGCGGCGATGCGGTCCCCCGCCGTGTCGCCCAGGCGCCGGCCGTTGGGGCTCGGCTCGTCGGAGACGAGGGCGACCTGGTGGCCGCGGCGGCACAGCGACGCAGCGATCTCGCAGCCGATGAAGCCGGAGCCGATGACGATCACCGCCCCATGCGGGCGGAGGCGAGACCGCAGCTCACGCAGGTCGTCGAGCGACCGCATGACCCGGACGGCCGGGTCGTCGCTACCGGGCACGGGCAGCCGCGTCGGCTCGGCGCCCGTGGCCAGCACGCAGCGGTCATACGTCAGCGTCCGTCCGCCGGACAGGGTGACCCGGTGCGCGGCGTGGTCGAGCCTCACCGCCCGCCCGCCGACGAGCGCGACCCGCTGGCGGGCCAGCCACTCCTCGTCCTCGAGCGGGAGCTCATCCTCTGTGATCTCGTCGCGCATCAGCTCCTTGGTCAGCGGCGGCCGGCTGTACGGCATGCGCTTCTCGTCGCCGACGATACCCACGCTCCCCGGTCCGCCCGCGGCCCGGTAGCCGCGAGCGGCGGACAGGCTGGCCGGGCCACCGCCAATGACGAGCAGCTCGAAGTCGACGCTCACCGTCGCTCCAGGACGTCGAGGAGGTAATCGTCGGTCGCTGCGTCGGCCACCCAGTCGAGCCAGTCGAGCCCGCGCAGCCGGGCGTGGACCGTGGCAGCGTCGAACGGGCGCTCCGGACCGCCGGGCCGCCAGTGGACGGCCACCAGCCGGCCGCCGGTGACCAGGCGCTGGCGAATCACCTCGAGCGTGTCGTCGAGCTCGCTCGGCGACAGGTAGTAGAGGATCTCGGAGGCGACGACGAGGTCATAGTCCCGCGGCGGGATCTCCGGCGGGATCCTCCCGGCCACGGCGGTCAGCCCGGCGCGCCCGGCCAGGCGCCGCCGCGCGACCGCCACGGCGGTCTGCGATCCGTCGATCGTCACCAGCGACCGGCAGCGGGGCGCCAGGAGCCGGCTGAACACGCCGATGGAACCGCCGAGCTCCAGCGCGCAGGCAAACGGCCCGTCACCGCACGCCTTCAAGGTGGCGGCGTACTTCTCGTGCTCGTAGCGGCTCGACTCATAGCCCCACGGGTCACCCTCGCGGCGATAGCGCGCCTCGAAGTCGGCTGCCGTGATGCGGTGGGCAGACTCCACCTCAGTCGCCCTCCTCGAGCGCCGCGCTCCCGGCGCGGGCCAGCAGCGGATCGAGGCGGTGCTGGAGCAGGAACACCTCCAGATCACGGCGGGCGCGGTCCAGCGCCCCGGCGGTGGCGAACGGACGCGAGCCGCACGCCCGCGCCGCCTCGTCGAGCAGCCCCCGGCAGGCGTCGGAGATCGCCACGCGGCCGTGCAGCGCCACGTCCGCCAGGTCGCCGGCGGCCGCGTCCATGGCCCGGGTTGCCGCGGCCAGCCACACGTCGATGGTGTGCTGGGCGGTGAGGATCCGGCCCATCGCCAGGCCCTCCAGCTCCCCGTGCCCCGGGCGCTCGCGCAATCCGGCCGTGGCCGCTGCCACCGCGGTGTCGGCCATCCCCGCCCAGCTGGCTGCGGTCCGCAGAGCGTCGCGCCCGAACCACGGCTGGGCCGCGATCGAGCCGTTGTCGCCCAGCCGCGCCAGCACCGGCGCATCGCGAAAGACGACCCGGTGCGAGGCCGAGGCGGCGAGGCCGCGAGAGCGATACCAACCGGTGTCGACCTCCACCCGGCGGTGATCGGTCAAGTCGACCCAGACTAAGGCCGGCCCCGGGGCGGGGTCCTCGGAGGTCTGGTCGCGGGCCAGAACGAGCGCCCGGTCCAGCCCGCCGGCGCCCGAGCAGAATGTCTTGACCCCGCGGAGCACCTCGCCGTCATCGCCTCGCACGATCGCTGCCGGCGGCCCTTCGCCCGGGACCGGATCGCCGCCCCACACCCCGGCGCGCAGCCGGCGGTCCAGGACCGCCTGCAGCTCCCGGTCGCGCAGCGCGGCGGGCGCCTGGACGGCGAGCCGCTCGACGGCGTTGAGATGGCCGTCGAGGATTCGGCCGACGGAGCCGTCGGCCGCGGCCGCGCGCCGCACGAGCGCCAGCTCCGTCTCGGCTGAGGGCCGGTCCGGCCCCGGGATGGCGTTCCAGCCCAGCACGCCCGCCCCCTCCAGGGCCGCGATGGCCTCCTCCGGAAACGGCGCCGGCGAGTTTGCCGCGTCGCGCGCGCCCGCTCCCGCGGCGATGTCCTCCAGGACCGCGCCGAGATGCGCGAGGGGTTGCTGAGGCTCGCTGGCCAGCTGCGCCATGGTCATGTCAACGATGTCATCCGCAGGCCGACCGCCTCAGCGTGACGCGCGCACAGGCGCGTGAAGGCCACCGTCTCCCGGGCATCGGTCCGCCGGGCCCCGGGGCCGATGCCGTCGTGGGCGAGCACGATCGCCCCCGGCTCCAACCGGTCTCGCACTGCGTCAAGCATCTCCCGTGCGGGGTCTCCGCGCCAATCCCGGGTGTCGGCTGTCCAGCCGACCATCCGCAGACCGTGCTCGACGGCAACCGCGGTGGTCCAGGGCGCCTCGTCGCCCCAGGGGGTGCGCCACAGCCGCGGGGTGACGCCAACGGACGCGAGCTGTGCCACTGCCCGCAGCGTGTCGGCGCGGACCCATTCGGCATCACGGCTGGAGTGACGGACGTGCTCATCGCAGTGCAGGCCGACGGTGTGGCCCGCGTCGACGATCCGGGCCATCAGCTCCGGCTGGGCGGCGGCACGCGACGCGATGGGAAAGAACGTCGCCCGCGCGGATGGGACCCGTTCGGCCAGCACGTCGAGCAGGCGCGGCGTCCACTGCGGGTCCGGACCGTCGTCGAATGTCAGTGCAATTGCGCCCACCGGGCCGAACTACCCCCGCCGCATGGCCCGTAGACGCGAGTGAGTTGCGACGCCCCGATGGGCGGGTACTGCCCACCGGGACGCGCAACAAAAGCCCCCACTTCCGTGACCATGGCCTTTCCGGCGCGGCATCCGGAGCGGCCACGTTGCCTGGCAACGTCACGTTCGTACCCTTTTCTGGAAATTCGCAACGCAAAACACTCGGAAAAGGGAAATCACCGCCCGGACCGGTCATATCTCGGTCAATTGGGCAATTTGATCAAGCGGAGATAATCCCGGCATGGCATACGACGAGGAGCTGGCCAACCGGATCCGGGAGCTGGTCGCTGCGGAGGACGGGGTGGTCGAGAAGAAGATGTTCGGCGGGCTGGCGTTCCTGATCGGCGGCAACATGTCAGTCAGCGCCAGCGGTCAGGGCGGCCTCCTGCTCCACGTCGACCCAGAGGAGACCGAGGCGCTGCTCGCCAAACCTCACGCCGAGCCGTTTGTGATGCGCGGCCGCGCCATGAACGGCTGGCTCCGGGTGGCGCCCGAGGGTGTCTCCACCAAGCGCCAGCTCGAGCGCTGGGTGGCCCGCGGGGTCAGCTACGCGAAGTCGCTGCCGCCCAAGAGTTAGGGGTCCCGATCAATTGTCGAGCTTGCGGATCTGCTCGACCACCCGGTCGACCGGCACCTCCTCGCCGAACGACCCTTCGCCCCGCTCGCGCAGCACCCGCACCGCCCAGCCGAGGTGCGAATCGGGCTCGTCGGCCGGCTTGGCGTGCTCGTCCATGAACGCGGCGACCTCGCCGGGGTCGAGTTCCGGGGCATGCTCGGCCACATAGTCGACGACGCTTTTAGAGGGATCCGGTCGCGATTTCTCAGCCATGGCAATTTTCTCCGGGGTTGATGTCGATCTGGTCGGATGCCGTTCGTACAGAGGGTGACAATCCCCTCACCGACGGCGCCCCCCTTGAGGGTGCCAAATAGGAGTCACCATGAAGCATTACCTGCTCAGCATCATTCAGCCGGACGCACCCACGCCCTCGCCGGAGGTCCTCGACCCCATCATGCGCGACGTCGATGCCGTCCGTCATGAGATGGAGGAGGCCGGCGCCTGGGTGTTCTCCGACGGGCTGCACGCCCCGTCGAGCGCCACCACGTTGCGCCCGCGCGACGGCGAGGTGCTGATGAGCGACGGCCCGTTCGCCGAGGGCAAGGAGCACATCGGCGGCCTCACCATCCTGCAGGCGCCGGATCTGGACGCGGCGCTCGACTGGGGGCGCAAGCTGGCATTGGCCACCACGCTGCCCATCGAGGTGCGGCCGTTCCAGCACGGACCGCAGGACTAAAGCGCGGAGCCGCGTCCGTGGCCGGCCCCACCACCACCGAGATCGAGCGTGTGTTCCGCGAGCATCACGGCCGGGCGGTCGCCGTCCTGGTGCGTCGCTTCGGCGACATCGACATCGCCGAGGACGCCGTCGCGGACGCGTTCGCCGTGGCCCTGGCCCGGTGGCCGGCCGACGGCGTGCCGCCCAGTCCGCCCGGCTGGATCATCACCACGGCCCGCAACCGTGCGATCGACCGGTTGCGGCGCGAGTCGACGCGTGCCGAGCGCCACGCTCAGGCGGTGGCGCTCGGCCCGCGTCAATCCGCCGAAGCGCCCGGCGACACCGACGAGGAGAGCCCGGTGGAGGACGACCGTCTCCGCCTGATCTTCACCTGCTGCCATCCCGCGCTGGCCGTGCCGGCCCGCGTGGCGCTGACGCTGCGGCTGCTCGGCGGCCTGACGACGGCCGAGATCGCCCGCGCCTTCCTGATCGCCGAACCGACGATGGCCCAGCGGCTGGTCCGGGCCAAAGCGAAGATCCGCGACGCGGGCATCCCCTATCGGGTGCCCCGCGACGCCGACCTACCGGACCGGCTGAGCGGCGTGCTGGCCGTCGTGTACCTGATCTTCAACGAGGGCTATGCGGCGAGCGCCGGCCCGGCATTGGTGCGCGACGACCTGTGCGCAGAGGCGATCCGGCTCGGACGCCTCCTCGCCGAGTTGATGCCCGACGAGCCCGAGGTGCTCGGCCTGCTGGCGCTCATGCTGCTGACCCAGGCCCGGCGTGCGGCGCGGGCGACGCCGGGCGGCGAGCTTGTCCGCCTGGCCGAGCAGGACCGGGCGCTCTGGGACGCCCAGCTGATCGCCGAAGGACACCGGCTCGTCCGCCGCTGCCTGGCGCGGGACCAGCCCGGCCCGTACCAGATCCAGGCGGCGATCAACGCGGTCCACACCGACGCACCCACCGCGGCCGACACCGACTGGGGCCAGATCCTGGCCCTGTATGACCAGCTCCAGGCGCTGGCGCCGACGCCGGTCGTCGCCCTCAATCGGATCGTCGCGGTGGCCGAGGTGGACGGCCCGGAGGTCGCGCTGGCCGGCCTCACCGAACTGGCCGGCCACGCCGGGCTCGCCCGGCACCATCTGTTCCACGCCATCCGGGGCGACCTGCTGGAGCGCACGGGCCGGTGCGCCGACGCGGCCGCCGAGTACGCGGCGGCCATGGCTCTGACCGACAACCAGGCCGAGCGCGCCCTCCTGGCTCGGCGCCGGCGCGCCTGTCTGGCGTAGTAGCTCCTGACGAGACGCCGCGCACCGGCCGCCGTCAGGCGCCGGCCGTCACGTGGACCCGGTCACGCCCGCCCGCCTTGGCCTCATACAGCGCCCGGTCGGCCCGGGCAATCACCGCCTCGGCGTCATCCTCGGGCGCGGCGACCGCGATCCCGGCCGAACAGGTCCGGCCGCCGGAGACCCGGCGGCGCAGACGCTCGGTCACCTCCACGGCCGTGGCGGCGTCGCAGTCGCGCAGCAGGAGCCCGAACTCCTCTCCTCCCAGCCGGGCCAGCAGATCGCCGCCGCGGATCTGGTCCCGCCAGGCCGCCGCGGTCTCCTTGAGCAGGCGATCCCCGGCCGGGTGGCCGTGGGTGTCGTTGAACTCCTTGAAGTGGTCGAAGTCCAGCATGGCGATGATCACCGGCGCCTCCTCGCCCAGCGCCCGCTCCAGCTCGGCATCCCACGCCCGGCGGTTGGGCAGCCCGGTGAGCGGGTCGGTCTGGGCCTCGCCGGTGAGGACATCAATGGCGTCGGCGCGGGCGATGACCGCGGCCGCCTCGTGCGCCAGCAGGGCGGTGACGGTCGTCCGGGGATCCCCGTCGGCCGCCGCCTCCTCCCAGCCGACCACGAGTACCCCGCTGGCCACGCCCTGGCGGAGCAGCGGCTGAAACAGAACGGTGTGCGGGCGCCCGGCGGCCACCCACAGCTCGCCGCTGCCCATCCGTTCCGCCACATCCTCGGTGACCAGCACCGGCCGACCGGAGCTGAACGCGTCGACGACCCCCGTCCGGGGGCCCGGCGCCGAGGCCACGGCCACCGACCGCATACCGGCGGTCGCCGTGCAGGCCAGGCTCCCCGCTGCGTCCGGCTCGTACAGGAGCGCCACCGTGGCGCCGCTGATCCGCTGGGCGGCGGCGCACACGTCGACGCGCGGGCGGATGCTGTCGAACAGCCCGTGGACGACATCGGTCAGCTCCTCCAGCATCCGCTCCCGGCGGCGGGCCTGGCGGGCCTGCGTCCGGACGCTCTCCACCAGACGCTGGGTGGCGACGCCGATGATGGCCGAGACGGCCACCGCCAGCACCGCCGTCCGATACTGGGTTTGGGGGTAGGCCGGCGGCCCGACGATCAGGATCGGCGCCAGGTAGAAGACGCCGACGCCACCCACCACGATCGCCATGTCGCGGCGCGAGCGGCTGTAGAGCGCGGTGTGGAACACGGGGATCATCGCCAGCGCAGCGGCGCCGGAGTTCGTGCCGCCGACGGAATTGCGCAGCATCGCCACCGCCGCCAGGAAGACGAGCGCTCCGGGCGCGCCGCCGACCCGGGGATCGCCCACCATGGCCAGAAGCGCCAGGACGCCGCCGGCCAGCGCCAGCCCGGCGGACAGCGCGTACTGTGACCAGTCCACGTGGGCGCCCACGAGCACGGCGCTCCACGCCAGCAGAGCGGCGCCGAAGAACGGCGCCAGCGCGCGCCGGGTGTGCGTCAAGCGGGTGGTCGAGATGCTGTCCACGCCTGGCATATCGGCAAGAGCCCGGTGCCGTTTGAGCACGGTTGCCATCACCGGGCGGTCACTGGACGAGTGCCTGATGGCAAGGCTCGCCGGCCGGAGCGACTCACCCCGGGAGCGCCGGATGGCATGGCTCACCGCCCGGGGCGACCCACCCCGGACGGCGAGGCCGGCCTGGCACTCAAACTCGATAGCGCTCGGTCAGCGCGGTCAGCGTGGCGGCGAGACCGTTGAGGCTCTCCGCGGCGCGCTGGGACTGCTGGGCGCCGTCCAGGAACTCGGACGTCCCGGCGTCGATGTGGCTCATCGCCTCGGCCATCTGATCCATCCCCACGCTCTGCTGGTGCGCGGAGGCGGCGATCTGCTCGGCCGCGTGCGATGCCGCGCGGATCGTGTCGGTGAGGCTGCGGATGCCCTCCCCAGCCCGGGTGGTCAGCCGCAGGCCCTCGTCGACCACCTTGGTCCCCTCCGCGCCGGCCGCCACCGCGGCGGACGTCGCCTCGTTGATATCGGAGAGAATCGTCTCCACCTGGGCGGTGGCCGCCTTGGACTGCTCGGCCAACCCCCGCACCTGGTCGGCGACCACGGCGAAGCCCCGGCCGTGCTCACCCGCGCGGGCGGCCTCGATGCTGGCATTGAGCGCCAGCAGCTTGGACCGGTCGGCGAGCTCGTTGACCGTCTGGGTGATGGCGCCGATCTGCCGGGTGCGCTCGGACAGGGCGAGGATCTCGGCCGCGATCCCGTCAACCCGGGCCCGGATGCCCTCCATGGCGTCGGCGATGGCCGCCACCGCTCCGTTGCCCTCGTCGCTGACGTGGACGGACTCGGCGGCCTGCTCGGCCACGTCACGGGCGCGCCGGGCGGTGTCGTCGGCCGTGGCGCGCAGTTCATTTATGGTGGCCGAGGTCTCGCTGATCGCTGCCGACTGCCGGCCGGCGCTTTCGGTGTGGCGGCTGACGGAGCCGAGGATCTGCTCCGTCGATGCCGCGATCTCCTGAACGCCGGCCTGGATCTGGCCGGAGATCTCGGCCAGACCGCCCACCATGCTGTTCAGGCTCGTGGACAGCTCGCCGAGGTCATCGCTCCCGGCGGCGGCCACGGTCGCGGTCAGGTCGCCGTCGGCCACGCACGCGGCGAACAGCGAGTACTCGCGGACGGCGGCCTGCAGCGCCTCGCGCGTGTCGCGCTCGGCCCGGGCCGAGCTCTCCAGCTCCCGGTGGCGGTCCTGGGTCAGCTCGTTGAGCCGGCGCAGGGCCAGGCCGAAGCGGATGCCGGCCGCGACCAGGGTCGCCGTCGCCAGGCCGATGGCGACCTGCGTGACGTGATCAAGCGAGCCGACGAAGAGAATGAGCAGCGCCAGCGCGGAGGCGACGGTCGGCACCGTGAAGCCGGACGAGCGGTTCGGGCGCACCGGAACGTCCGGATCGCCCGTCAGCCAGACCGCGGCCGAGATGAGCAGCAGCGAGGCCGGCCAGGCGACGGCGTTGAGGAACCAGCCGACGTCGGTCGCCACCAGGCCGCCGAACAGCGCCGCGATGTCGCCCGCGGCGTTGACCGCGCCGGCCGCGCCGATCAGGTACCACCGCCCCCGCCGGCCGGGGGGCAGCTGCAGGGCGCCGAACACGGTCAGCCCCAGCAGGAGCAGGTCGCCGACCGGGTAGACGAGGTTGACCGCGACCGCCTGATTGCCCCCGCCGGCCGCGCCGGCGATGGCGTGGAACCCGAACGCGGCGAGCGCGGCGAACGTGACGAGCGCGGCGACGACCCCGTCGAGGTAATTGGCGGAGGTCAGCCGGCGCACGTCGCGCTCCATCAGCACCATGACGCCCACGTAGGCCAGGGGGAAGAATCCCGCCCACAGCCAGTTGGCCAGCGACAGCGCCGCCGGCGTCGCGCCGCCGAGGGTCTCGGCGGTCATCGCGAAGTCGCCGATGGCCCAGGCACAGCAGGCGGCGCCCAGCCACAGCGTGTACCGGCGATCAGGCGGTGAGACCCAGGCCCGGGCGAGCACGAGCAGGCCGGCCAGCAATTCGAATGCGGCCACGCCCCATCCGTCCAGCCAGGTCGGCGACGCGCCGTCGGGACCGCGGACGACCAGCGAGACCGCGTATCCGACCACGACCAGCGTCAGGATCCCGTACAGGACCCGGATCCCGAGCGCCACAGACGCGGCGCGCCTGGGGCGCCGCGGGGCAACCGGCCAGCCGGCGGCCAGATCGCCGGGGCCCGCATCTGTCACTGCCATGTTCACTCCTCGGTCCGATCCGCTGAGGCCCCGCGGCGCCGGGCCCGTTTGCGGGCGGCGCCACGCTCAGCACAGGACCGTTATCGGCCGTCGGCCGTCGATCTGTAGCGGGCGGCCGCCGGTCCGCAGAAAGCGGGTGTCCGGCCCCGGCCGGACACCCGCGTACCCGTCCCGGATAAATCGAGGGTCCGGCCCCCCGGCCGGACCCTCGTTACCCGCGTCCCCCAGGTCAGTGGATCGGAATCAGCTCATGCGTCGTCGGATCCCGGTAGTACCCCTTCGGGATCAGCGGCGCGGTGAAGCGCGGAAGAGACTGCGCAGCGTGGATCTGAATCAGCTCATGCGTCGTCGGATCCCGGTAGTAGCCCTTCGGGATCAGCGGCGCGGTGAAGCGCGGGAGGGAGGTGGCGGCCGGCGCCGCGGAGTGCGTGGCGGCCGGTGCCGCGTGGTGCACGGTGCGGGAGTGGCTGCTCCCGGACAAGGTCAGGGCCAGGACGACCGCGGCGGCCGCGATCAGAGCGCCGGCGGCGGCAAGCAGCCACCCTGTCCGCTCCCAGACATGCCGCTCGGCCCGCGGCGCGGCAGGCTCAACTATCTGGCCCGGCGGGACGATCTGGTGTGAGTACATGCTCTGCTCCCTGAAGGATTGGACGGTGTGCCGGCAACGGTCGCACCGCCGCGCCCGCCCTACCACGTCGGCTGAGATGGACCATCTGCGTCATCTGACACGTAGGTGACACTGTTCGTCCGTGACCCCAGCCGCTGACAACCCCCTGAGTGCCGCGCTGCGCCGCGACGGCCACGTGCGCCGCTTTCGTCGGGGCCAGGCCCTGTTCACCGAGGGCGACGTCGCCGAGCGCGTGTTCCTGATCGAGACCGGCCGCGTGCTGATCAGCTGCACGTCCGCCGACGGCCGGGAGATCGTGCTCGGCCTGCGTGGACCCGGCGACATCATCGGCGAGCTGTCGGCGCTCGACGGCGAAGCCCGGTCGGCCACGGCGATCGTCGTCGCCGACGTCGAGGCCGTCGTGGCCCGGGGATCGACGCTGGCCCGGGCGCTGGAGCAGATCGATGCGGCCCACGAGCTGATCGGCATCCTGGCCGATCGGCTCCGCGACGCGGACCGCAAGCGCCTGGAGTTCGCCACCATGGACACGCTGGGCCGGGTTGCCGAGCGCCTGCTGGAGCTGGCCTCCGGGTTCGGCTCGCCGGGCCCCGATGGGCTCGTCGTCGAGCTGCCCCTCTCCCAACAGCAGCTGGCCAGTTGGTGCGGCGCCTCCCGTGAGTCGACGGTCAAGGCGCTGGGCACGCTCCGCGCGCTCAACACGATCAGCACCGGCCGCCAGAGCCTCGTGATCCACGACCTCGAGGCGCTGCGCCGCCACGCCCACCGGTGAGCGAAACCTTCATCTGTTCCTAAGCTTCGGCCCGGATCGACCCCCTACCCTCGTGCGTTGTTCTCGTGGCGCCCTGAGCGCCTGAGAGACCCGGGGGCGATTGGTCAGACGCCGGCACGCGGATGTGCGGCTCTCGATTGCCCATGCCCGCGGATCCACAGGCGTGCCCGCGGATCGACAGGAAAGGACAGGGATGGCGACACGATCACAACAACCTGCGACCGAGCGCAAGCGCGTGCTGGCGGTGAAGGTCCCCGAGATCGCCCTGATCTTCTGGGTGCTCAAGCTGCTGACGACGGGCATGGGCGAGGCCATGTCCGACTTCCTGGGCCAGAACAGCGTGCCCCTCGCCGCGGCGGTCGGGATCTTCGGCCTGGCGTTCGCAATGTGGCTGCAGTTCCGTGCGCCCGAGTACCGTGCGCCCGTCTACTGGTTTGCGGTGATGATGGTGGCGATCTTCGGGACGATGGTCGCGGACGGCATCCGTGACGGCGCCGGGGTCTCCTACACCGTCACCACGCCCCTGTTCGCGGTCATCGTCGCCGCCACGTTCCTGCTCTGGTACCGGAGCGAGGGCACGCTCTCCATCCACAGCATCAACACCCGCCGGCGCGAGGCGTTCTACTGGGCCGCCGTGCTGGGAACGTTTGCGCTGGGCACCGCGGCCGGGGACCTGACCGCCTACACGCTCAAGCTGGGCTTCTGGGAGTCGGCCGTGCTGTTCGCGGTCGTCATCGCCATCCCCGCCGTGGGGTGGGCGCGCGGCCGCTTCAACCCGATCTTCGCCTTCTGGTTCGCCTACGTGGTCACCCGCCCGCTCGGCGCCTCGTTTGCCGACGGCTTCAGCAAGCCGCGCGGCGGCGGCCTGGGCATGGGCGACGGGCTGGTCAGCCTGATCGCGCTCGTCATCTTCGTCGGGCTGGTGGCCTGGGTCACGGTTACCAAGCGCGACGTCCAGCAGCGCGTCGCGGCGCGCCACCATCGCGCCCACCACCTTCCCCATCCGCATCTCCCGGACGCGGGCATGCGCGAGCCGCTGATAGCCGAGGATTAGCGCACACCTCATGGACGGCGGGCCGGTCCGGGCCCGCCGTCTCGGCGCCTGGACGAGCCCACGGGGCCGGCGCTCAACCGGCGCGACCCGGCTGCCGATCAGCCGTCCGTGAGACGAGATCCCAGAGCCCCCGGCTGCTCTGCCCGCTCCCATGCCCTGGTCGGGCTCCCCATCGCCGTCGCGGTCGCCGCGATGGCCCTCAGCCGGATCATCCCCGGCGGCTCCGGGGCCTGCTGGGACATCGCCTGGTCGGCGAGCGCCGCCGCTGCGCTGGCGGGGATGCTGCTGGCGCGGCGGGCCGCCGCGGACGCCGACCGGCGCCGCTTCACGCTCTGGGCCGCGGCCGCCGGCTCCTGGCTGGCCGGGCAGATGCTCTGGAACCTGTACGGCGTGATCGGCTTTCCCAGGTCGCCGAACCTCGCCGATGTCGGCTGGTGGGGCTTTGCCGCGCTGGTCATGGTGAGCGTCGTCGGCAGCCGGTCGGACTCGCGCTCGGTCCGGTGGGCGGCGGTGTTCGAGGCCCTTCCCCTGATCGCCGGGGCGATCGCCCTGACCGTCGGCGAGCTGTGGCACGCCGCGGCCGTCTCGTCCCTGGCGACGGCGCCCAAGCTCGCCGCCCTCGCCTATCCCTCGGTCTATGTCGCGGCGACCGTGCTTCTGCTCCACGCCATGATCGCCGGTTCCCTGCGCGGCTCGCGATCGGTCGGGCTGCGCCTCGTCCTCGCCGGCATGGCCGCCCAAGCGGTGGCGTTCGGCCTGTGGAGCCAGCAGCTCCTGGCCCGCACCTACATGCCGGGCCACACGATGCTCGACCCCCTGTGGGCGGTCGGCCTGGCCACGATCGGGATCGGCGGCCTGCTCTTCGCCCGCCGGCCGGCGGCGAGCGTGGACAGCTCGGAGCCGGGACGCCATGGGGTGATCCTTCCGGCGGCCCTGTTCGTGGGGCTGTTGGCGGCGATCATCGAGGCGCGGCTGACCGGCGCTCCCCCCAATGCCGGGGCGTGCCTGCGGGCCGGGATCACGTTCACGGCGGCGTCGCTCGTCGTGCGGGGGGCTCTGCTGGAGGGCCGCCTGCGCGAGCTCCTCGGCCGCGAGCGCGCCGCATTGGCGGCATTGGAGGAGCGCGAGGGCGAACTGGCACGGCTGAACGCCCAGCTGGTGGAGGACTCGCGGCGTGACCCCCTGACCGGGATGCGCAACCGGCGCGCGCTCGCCGACGACCTGCTCGCCCTGGATGCCGCCCGGCGCCAGCGGGGGGAGTCCTATGCGCTGGCGCTGTGTGACGTCGACCACTTCAAGGCCTACAACGACCGGCTCGGCCACCTGGCCGGCGACCAGGCCCTGCGCGAGGTGGCGGCGATCGTCCGCGGCGCGCTGCGCCGGGGCGACGTCGCCTACCGGTTCGGCGGCGAGGAGCTGCTGCTCATACTCCAAGACGTCTCCGCGGCCCACGCCGTGGAGGCGGTGGAGCGCGTCCGCGCCGCCGTGGAGCGGGCTGCCATGCCCCATCCGGAGGGCCTGGACGGGATCATGACCGTCTCGATCGGCGTCGCCGCCGGCGACGTGGACGCGGGCACGCTGCTGGCCCGGGCCGACGGCGCCCTGTATGACGCCAAGCGGGCCGGCCGCAACCGGTCCGTCGCCGCCGGCGAGCACGACGCCGCCCGGCTGGCCGGTCCCGGGCGGCATCACGCCGTCGTCCAGGAGCCGATTCCCCGGCACGTGCGCAGCATGCTCGCCGTCTCGCGCGCGGCCGCCGCCGGCCGGGGCCACATGCCGGTGCTGGAGGCGCTGGCCGAGACGATCCGCTCCGAACTGGCGTTCCACGTCGTCTCGGTCAACCTGCTCAACGGAGAGCGCACCGAGCTTGAGTGCGTGATCGTCCTCGGCGACGACGACGCCCGCGAGACCCTGCTGGGGAAGGTCGGACCGTGGGGCGAGTGGGCCGAGGTGATGACTCCCGAGCACGACCGCTGCGGGGCGATCTGGCTGCCCGCCGGCGCCCACACCTGGGAGGACGAGAGCGTGTTCTGGATTCCGCCGACCGTCGCGGCGCCCGGTCCGGACAGCTGGGATCCGGACGACATGCTCGTCCTGCCCCTGCGCGGCCAGGACGGCGACGTGCTCGGCATCGTGTCGGTGGACCAGCCGGTCAGCGGCCGGCGGCCCGACGACAGCCAGATCGCCTACCTGATGGCCGTCGCCGACCACGCCGGGCTGGCCCTGGAGCAGAGCCGGCGAGACGTCGAGCAGGCCACCGTCCAGGAGCAATCCGCCGAGCTGCGCCTGGCCGCGGTCATGCTCCTGGCCGAGACCCTGGACCTGCGGGATCCCAGCACCGCCCGCCACTCGCGGACCGTCGGCGCCTATGCCGAGCGGACGGCGCGCGCCCTAGGCCTGGCGCCGGACCGGGTGGAGCAGATCCACGCCGCGGGCGTCGTCCATGACCTCGGCAAGCTGGGGATCGCCGACGCCATCCTCCACAAGCCCGGGCCCCTGACCGACGCCGAGTGGCTGGAGATGAAGCGCCACCCCGAGGTCGGCGCCCGCATCCTGGAGCATGCCGGCCTGCGCCAGATCGCCGGCTGGGTCCGCGGTCATCACGAGCGGGTCGACGGGCGCGGCTATCCGGACGGCCTGGCCGGCGACGCCATCACCTTGGAGTCGCGGATCCTCGCCGTCGCCGACGCCTATGAGGCGATGGTCGCCGACCGCGCCTACCGGGCGGGCATGCCGGCCTCGGAGGCCCGCCTGGAGCTCGAGCGCTGCGCCGGGTCGCAGTTCGACCCGCGCGTCGTCGCGGCCTTCCTGAGCACGATCGCCGCGACGCCCGGCGAGGTGGTGGACGCAGCGGCGCCCGCTTCCGGCACCGCGGACGATGCGCTCGCCGCGGTGCTCGGCTCGGCTGCGTAGTCTTGCGCTGACACGTGGCTACCTCGCTGTCCTCCCGCAAGCGCCACGCGCTGCAGCTGTTCTCTGGGCTCCCGCGCCAGTACGACCGCATGGGCGCGGTGCTGTCCTTCGGCCAGGATCCCCGCTGGCGGCGCGCGCTCGTCCGGGCCGTCGGTCCCCAACCCGGCCAGCGCGTGCTCGACGTCGCCACCGGCACCGGAATGGTGGCGGCCGAGCTCGTCCGCCGCGCGGACTGCCGCGTCGTCGGCCTCGATCAGAGCGAGGCGATGCTGGCCGCCGCCCGGGCCCGACTGGCCCGCACCCCGGAGCTGGCCGGCCGGGTGACGCTCGTCACCGGGGAGGCCGAGCAGCTGCCGTTCGAGGACGGCGAATTCGACGCGCTCACCTTCACGTACCTGCTGCGCTACGTCGACGATGCGGCGGCTACGATGCGCGAGCTGGCCCGGGTGGTCCGGCCCGGTGGGCGCATCGGCATGCTGGAGTTCGGGGTCCCGCGCCAGCCGGCGCTCCGCGCCCTGTGGCGCCTGCACACCCGCGTGGGGCTCCCGGCGCTCGGCCGTCTGGTGTCGGCGCCGTGGTATGAGGTGGGCCGGTTCCTGGGGCCGAACATCGAGGAGTTCCACCGGCGCGAGCCCGATATCCCGGCCCTGTGGCGGTCGGCCGGGATCAGCGATGTGTCCGTGTCCCATCCGAGCTTCGGCGCTGGGCTGGTCGTGTGGGGAGTGAGAGACGGCGGCGCCGGCTGACAGGTTGGACCGCCCTGCGTTCTACGCGCTCCGGTCCGGCGGCTGGCGTGACCTGGTCACGCTCCTGCATCCGCCGTACACCGTCTGGCATCTCAGCTACATCGCGCTCGGCGCCGCGGCCGCCCCGCGGATCTACGCCGACCGTCTCGGCGCGGCCCTCGCCGCGTTCGCGCTGGCGGTCGGCATCGCCGCTCACGCCCTCGACGAGCTCAACGGCCGCCCGCTGCAGACCAAGCTCTCGGACCGGGCGCTCGTCTTCCTCGCCCTCGTCGGCCTCGGCGGGGCGGTGGCCATCGGCGTGGCCGGGATCATCACCGTCTCGGTCTGGCTCGCCCCGCTGGTCGCGGCCGGCGCGTTCCTGGTGCTCGCCTACAACCTTGAGCTGGCCGGCGGCCGGTTCCACAACGACGCCTGGTTCGCGCTCGCCTGGGGCGGGTTCCCGGCCTTCACCGGGTACTTCGTCAACGCGCTGACCGTGCGGCCGGCCGGAATCCTGGTCGCAGTCGCCTGCTGCCTGCTCAGCGTCGCCCAGCGCCGCCTCAGCACCCCGGCCCGTGAGCTGCGCCGCCGCACCGCGGAGGTGACCGGCGTGCAGCGCCTCACCAGCGGGGAGGTGCGCCGGATCGACGCCGCCCACCTCGCCGAGCCGCTGGAGGGCGCCCTGTCGGCGCTGTGGCTGGCGCTCGTGGTACTGGCGGTCGGGCTGGTCGCGGTCCGCCTGTAGGTCCCCGGCGCGGCCTCGCAGCAGGCTGCCGCCCCGGCGTCACAGCAGGCTGCCGCCCCGGCGTCACAGCAGCCTGCCGCCGGCGTCACAGCAGGCTGCCGCCCGGCGGGACCACCCACAGCCGCCGGGCAAACTCCTCGGCCCGCGCCGGGTCCAGATCGGCCACGGTGGCCGCGCCGGCGGCGTCCATGGCCCGGGCCAGGTCGGCCCAGCCACGGGCCACAGGGGCGACGCGGGCGGTCGGGCCCCATCCGGCGGCGCCCCTGAGCTCGGCCGCACGGGCCCGCACGTCGGCCACCGTGAACTCGCCGAAGGGCTTGTCGCCGCCGGCGGCCGAGACGGGGCGCCGCAGCGGGTCCGGGCGGGTGGGGGCCGGATCGGCGGGCTCGCTCACCACCGCGCCTCATACCCGGTGGTCAGCGCCGCCCCCGGCGCTCGCCAGTCCGGCTCCACGTCGTACCGGCGGCTCACCGCCCGCGTCCGCAGCCGGCGCAGCACGGGGCCGTAGGTGAACCGCACCCCCCGGGACCTGGCCAGGCCGAGCGGGCTCGCTTCCATGAACGGCATGAACCGGTCCGGGAAGCCGGGCATCGTGCAGGCCATGCAGATCCCGCCGACGTTGGGGCAGCCCCCGATGCCGCCGACCCACCCGCGGATCGGCACGTTGCACTTCACGACCGGACCCTTGCAGCCCAGCTTGACCAGGCAGCCGCGCGCAGCGTCGGGCGTGGCGGCGAACTCCCCCTGCTCGGCGAAGCCGGCGCGTCCGCAGCTCTCCTGCACGGTCCGCTCAAACAGCCACACCGGCCGCCCCTGGTCGTCGAGCTCGAACAGCTCCTCGGCCCCCGCCACGTGCATGGCCAGCCGCAGCAGCGTCTCGGTGATGTTGTCCGGCTGGACCGGGCAGCCCGGGAGGTTGACGACCGGGATGCCGCGGCGGGAGGCCCACCGCCACCCGAGGTAGTCGCGCAGCCCCATCGCCCCGGTCGGGTTGCCCCGCATCGCCGGGATCCCCCCGTAGGCGGCGCACGTCCCCACGGCCAGGACCGCGGCGGCGGCCGGCGCCAGGCGATCCAGCCACTCGCACACGGTGATCGGCTGGCCGGTCCGCTCGTCGACGCCGAATCCGCTCCAGTGCCCCTCGCCGCTGATGACCTCGTTGGGCACCGACCCCTCCAGAACAAGGACGAACGGCCCCAGCTGTCCCGCCGCGGCCCGCCGGAACGCCGCGACGAACTCCTCCCCGGTCTCGAAGGCGAGCATCGGGTTGTAGATGACGATGCGCGGCGCGCCGGGGAGCACGCCGCGCACGAGGTCCTCCAGACTGGGGCTCGTGGCCGCGGTCATCGCCACCGAGTCGCCGTCGCAGCCCAGACCGCTGGTCAGCCACAGCACGTGGACCAGCCGCCACTCGGCGCCGACCGGAGCCGTCGCGCCGAACGCGGCCGGTCCGGTCATCGCCGCCGGTTGGGCAGGGCGAACGCCGCCCGCGGCAGCTCCTCCACGCGGCTGACCGGGGGCTCGATCATCGTCGCCAGGTGGTGCTCGACGCTGCCGTGCAGGTGCCACTCGTCGCCGTGGCCACTGAGCAGGCCGGCATGAGCCAGCCGAGCCAGCGCGTGGGACACCGACGGACGCTCGGCACTGATCAGGCGACCGAGTAACTGGTGGGTCAGCGGGAGACACAGCCGGACGCCCCCGGGCTCGACCTTGCCCCAGCGAGCGGCCAGATGCCACATGAGCAGCGCCAGCCGTACCTCCAGGCGCGGCTGAGCGGCAATCGCCCGCTGCACGTCGAGCCGGCGCGTCCGGCGGGCGGCCCGGCGCAGCAACGCGGCGCCGATCTGGGGCCACGGCTGCACGCGATGCACGAACCCGGCGTCGAGCACGGCAAACCGGGTCGGGACGAGCGCGCGCCAGCCGACCTCACAGACGAGCTCCGCCGGGTCGGCCGGGCAGGGCTGGATGAGGTCGCCGGCGCCGACCAGCTCGGCCGTGATCCGGTCACCCACCGCCACCGTAGCCGCCACCACGCCGTCGAGCACGAGCACCCCCGGCCCCGGAGCGGCGAGCGCCAGCCACTCGCCGAGTCCCACCGCGCCGTCGTCCTCCTCGAACGTCAGCGCGGTCACGCTGGAGCGAGCGGCCAGCCGCATCCGCACGTCCAGCTCGTCGGCCAGCTCGACATCGAGATCGAGGAGGTAGTGATAGGAGCGCGGACGCTGCACGACGGCCGGCCTGCCGCCCCGCAGGGGGTTGACAGCATGTCCGACGTCCGGCCTGGAGTTGGATGTCTCCGCACGGGGCATCGATATCTCACCCTCGATGAGCAGACCTGGCTGACCGATCAATATACGCCGTGACGGTCCGTCGTTCACCCGGTACCTCGTCGCTTCACAACTGGAGGTAATGCGGATTACGTGACGTGAATTACCGTCGCCGCAACGGCCAGGCGCGGCGGTGTTATACCGCCCACAAGGCCGTAATTGCGACCGTCATCCGGCGTGCAGACGAGGAGCGCAGCGGACTCATGTGCTTGGCGATTCCAGGGCAGGTGCTCGAGATCGTCGATCCGGTCAACCAGATCGCCAAGATCGACGTCGTCGGGGTCAGGCGCAACATCAACGTGGGGCTTCTGGCCGACGACGCGGGCGGGGGTGCTCAGCCCGGTGACTGGGTGCTCATCCACGTCGGGTTCGCGCTGTCCAAGGTCGACGAGGAGGAGGCGCAGGCCACGCTCCGGCTGCTCGAGCGGATGGGCGCCGAGTACGAGCAGGAGCTGGAGGAACTCAAGGCGAGCGTGATCGAATGACGGCGGCATCCGGCGCCGGCTGCGACGCAGCCTCCGGCCACTGCATCACGTGCGGCGACGAGGGCATCCCCATGCGCGTCGTCGAGATCGGCCGCGACGGGGCGCTGTGCGCCGACGAGGCCGGCGCCACGCACGAGGTCGCCGTCGATCTCGTCGACGGCGTCGCTCCCGGCGCCACCGTGCTGGTGCACGCCGGCGTGGCGATCGGATGGGCGCCATGAAGTTCGTCGACGAGTTCCGCAACGCGCAGCTCGGCCGCGCGCTGGCCGGAGAGATCCTGGCCGAGCTCGAACCCGGCCGTCACTACAAGGTGATGGAGGTGTGCGGCGGCCACACGCACTCGATCTACAAGTACGGGATCGACGACCTGCTGCCCGAGAACGTGGAGTTGGTGCACGGGCCGGGCTGTCCGGTGTGCGTGATCCCGATGGGGCGGGTCGACGACGGGATCGCGGTCGCCCGGCACGCCGGCGTGATCTTCACCTGCTTCGGCGACATGCTGCG
>JBPYFQ010000006.1:0-16865 GCA_051985625.1 Solirubrobacteraceae bacterium
CGGGCGACGATAAGCAACCCAGGATGAGTCTCGCAGCCGAGCGCGATCAACAGGTCATGGGCGAGAACGCCCCCACCTCGTCCGTCGCTCCGGCCCACCGGCGGATCGTCCTGGTCGATCCCGGCGCGGAGATCTGCCAGATGCTCAGGGAGGCCATGGCTGCCGCCGGGCCGCACTGGCAGGTGGAGTGGGCGGTCGGCGGCGAGGAGGCCCTGCGCAAGTTGGACGGCGCGGCGGCCGACGTCGTCGTCGCCGACGAGCAGCTGGCCGAGATGGACGGTGTCACGCTCCTGACCCGGGTGCGCGACCGGCACCCGACGGCGATCCGCATGATCCTGTCGGAGGCGGCCAGCTCGCAGCGTCCCAGCGTGGCGGCGATGGTCGCTCACCGGATGCTGGCCAAGCCGTGCAACGTGGCTGAGCTGGAGACGGCCATCCGCCGGTCCTGCGACCTGCGCACACTGACGGGCGAAGCGGAGGCCTACCGCCGGACGATGGCCGTCGCGGCGCTGCCCTCCCGGCCGGGCGTCTACATGGACCTCAACCAGGTGCTCAGCGATCCCAACTGGCAGCCGAGCCATATCGCGGCGGTGGTGGAGCGCGACGTGGCGCTGAGCGCCAAGGTCCTGCAGCTGGCCAACTCGGCGCTGTTCGGCCTGACCCAGGAGGTGACCTCGGTACAGGCAGCGGTCATGTACCTCGGCGTCGACACCGTCCGGTCGCTGGCGTTGACCGCCGAGGCGTTCGGCAAGTTGGCCCCTCGCAACACCGAGGGATTCTCGATCGACGAGTTTCAGAACCACGCGATGCTGGTCGCCCGGGTCACCGCGGCGGTCCTGCCTGCGGGCCGCGTCCAGCAGGAGGCGGTCACGGCCGCGCTGCTCCACGACATCGGCAAGCTGGTGCTCGTGGCCGAGCGCGGCAGCCGCTGGGCGGAGCTCAACCGCGAGGCGGTGGAGCGGCGGCTGCCGCTGCATGAGGTGGAGGCTGAGCGCGAGGGCGTGACCCACGCCGACCTGGGGGCGCACCTGCTCTCGTTGTGGGGCCTGCCGGACGGGATCGCCGAGGCGGTGGCCCACCACCACAGGCCGGTGGCGGTGGAGGGACTGGAGCTCGACGCCGTCGCCGCGGTCCATATCGCCAACGCGCTCGCCCATGAGCTCCACCCGCCCCAGGAGGGGGCAGCGCCGTATCAGCCGCTTGAGGAGGAGCTGCTCGATCGCCTGGAGATCCGCCCGCGGCTCGATCTGTGGCGCCGGCTCGCCCGGCAGCTCGACGCCGCCGCCTCGGAGCCCCGGCCGAGACGCCGCTAAGCCTGCGAGACGACTCAAAGACAGGCTGTGGCTGCCGATTAACACCGTGTCATGAGGCGGTTGGTCAAGAACCAGGCGGTGCGCGTCGACCTTGACGCCAAGGTCGACTGGGAGGTCGATTGCATCGAGTGCCGGGTTCAGTCCATCCAGGGACCGGTGGCGACCCTGTCCCCGACGAGCGCGATCGCCGCCTCCGTGCAGAGCCGGCTGGCCAGCGGATCGCTGTGCTTCCTGACCTTCGAGCACAACCGGGCGCCGGTGGCGCTACGCGGGGTGGCGCTGGCGAACGAGGGCAGCGACGACCTGGAGTTCGTCGTGGTCGACGGGATCCAGGTGGCCGAGCGGCGCAGCGCCGCGCGCACGCCGCTCGTCACCGCCGTGCGGGCCACGCCGGTGGGCCCGGACGGGACGCTCGGCGAGGCGGTCGGCACCGTCACCTCGAACCTCAGCATGGGCGGAGCGCTGTTGCTCAAACGCCCCGGGCTGGGCGCCGGCCCCCGGTGGAAGATCGAGCTGTTCCTGCCCGGCGATCCCGAGCACGTTCACTGCGAGGCCGAACTGGCGCGCGAGACGTCGACCCACGTGGGGGTCCGGCTCGTCAACGTGCCGGAGGCCGATCAGCTGCGCGTCGCCGGCCTGCTCGCCGGTCTCCAGCGCCGCACCCCGGCTCTGGTCTAAACCGCCGGCGCGCCGCCCGGAGCCATCCGGACCGTGCGGCACACTCCGCCCGTCGCCGCGCCGTCCGCGCCGGTCACGACACTCTGCCCATGCCTCCCCGCGCCACGACCCGCGGCCGCGGCCGCTCCTCGCCGCCGGGCGCACTCGTGGCGGGGAGCCGGCCGGCCGCCCGGAGCGGGCTGGCAGCCGCGGTTGCGCTGGCGCTGGCCGTCGCGGCGCTCCGCCAAGGGTCGCTCGTCTGGCTGTGCATCCCGCCGGCCCTCCTTCTGGCCGCCGCCGCCCGCGACCGTCTGATCGCTGTGGGCGCCGCGCTTGCCGTGGCGGCAGTCGTCGACGTTGCCGCCGTCGCGACGGGGGCGCCCGGGCGCCCGCCGCCGGTGCTGCTGGCGGCGGTCGTGGCCGGCTCGGCGGCGGTGCTGGCGTCGGAGCGCGGCCGCCTCCAGCGGGAGCGGGACGTCCTGCGCGACTACGCGCTCTCGGATCCAGTCACCCGCGTCGCCAACCGCCGGTCACTGCTGATCCGGGCCGACTACGAGATCGAGCGCCATCGGCGCTCCCGCCGGAGCTTCGCCCTGCTGAGCCTCGACCTCGACGGCTTCAAGGAGATCAACGACCGTTTCGGCCACGCCGCGGGCGACGACCTGCTGCGCGATGTGGCGGCCGCACTGCGGCGGGCCATGCGCGCTCAGGACACCGTTGCGCGGTTCGGCGGGGATGAGTTCTGTGTGCTGGCCCCCGAGACCGACGCGGCCGGCGCCGGCCCGCTGGCCGACCGCGTGACCACGGCGGTCCGCGATGTGAGCGTCGGGCTGGAGTCCGTGGCCGGAAGCGTCGGCGTCGCCATCTTCCCCGTCGACGGCGTCACCGTCGCCGATCTCATGCACGTCGCCGACGAACGTCTGCTGGAGGCCAAGCGCCGGCGACCGGCCGGCTCCGGCCGGCGTCGCGCCGCCTGAATCGGTCAGACGCCGACAGCAGCGCTCAGGCGCCGACGGCGTCGAACACCACCACGCGGTTGCGTCCGGTCCGCTTGGCCTCGTACAGCGCCGCGTCGGCGCGCTGGAGCAGTTCGGCGAGGTCCTCGCCGTCGCGGCCGGCCACGACCCCGGCGCTGACCTGGACCGGCCCCGAGAAGCCCTCGGCGCCCTCGGTGCGAGCCAGCGCGGAGCGCACCCGCTCGGCGAACGCGTCGGCCCCGGCATCGTCGCTGTTGGGCAGCAGGACGGCGAACTCCTCGCCCCCGCGCCGCGCGATCACGTCCACCGCGCGGGCCTCGGCGCGCAGCAGTTGCCCAATGCCGGCAAGCACCCGGTCGCCGGCCTCATGGCCGCACTCGTCGTTGATCGCCTTGAAGTGGTCGATGTCGAAGGCGACGAGCGCGGTGGGGGTCATGTCCCGTCGCGCGTGAGCGATCGCCAGCGCGGCCCGCTCGTCGAAGCCACGGCGGTTGAGCAGCCCGGTGAGCGGGTCGGTGCGGGCCTCGCCGGCCAGGCGCTCCACCAGGATCTGGTTGCGCTCCTCCAGCGCCAGCACGACGGTGGCGATCGCGACCGCGGAGACCATCACGTCCATCCAGCGCCCCGGGTAGGCGCTCGACGGGGGCAGCGCGGCGAGCGCCAGCGCGTGGCCGGTCGCGACGCACCCGAGAATCGCAAACGCGCCGCGGCGCCCGAAGAACACCGTCGCCCACAGCACCGGCAGCGCGTATAGGACCGCGGCGTCGTTGGCCCCCGGCTGCCCGCTCAGGGCGTAGGAGACCAGCCCGACCCCGATGGGCCCGAGCAGCGCCAGGGCCGGGCGGGTCAGGCGCGGCCCGTAGAGGAGCAGGCCGGCGGTCATGAGCACCACGACCAGCACCGGCGCCAGGGCGGATGGCGGGTCGCCGGGAAGAAACCCCTCCAGGCAGCCGTCGACCGCGGCCGCGCCATACATGGCGGCGGCCGTGTACGCCATCAGCCGGCGGTCGTCGATCGTCTCTGCCCAGCGAGTGCCCACGCACTACTTATCGGCGTCACGATCATGAGCGATTACACACGTTGTGCCGTCCTGCGATCTCCGTGACCTACGCCACGTTCCGGCGGGCGCCGGGGGTCGAACGAACGTCCATCGCTCGGCTCGGTTGACCGGCGGTCCTGGCGTCGCCAGCATGCGTGGTCTGTGATGGCGGGCGAGCCAATTCGTGGAGCGGTGGCAGCGGATGCCGCGGTGGCGGCCAGGCTGTTGCACCGGTTCAACCACGAGTACGACGATCCGACCCCGGAGCCGGCCGTGCTGGCCCGGCGGGTCGAGGAGCTGCTGGCCGGCGGCGACACCGAGATCCTGCTCGCCGGCCACGAGCCGTGTGGGATCGCGGTACTGCGCTTCCGCCTGTCGCTCTGGCTGGCCGGGCTCGAGTGCTACCTGGCCGAGCTGTATGTCGTCCCGGAGCGCCGGGGCCAGGGCATCGGCCGGGCATTGATGGTGGAGGCGATGGCGGCGGCCCGCCGCCGCGGCGCCGACTACATGGACCTGGGCACCAGCGAGGAGGACGTGGCCGCCCGGGCGCTGTACGAGAGCCTGGGATTCGACAACCATGAGGGCCGGCCCGGCGGGCCCGTCAACTACTACTACGAGCGCCTGCTCTGAGCGGGGTGGGACGAGCGCCTGCTCTGAGCGGGGGTGGGGGCGGCTGGCGTGGGCGGGCCGGCGGAACGCGAGGCGTAGGATCGAGCCGGTGTCCCCGGACATCCGCGTCACCGACAACCCCCAGGCGCGCCGGTACGAGATCTCGGTCGACGGCACGCGGGTCGGCCTGGCCGCCTACCGGCTTCAGCCGGGCGTGGTCACGTTCATCCACACCGAGATCGAGCCCGACGTCGGGCACCGGGGCCTGGGCACCCAACTCGTGCGCGCGGCGCTCGACGACGCGCGGGGCCGGGGACTGGCGGTCCGGCCACTGTGCCCGTTCGTGGCGGACTTCATCGAGCAGCACCCGGAGTACGCCGACCTGGTGAACAGCTGACGCTGAGCCGTCACTGACGCTCAGCCGTCGCGCCCGCCGAAGACGTGGACGTCCTCGGGCGCCACCCGGAGGCCGACCAGCGTCCCCGGTTCGAGCCTCACGTGTCCGTTGCGACCCTCGGCCAAGTCGATGCGGAAGCGGCTGCAGCGGATGACGCGCCCGCCGCGCTCCTGATGGACGCTCACGACGGTGTCGGTCACCGGGCTGTCGGCCGGATCGCCCAGGTCGATCCGCCAGGGGTGGACGGCCAGCTGAACCTCGCCCTGCACCGGCCGGCCGACTGGGAGCTCGCCGCCGCCGAGCAGGTGGACCATCCCGGACGGCGACGACGCTGAGCCGACGCCGCCGATGATGTTGGCGCCGGTGATGGCAGCGACGGTGGCGTCGGCGGGAGCCGCCACCAGCTCCTGCGCCGTGCCGAGCTGGAGCAGGCGCCCGTGTTGCAGGACGCCGATCCGGCCGGCCAGGGCGGTGGCGTCCTCGAAGGCATGGGTGACCAGGACCGTGGTCAGATCGAGGCCGCCCAGGATCTCGGCCAGCTCGTCGCGGACCGACCGGCGAGTGACCGGGTCAAGCGCGCCGAACGGCTCGTCGAGCAGCAGGAGCCGCGGCGAGCGGGCCAGCGCCCGGGCCAGCGCGACCCGCTGGCGCTCGCCGCCGGAGAGCTGACGCGGCCGGGCCGCGGCGAGATGTTCGATGCCGAGCCGGCGCAGCAGGTCCGGCCGGTCCCGGCGAGCGGCAAAGCGCACGTTGCCCGCCACCGTCAGGTGGGGGAACAACCCGTAGTCCTGGGGCACGAACCCGACGCGGCGGCGCTGCGGGGTGACGTTGACGCGGGATCGGGCGTCGAACCAGGTCTCGCCGCCGAACGTGATCCGGCCCTCGAACGGGCGCTCGAGCCCGGCGATGGTCCGCAGCAGCGAGGTCTTGCCCGCCCCGGACGGTCCGACCAGGGCGACGATCCCGGCGGCCAGGTTCAGCGCGACGCGAAGATCGAACGACCGCCGGGTGAGGGCGATGTCGATTTCGAGGTGGTCCATGAGCGTACGAGGAGCTTCGACACCAGCAGGATGGCAGCGCTGACAACGATCAGCAGCACGCCGATGGCGATCGCCTGGTCGAGGTTGGCGTCGAACAGCGAGTACACGGCCAGCGGCAGGGTCTGCGTCGTCCCCTGGAAGCTGCCGGCGAACAGGATCGTGGCGCCAAATTCCCCCACCCCTCGTGCGAACGCCACCGCCGCCGCCGCGCCCAGCCCGCCTCCGGCCAGCGGGACGGCGACCCGCAGCATCTGTCGCACGCTGCCGGCGCCGAGCGTTCCGGCGACATCGAGCAGATCGCCGTCGATCGCCTCGAACGCGGCGATCGCTCCGCGCAGGTAGAAGGGGGCGGCCACGAACAGGACGGCGATCACGACGGCCGCCTTGGTGAACGCCAGGTCGATGCCGAGCGTGCCCAGCGTGCCGCCGAGCAGCCCCAGCCGGCCGAACGCCACGAGCAGGGCCAGCCCGGCCACGGCCGGCGGCATCACCAGCGGGATCTCGACGATGGTGATCACCAGGCTGCGTCCGCGGAACCGTTTGCGGGCCAGGATGTAGGCGAACGGGGTGCCCAGCGACAGCATGATCGCCAGCGCGATCAGGTTCGTCTGCAGCGAGACGACGATCGCGTCCGTCGCCACTGTCGAGTCGAACCCGCTGAGCAGGGTGCCGAGCGGCTGGTAGGTCACCAGCGCGACGATCGGGAGGACCAGGAACGCCAGGACGACAGCGACGATGAGCCACGCTCCGACCGCCACCGCGCCGCGAATGAGCGCCGCCCGCCAGGCCGGCGGCTCGGCGATCGCGTCGGGGGCAGCGGTGGTGGTGCTCACGGCGCGCCGAAGCCGGCGGCGCGCAGCTTGGCCTGGCCGGCCGAGGACATGACCTGGGCGACGAAGGCGTTCGCCGCGCTCTGGTTCTTGCTTGCCTTGACGACCGCGATGTAGTCGGTGGCCTGGGGCTTGGCGGCCGCCGGCAGACGGACGACGGCGACCTTGCCGTTCGCCGCCTTGGCGTCGGTGATGTAGACGAAGCCCGCGTCGGCCTGGCCGAGCGCCACTTCGGCGACCGTCTGGGTGACGTCGGTCGTCTGGCTGACGACGTTCTTCATCGCGGCTTGGGTGATCCCGAGGTTGGCGAACGCGGTGCGCGCATAGTCGCCGCACGGCACCGTCGCGTTGCAGATGACGAGCTTGACACCGGGCTTGGTGATGTCGCTGACCGACTTGATATGGGCCGGGTTGCCCTGGGGCACGATCAGGACGAGGGTGTTCGTGGCGAACTTCCGGGGCTTGCCGACGAGGCCCTTCGCGTACAACTGCGCTGGCTGCTTGGGGCTGGCGGCCGCGAACACGTCGGCGGGCGCGCCCTGCTCGATGTCGGTCTCCAGGGCGCCGGATCCGCCGAACGTGTAGTGCGCCCCGCTGGCGATCTGCGGAAACACCTTGGTCAGGGAGGCGGCGGCGAGGACGGTGGGGTCGCCGGAGGTCGCCGCGGCCGACGACGTCTGCGCGGCCGACGTCTGCGTGGCCGACGTCGCGGCGGACGCCGTCTTCGAGGGCGAACTCGATCCGCAGCCGGCGACGACGGGCGCCAGGGCCAGCGAGATGAGCGAAGCGGCGATGCGGGCGAGGCGACAAGTACGGCTCACGGAGAGCTCCCATCCGACGTCGATGCCAGAATTCTGGCACCCTATCGGAAATCGTGGCAGAGCACCGTCCATCCCAGCTGCGTGCCCGCCGCCGCGAGTGCGGTCTGACCCAGACCGAGCTCGCCGCTCGGGCCGGAGTCAGCCGGCAGCTCGTCGCCGCGGTCGAGGCCGGCCAGAACACGCCCGGAGTCGATGCCGCGCTGCGGCTCGCCCACGCCCTGTCCACGACGGTCGAAGCGCTGTTCGCCGCCGCGCCGGCGGAGTGCGTGGCCGCCCTCGGAGGCGACCTGCCCGCCGGCGCTCCGCTGCGCGTCGGCACGGTCGGCGACCGGATGGTCGCCGCCGAACTCGCCGACCACGGTACGGCGGGCGCCGGCTGGGCCTCGCCGGACGGCGTCCTGGACGAGGGCCGGCTGAGCCTGTTCGAGGGCGCGGCGCCGGCGGGACTCGTCCTGGCCGGGTGCGACCCGGCGCTCGGGGTGGCGGAGGCGATGCTGCATGGTCTTGGGGGGCGCAGTCTCCTGGCGATCTCGGCCCCGACGGGCAGGGCGCTGGAGGCGCTGGCGGCGGGCCGGCTGCACGCAGCGGTCGTCCATGGACGGCCGTCCGCGCTGCCGCGCCCGCCGCTGCCGGTCAGCCGCCTGCACCTGGCCCGCTGGCGGGTCGGCGTGGGGGTGGCGCCGGCGCTCGGCCGAGGCGCGCTGGAGGATCTGCTGGAGGGCGACGTCGCGGTTGTCCGGCGTGACCCGGCGGCCGCCAGCCAGCAGGCGTTCGACCGGGCCGTGGAGGGGGCCGGCGCCGGCCCGGCCGCATCCGGCCCGGCAGCATCCGGCCCGGCAGCATCCGGCCCGGCAGCATCCGGCCCGGCAGCATCCGGCGCGGCAGCATCCGGCCCGGTGGCGAGCGGTCACATCGAGGCGGCGCGGCTGGCCGCGGCGCTGGGCGCGGCCGGGATCACCAACGAGGCCGCCGCCGGGGCGTTCGGCCTGCGCTTCATCCCGCTTGAGGACCATGTCGTCGAGATCTGGCTGGATCGCCGGTGGCTCGACCACCCCGGCGTCGACGCCCTGGGGGCGCTGCTGCGCGCGCGGGCGTTCACCGACCGGGTCGGCCAGTTCGGCGGTTACGACCTGGCCGGCTGCGGCAGCGCCGTCGGCGACTGACCGACGTCCTCCTCGGCCAGCACCCGGGGCGCCCCGCACATCTGGCCGGCGGGGCACTCGCCGGCGGCGATGACGGTCCGCCGCTCGGTGCGGAGGGCCAGGCCGGCGGCCGACGCCATCACCAACAGGCCGCTGGCGATGCCCATCGCCAGGTGGAACGCGCCCTCGGAGGCGCTTTGGGAGGCCCGGCGGACGAAGGCGCGGTCACCGACGGGCATCGCCGCGGGATTGACGGGGGCGAACGTGTGGCGTGAGGCGGCGCGTACGGCGCTCTCGGCGCTGGCCGGGAGGCGGTGGTCGACGTTGGCGACCAGGGTCTGTCCGTAATACGAGGCCACGATCGCACCGATGGCGGCCACGGCGATCAGCCCGGCGGTGCGGGCGATGGCGTTGTTGACCGCCGAGGCGATCCCGGCGTCGGACTCGCTGGCATCCGCGAGCACGGTGGCGGTGAGCGGGGCCACCGTCAGGGCGAGGCCCAACGAGAACACGAGCAGAGCCGGCAGGACGTCGCCGAACAGGGAGACGCTGGTGCCGTAGCGCTGGATGAGGCCGAAGCCGGCGGCGACGAGCAGGGGGCCGGCCACGAGGAACGGGCGAGCGCCGTACTTGTCGGCGAGGCGACCCATGCGCGCGGAGAGCACGAACATCACGGCCGTCGGCACCAGTCCGGTGACGCCGGACTTCAGCGCGCTGTAGCCGGCGACCTGCTGGAGGTAGATCGTCTGGAAGAAGCCGAGCAGCCCGATCCCGCCGTAGATGGCGAATGTCTGGGCGTTGGCCACGGAGAAGTTGCGGTGCGAGAACAACTTCAGCGGGAGCATCGGCGCGGGGGTACGGCGCTCGCGCTCGATGAACGCCACGAACACGGCCACGCCGAGCAGCAGCGACCCCCAGATGGCGGGGTCAGACCAGCCCAGGACGGGCTGCTCGATCAGGCCGAACGAGATCCCGGCCAGGCCGCCGGCCGCCAGCGCCGCCCCCAGCCAGTCGATCCGGACGCCGTCGTCCGCGGTGGCGCGCCCGGGCACGACCCGAGACAGGCCAAGCGCGATCAGCACGAGCGGCACGTTGATGGCGAAGATCCAACGCCACGACGCGGAATCGACGATCTGACCTCCGATCAGCGGGCCTGCCAGGATGCCGATTCCGCCCCAGGCCGTCCATTTCCCTATCGCCGCGCCCCGCTCGTCCTTTCCGAACACCGCGACGATGATCGCCAGCGCGGCCGGGGTGAGCAGCGCGCCGAACACCCCCTGGAGCGCCCGGGCCGCGATCAGCACGGTAATCGACGGGGCGATGGCGCACAGGAGGGACCCGAGGCCGAATCCGGCCACGCCGGCCCTGAACATACGTCGCTCGCCGAGGCGATCGGTGAGTGAGCCGGCCAGCAGAATCAGCGAGCTCAGCGTCAGGAGGTATGCGTTCGACACCCACTGCTGGGCGGCGAAACCGCCGCCGAGATCCCGGCGGATGGCCGGCAGGGCCACGTTGACGGCGGTGGAGTCGACGGCGGCGATCGTGGACGCCAGGATCGCGGCGACGAGAGCCAGGCTCTTGACCGACCCCCTTCCCGTCATCGCGTTAGGCCAGCATCGGCGACGGCGGGATCCGGGTGGTGCCCTTGACGTCCGGGATCACCATCGCCACCTCGTCGACGAAGCACCAGCTCCAGGTCTCCCCGGGCTCCAGCGAACGGATGATGGGGTGGCCGCTGGTGGCGGCGTGCCGGCTGGCGTGCTGCCCAGGGGAGTCGTCACAGCAGCCGACGTGCCCGCACTGGAGGCAGATGCGCAGATGCAGCCAGACGCCGCCCTCACGCAGACAGTCCTCGCAGCCGTCGACGGCCGCGGGAAGCTGGGTGATGCGCACGCTGTCCAGGTGGGTGCAGATGGGTTCCCGGTCGCTCATAGCCCCAGCATCGCAAAAGCGTCAAGCGTGCCGGTCGATGATCAGGCTGGCCACCAGGCCGGTCCAGCCGGTCTGATGGGAGGCGCCCAGCCCGGCGCCGGTGTCGCCGTGGAAGTACTCGTGGAACGGCAGGCGGTCGCGCCAGGCCTCGTCGGACTGGGGCAGGCGGTAGGCGCCGAACACCGGGCGGGCGCCGTCGTCTCCCCGCCGGAAGATGCCGATCAGCCGGTCCGCGATCTCGTCGGCGACCTGGTCCAGGGTCAGGAATCGGCCGCTGGCGGTCGTCGCAGATGCCGCCCAGCCCGTCCCTCGTTCCACCGGTACACGCGGCGAGCGGCCGTGCGGGACCTCGGCCAGGCGGTCGCGTTCGGCGCTCACGGATGAGATGGTCTATCAGCTTGACTCGGTCCGGCCACTCGACCGGGCCAGGCGAAGGAGCGTCTGGTAGGTCACCGATCGGCCGGCGATGACGCACGTGCGCCCATCCCGGACCCAGGTGACCAGCCGCGCCGACCCCTGACGGGCCAAGGTGTAGGAGACCGCGTAGCCGCCGGAGCGCTCGGCGCGCTCCAGGGGCGGGCGCGCGGCGATGGCGTAGCCGACCCGGGCGCCGTTCGGCGCGCGGTAGAAGACGGTCACAATCCTCCGGCCGTTGACGACGTCGACGCGGGACCCCACGGGCTGCCAGCCGGGCCAGTTGGAGAAGCGGATGCCGTCGGAGGCGGCGCGCAGCTGGGCGGAGTCGGCCGGATCGACGGCCGGGGCGGGGCTCGTCGCCGCCGCCAGGGCCAGCTGGGTGGCCTGCGGCACAGTGGGGCCGGCCGCCGCGCCCCCGGTCAGGATCACCACGGCGGCGATGACGATGGCCAGCGCCGTGGCCGCCGGCAGCGCCACCACGCGCCATCTCCGCCGCCGCCGGGCCCCGCGGGACGAGGCGCCCTCGGTCAGGGCGTCGACGCGCTCCCGCAGTGAGGCCGGCGCGGGCTCGTCGACCATGCGCAGCAGCGCCAGCGCGCGCTCCTGCTCGGCTAGGGCGTCGGCCAGAGGCGGCGAATCGCCGACCTCGGCGCGCAGCTGAGCCTCCCGGTCCGCGGGCAACGATCCATCGGCGAGCCGGGCGAGCTCGGCCTCCGGCGGGGTGGGCTGATCTGTCATCTCGTTCCGTCCATCATCTGAGACTCCGTCCGGGGCCCGATCCTTCCCGGCCCGTCGCCTCCGGGCCCTTCCGGCGGCGGCGTCAGGCTCCGGGCGATCCGCTGGCGGGCCCGATACAGGCGGGTGGTGATCGTCGCCTCGCGGGTCTCAAGCGCCCGCGCCGCCTCACCGTAGGACAGGCCAAACACGTCGACGGCGACGATGGCCATCCGGAAATCCTCGGGCAGCTCCGAGATCGCCTGCAGGATCTCCTTGACCTCGATCGCCTGGTCGGGCTGATGGACCGATCGGGGATCCGGCGGATGGACGTCGTCAAGGGTGGCCGCCGTCTGCGGCCGCCGCGCCTCGGTCCGCAGCTTGGAATAGAACGTGTTGCGCAGCGCCCGCATCAGATATCCCCGTTCGTCGCCGTGGACGACCCGGGGGCGGGCCAACACGCGCGCAAACGTCTCCTGGACGAGGTCCTCGGCGTCCTCGCGTGAGCCGCACATCGCCCAGGCGGCGCGATAGAGCGCATCCAGATGTTGGCCGAGCGACTTCGGATCCAGAAGGCGCACCGTGCCGAATGCTACGCGGCCGGTGTCGGCGTGGCGAGCGCGCGGCCGTACAGCCCGCCGACCATCAGCTGGGTCAGCGGCTCCACGATCGCGTCCGGATCGGGCAGGCCGGCCGCCTCGCCGACCAGGGCGACGTGGAGGACGCGCTCGTAGCCCCACATGAGGCAGGTGGCCAGCGCGCGGGCCGGCGCTCCGTCCGGGGCCACCCCGGCGCGGCGGGCGTCACCGATCACGCGGGCGGTGCCGGCGGCCATGGTGTCCAGCATCCCGAACCACAGGTCGCGCAGCTCCGCGTCGTGGGGCCATTGCTCGCTGACGGCTCGCAGCAGGGCGCCGTGGCGCGTGGCCACGCTCACCCACTGCCGCAGACTGACCCGGATGGCCGCCTCCGGGTCCGCGCCCGTGTCGGCGTGCAGCGGCTCGACCGCCACCATCACCTCGTCCATGACCCTCCTCAGCCCGGCGGCGATGACCGCCGTCTTGGACGGGAAGTAGGCGTAGAAGCTGGTGCGCGAGATCCCGGCCGCGGCGATGATGTCGGCCACACTCAGCTCGTGGAGGGCCCGCTGGCGCAGAAGCTGCTCGGTCGCGGCCAGGATCGCCGCCTGGGCCCGGGTCGGCTCGCCGCCGCCGGAGCGGCGGCCGGCGTACCCGGCAGAGGGTGGCTCGGTGACCGAGGACACCTTTGCGAGACTAATGCACGATGCGCAGAACTCTGTTCGAACACGAGCACGTCGATTTTCGCGAGTCGGTCCGGCGATTCGTGGCTGAGGAAGTCGTGCCAAACCAGGACGAGTGGGAGCGCGCGGGCATCGTGTCCCGGGAGCTGTTCGCCCGGGCCGCCGAGAAGGGGATGCTCGCCATGCAGGTCCCCGAGGAGTACGGCGGGGCCGGGATCGACGACTTCCGCTTCAACCAGATCGTCAACGAGGAGCTGAGCGTCGCCGGGGCCGGCGGCAGCGGCCTGGGCATCACGCTCCACAACGACATCTGCCTGCCCTACTTCACCGATCTGGGAAACGACGAGCAGCGCGAGCGGTGGCTGCCCGGGATCGCCGACGGGTCGCTGATCACCGCGGTGGCGATGACCGAGCCGGAGATGGGCTCCGACCTGGCCGGCCTACGCACCACCGCCGTGCGTACCGACGACGGCGACGGATACGTCGTCAACGGCTCCAAGACGTTCATCACCAACGGGATCAACGCCGACCTGATCATCACCGCCGTCAAGACCGATCCGAGCCAGCGCCACGCCGGCATCTCGCTGGTGATCGTGGAGCGCGGGATGGACGGCTTCGAGCGCGGGCGCAACCTGGAGAAGGTCGGCCAGCACGCCCAGGACACCGCCGAGCTGTTCTTCCACGACGTCCACGTGCCGGCCGAGAACCTGCTCGGCGAGGAGGGGGCCGGGTTTCGCTACATGACCGGCAACCTGGCCCAGGAGCGGCTGAGCATCGCCCTGTCGGCGGTGGCGGCGGCCCGGGGCGCGCTGCAGGCCACGCTGGAGTACGTCAAGCAGCGCAACGCGTTCGGCCAGCCGATCGGGTCGTTTCAGAACTCCCGGTTTGCCCTGGCCGAGATGGCGACCGAGGTCGAGCTGGCCACGGCGTTCTGCGACCAGGCGGTGCTGGCGCTCAACCGCTCAGAGCTGTCCGCCCAGGACGCGGCGATGGCCAAATGGTGGGCGACCGAGCTGCAGGGACGCGTCACCGACCGGTGCGTCCAGCTGCACGGCGGCTACGGGTACATGCTGGAGTATCCGATCGCGCGGGCCTACGTCGACGCCCGGGTGACGCGGATCTACGGCGGCACGACCGAGATCATGAAGGAGATCATCGGGCGCTCGCTGGGGGTTTAGTGGCGTCGGCCGCCGCTCGACGCGGCCGACGGCCGCGCACCTACGAGGCGGTGCTCGGCGCCACCGCGCAGCTGCTGGAGCGCACCCCGCTGTCGGAGCTGAGCGTGGCCCAGATCCTGGCCGCGGCCGGGGTCGGCCGCACGTCCTTCTACGAGCATTTCTCGTCCAAGGACGACGTGGTGGTCAAGCTCATGCGCCGGATCAGCGCCGAGGTGGGCGAGGAGCTCGAGCCGCTGTTCGCCGGCGGCCGCGGCTCGCCGGAGGCGGCGGTGCGCCATGCGCTGCGCAACGTGCTCGCCACCGCCTCGCGCCACGCCCGGCTGCTCGTCACGGTCGCCGAGGAGTGGCCGGTCGTCCCCGAGCTGCGCGCCATCTGGTTCTCGATGCTGGGCGAGGCGACGTCCCGCCTGGCCGAGACGATCGACCGCGAGCGGGCCGCCGGGGCCGCCCCGCCGGGGGCCGACAGCCGCGGCCTGGCGGCCTCGCTGGTGTGGACCGCGGAGCGCTCGTTCCACGTGGCGGTGACCCGGGCCGACGGGCCCCCGGCCGGGCCGGACGCCCTGATCGAGCCGCTGGTCCAGCTGTTTGTGGGGGCGATCTACGGGCGCCCGGTCAGTCCGAACTGAGACAGCGTCCGATACGGGGCTGGCCGCCGGGTGGCGGGTCGGGGTTTGGGGGATTTCTGGGCCCACATACGGGAGAAATCGCCCAAGACCCTCAACGAGGGGAGGCCGTGCCGCAGATGAAGAACTCGCCGGTGGTGCTGATCCGGCACTCCCAGCCGAGCCGTCCCAGGTCTGCCGTGAGCTTCGCCGGGTCGTAGAAGCGCTTGATGATCTGAAACTCGCGGCCGTCCTCCAGGCGCCGGGTCATCGTCGCCTCGCCCTCCTCGGGCAGCCGGTGATCGGCGGCCGTGGAGCGCTCGGTCCGCGCGCTGTCGATGAAGAACACGCGGCCGCCGGGTTTCAGCGCGCGTCCGACCCGCTCCCAGAAGGCGGCGAACCGGTCCTCGGGCACGTGGGAGAGCCAGAAGCTGAACACGCAGGCGTCGTAGGCGGCCGGCTCCGGCGTCCACTCAAACAGATCGGCCCGGACGTATGTGACGCGCGGGTCGCCGACCCGGGCGCGGTTGATCTCCAGCACCTCCGGTGCGGCGTCGACCGCCGTCACGTGGGCGGCGTAGCTCACCAGGTGTCGGGTCCACAGGCCGGTGCCGCAGGCCAGCTCCAGCACGTCGCCCCGCGGATCGAAGCCGGCCAGCCGGCGCTCCAGCTCCGCCGCCTCGGCAAACCAGCGCGCATTGGCCTCGGCGCCGCGGTCAAACCGGCCCTCGCGCAGCCACCACTTGTCGTACTCGTGGGCCCGAGCCCGGTAGTACTCGAGCTGCTCGGCGAGGACGGGGTCGTGGGACATCGGCCGGATGACCCTACCGCAGCCCCGCGCGTAGACTGGGCGTCGTGGCGGCCAGCCGGGAGATCTCCGACGAGCGCGATTTGCGCGCGGTCATCGGTCATCCGCAGGCGAAGGTCGTCGCCAAGATCGCCGACCGCCTCAACGAGCTGACCCGGCAGTTCGTCGAGCGCTCGCCGTTCGTGTGCGTGGCCACGGCCAGCCCGGAGGGCGGGCTCGACGTCTCACCCCGGGGCGATCCGGCCGGGTTCGTGGAGGTCCTCGACGAGCGGACGCTGCTGATCCCGGATCGGCCGGGCAATCGGATCGCGGACACGCTGACCAACCTGCTGGCCGACCCCCGGATCGCCCTGCTGTTCCTCATTCCCGGGGTGGGGGACACGTTCCGCGTCAACGGGCGGGCGGTGATCGTCGACGACCCGGAGCTGCTGGCCGGCAGCGCCGTGGACGGCAAGCTGCCCCGCCTGGGGATCCTGGTGGAGGTCGAGCAGGCCTACACGCAATGTTCCAAGGCGCTGATCCGCTCGGACCTGTGGAACCCGGACCGCCACATCGATCGCTCCGAGCTGCCGCGGCAGGGCGAGATCATGCGCTCGCTGACCACGCCGGACTTCGACGTAGAGGAGTACGAGCGGGAGCGGGCCGCCCGCTACGCCCGCCGCGAGGGGCTGTACTGATTCCTTTTCCCTGAAGTGGGGCAGCCTTGCCTGCGTTTGTTGCGCTGCTGCCATCGCCGGGTCTACGATCCCGTGCGCCACATGTGAGGAGGGAGTCATGGCTGTAACCGAGAAGACTGCGCCCCAGGCGCAGCTGGGCGCCGAGGGTCTGGACCGCGGGGTCGGCTTCCTCGGACTGCTGTGGGCCTCGGAGGGGTCCATCATCGGATCCGGCTGGCTGTTCGGCGCGCTCGGCGCTGCGGTGCTCGCCGGGCCGTCAGCGATCATCGGCTGGGCCCTCGGCTCGGTCATCATCATCCTGCTGGCGCTCGTCCACGCCGAGCTAGGCGGGATCTTCCCGGTGAGCGGCGGCACGAGCCGCTTCCCGCACTACTCGTTCGGGAGCTTCGCCGGGGCCACGTTCGGCTGGGCCTCCTACCTGCAGGCGGCCAGCGTCGCGCCGATCGAGGTG
>JBPYFQ010000007.1:0-8192 GCA_051985625.1 Solirubrobacteraceae bacterium
TCTGGAAGGCTCCCCAAAGGCTCCCCAAGCTGGGACGGGACCACCCGCAGCCCACGTGGATGGGGTTCGTGTTTGCTGCCGCCTTCCGCCGGACGCGAATGCCTCGCCGAGAGTCCTGGATCGGCGACGATGCAGCACTCCGGTTGGGCCACCGGTGGCCCTGGCGCCCTCTCGACCGCAGGCGGATCTCGTCGACGCCCGAGCGGTGCGCCGCATGCGCTCACGGGTCGGGGATTGATACCGGATCAACCGCTGCAACCGGGGAGCTTCGCCCTGGTGGTGCGGCCGTTGAAGGTGATCTGGGCGCGAGTGTAGAGCTGGGCGCTCTTGCCGCAGGGTCGAGCGCGGCTGAGCACGATCGTGGCCGGCGCCTGAAGTCCATGTTGCCGCGGAAGGTGCCATGGCCGTGGACGACCGGCTTGCCCCAACCGGTCCACCGGATCTTCACAACAGGCACCTCGTGGGCACTATCGAACGGCGCGTTCGCGGAGTGGAATATGCAGGTGCGCGGTTTCCTGACGGTCACGACAAAGCTCTCGAGCCGCTGCTGTTGGACACAGGCCACCTTAGCTGTGCCTGCGCTGGCCCGGGCGATTGTCGGCTCCAGCACAGACGGGACTGCGTGCCCGGCGCCGACCATCGACAATGCCGCGGCGACAAACCAACCCCGTATTCCTCGCGCCATCTCTCACCTCGTCCAGACCTGGTCGGGCTCCGAAGACTAACGTCGGCCCGCTCGTTAGCGCACTGGCGAGGACGTCGAGGAACTGAGGCTCAGCGTACTGGCAACCGCCCACGGCCCTGATACTCCGGCAGTGGCGGGATCACCGCCGCTCTAGATACCGGCGCCCCGCCTTCTCCCGACTTCCATGTGTGTATTCGGTTTGTGGTATGACATCGCCAAACGCGCTCACACGCCGGCCAAGCTACCCTTGGCGGACGACTGTCGGTCATTCGAGTCAGTTGGCGAATATTGCCTCCGGCAGCAGCGCGCTCACGATGTACTGGCCAGCATCGACGATCTCAGAGATCTTGAGGTCAACGGCAAGGCTGCAGAGTAGGTAGGAGTCCTCAGGGCTGAGGTCGTAGGTGGCCGAGATGTGCTCGACCATGGCGCGCACAGCATCCTGTGCGGCTACATAGAGGTCGCCCCCGATGCCAGTGGTCGCATAAAACGGCGCCGCGTCCACCCTCGGCGTCAGCGGCGCCGGGGTGCGGTACTGCGGACCTGGGATCGAGCTTCCGTTCAGGAGGGTGAAGCGGAGCGCACCGTACATCGGCGCTTCCAGTCCGGTCACGCACACTTCACCGTCGCCCTGGGCGCCATGCGCGTCCCCACAGGAGAACAGGGCCTGCTCGACCTGTACAGGCAGGTAGAGGGTCGACCCTCGCACAAGCTGCCGGGTATCCATGTTTCCGCCGAAAATGCCGGGCGGCATCACGGGCTGTGCCTTGGCTCCCGACGGGCACACACCCATCGTCCCGAAGAACGGCTCGAGCGGGATCGCGATGTCCTCGCGCATGTAAGCGACGTCGCCGTGGGATAGGTCAAAGATCCGCAGATAGGCGTCGGGGAAGTCGTCGGGCAACAGGCCAAGCCCGGGCAGAATCGCCGTCCAGCCCCACCCCTGGGTATGGATGTCCATGACCTCAATCGCCAGCGTGTCGCCCGGCGCGGCGCCGCGAACCGCGATCGGACCATTCAGCGGGTACACCCGGTCCCAATCCAATCCCGCGATCACGCTCACGTCCGAATCACGGCTGATCTGGTTATCGCTCACGTCGCGCGTCCACACCACCACCGTGTCGCCGGGGTCGATCATCAGCACCGGGGCATTCCCCGCGTCCCACGTGCAATGGACCCGCTCGTCGGGCAAATGATGCGTCCGGGGCATCGGCACGACCTCCAAACTCGCTGACCGGACCAACGCTATGCGATCCGGACTTACCGTCGCAACCGCCCATCCACATCTCGCGGCCCTGAGGCATGCGGGCGGTGGGGGCCCGTTCACACGTTGACGCTCACAATCTCGGCGAGGCGCCGGCTGCTGGCAGGTGTGAAGCTTGTTTTGAGTCTCAGAGCGGATAGCCGTCGTACAGCGCAACGTAGGTCCCGCGCGCTGAGCAAGCACACCCGGTTGAGCTCCTGATGGAACGCCTCTGTAACTGGCGGACACAAGGCCACTTCCCCTCCGCAGGCATGCAATGCCATTGACGAAGCGGGCGACCGCTCCGGTTCGGAGACCGCCCGCTTTGGCTCACTCCAGGGCTCCCGGCGGAGCAAACGCCCACGACGGGCGGCTGGCGCTTCGATGGGCCGAGCACGCCTGGCTCGCGCTCAGTGCGGGCGCCGGGCCCCTATCAGACTGGTGCGCCGGCGGCAGGCGGTGGCGCGCATGAACCGCGGTGCCGAGCTCCTGTCGTCCGGGGAACACTCCAGCCCACTCGCCTCGACCCGCCACCGCGCCACCGCCGCGACTACTCGGCTCGAAGCGCCGAGGTCGTCCGTGACGCCGCTGCCCAGCCGGCCGGCAGCAGCGCGCCGGCCAGAGCGATCACAAGTCCGGCCAGCGTGAGCACCGCGAGCTCGCCGGCGCCGTAAACGCTTATTAGGCTCGGGGGGGTGCCGAGGCCGGCCGCGCCGGCCATCGCCGGGATCACGTGCTCGTGCACGAGGATCCCAGCGGGGACCGCGAGCACCCCCGCGAGTAGCCCCGTCCCGGCCACCGAGCAGAGCACCATCGCGACCGTCTGCCGGGGTGTCATTCCGACCGCCTTGAACACCCCGAGGTCGTGGACGCGCTCGCGGGTGTGGAGCACCACGGCGTTGAGCACTCCGAGTCCCGCGGCGATCGACAGGAGCAGCGTGAGCGCGCCGGCGAGCGCGATGGCGGTCGTGGCACCACCGCTCTGGTTGATCGAGACGCCGTAGTTCTGCCCGAGCTTCGGGCCGATTGCGCGAACGTAGGCCTTGGGATCGGTGCCGGGCCGCAGGCCGACGTCGTATTGAGCGTTGGAGAGATCGGGCGTGAGGCCCGGGTCGGCGGCGGCGAGCGTCCGCCAGTCCGTCAGCATGGTGAGGCTGTCATTGTGCGAGTCGAACACTTCACCGACGACTCGGACCGGAATCGGGCGGCCGCCGAGTCCGGTGATCGTGACGGTGTCGCCGACGGCGGTGTGAAGGGTGTTGAGCAGGCGCCTGGGCATGACCACCTGGTCGGGACCCGTATACCAGTGACCGCTGGAGATCGCGTAATGGGTCCAGCTGGCATCGCCCAGAAACGCAGTCACTGGGATGGGCTGCACCAGCCCGGACACCTTGACGTACTGGTTATCTTCCTCGAGCACCGCATGGGCCGTGTCCGGCTGCGAGTCGACCGTCGCGACGACCAGGTGCTCACGCTGAGCGGAGGACGGCTGGGGCCGCCCCGGTCGGTGAGATCCAGGCGGGCCGGGCTGGTTGTAGAAGATCTGCACCTGCTCGGTGTTGGTCAGGTCCAGGTCGGACACAGCCCGTCTGAGGGAGGTGACGAGGCCGACGGAGAAGGTCACAGCGGTCACGCCGAGGAGGACCGCCGCAAAGGTGGTCGCCATCCGGGCCGGCCGGGCGAACGGTGACGCGAGCCCGATCGTCACCGGCCGGGGGAGTGCCAGACGGCCCAGCAGGCGGTGGGCCAGATAGCCGCGTCCGGTGCGCGGAGCCCGGCCCGCTGCCAGGGCCTGCGTCGCGCTGAGCCGGCCAGCTCGAAGCGCAGGCACGATCGCGGCCAGCGCGACCAGGCCGCACATGACGAGCGGCACGGCGACGTTCACCCGTAGCGGCACGCCGAGCTGCCCAACCCTGTAGACATCCGCGGTTTTGTGGAGGAGCGGCGCCGCCAGCAGGTTGCCGAGAGCCACGCCCGCCAGGCATCCCACTATGGCCGGCACGGCGACCTGACCGGTGTAGGCGGCGATCACCTCGCCCGGGGTGAAGCCGATGCTCTTGAGGATCCCGATCCGGTAATAGCCCGCCGTCACCGCGCCGCTGACCACGTTGGCCACGATCAGCACGGACATGACCAGGCCGATGAGCGCGAAAGCGACCACGAACGGTGCGTACACCGCAATGTCCTCATGCTGCGCGGCCCGGACGTTGAGATAGGACTGCGTGCCGGTCAGCGTCCTCGCCGGCAGTGCACTGGTCACGGCTGCTGTGTCGGCTCTCACCGCTGCGGCCGTCCCGGCGCTGCGGAAGCGGTAGAGCATCTCCGCGATCGCCGGTGTGCCCGGCGAGCGCAGCGCCGGGATCTCGGCCGGCACGACCCAGCCGTCGGCCGAGCGCGAGACAGATGTGGCGAGACCAACGACGGTCAGTCGGGGCTTCCCCGGCGCGCTGGTCACGGTTACGGTGTCACCTATCCCGACTCCGAACCCATTGGTGTTGGCCTCCATCACGACCTGACCGGTGCGCTGGGGCCAGTGGCCGTCCTCCAGCGTGACATCGTCGACCGAGCCGCCCGGCGACGCCCGCCCAGCCAGCGTCTGCGGCGGCAAGGCCTGCACCGGCAGGCCCGGCGACGAATCGGCGGCGCTCACGTTCGCCTCGGCGAACGGCCCCGACGCCGCGCTCACCTGCGGAAGACGAGCGGTGGCGGCCAGTTGCGCCGGCGTCACGCGGGAGGCGTCGACCGTCGCCACCACGTGGGCGCCGTGCTGCGCGGAGAAGGCATGATCGAACGTGGCGTGGGAGTCCACGACCAGCGCGAGGCCGAGGACCGAGGATGCGGTGGAGACGACCAGCACCAGGGCGATGACGATCGTCTGAACCCGCCGTCGGCGGCCGATCCCACCGCGCACGGCGCGCGCCACCGCTCCCGGGCTCATCGCAATCCCTCCGCCGCACGGGCCATCGGGAGCGGATCACCGGTCTGTCCGGCGATCCGTCCGTCGAGCAGGTGGAGCGCGCGGTGGGTGTAGCGCGCCGCCAGCTCGGGGTTGTGGGTGACCATCACGAGCGTCTGCCCGGAGCGGTTGAGCTCGAGCAGCAACTCGCCGATGTCCTCCCCCGTCGCGGTGTCGAGCGCGCCGGTCGGCTCGTCGGCCAGCAGCAGCGCGGGTCGATTGACCAATGCACGGGCAATCGCCACCCGCTGGCGCTCGCCGCCGGACAGCCGGCCCGGGTAGGCGTCCCGGTGGCCCTCGATGTGCAGCGCGGCCAGCAACTCGCCGGCGCGCGCCCTTGCCTGCGACCGGCGCATCCCGGCCAACTGCGCCGGCAGCAGGACGTTGTCGGCGACGGTCAGGTCGTCGAGCAGGTTGAAGAACTGGAAGATCATCCCGATCTGGCGCCGCCGGCAGCGGGCCATGCCGGTCTCGGTGAGCCGATTGATCCGCTGGCCGGCCACGGTGATCGATCCGTTCGTCGGCCGGTCCAGGCCGGCGATCAGGTTCAGGAGGGTCGACTTGCCGCTGCCGGACGGGCCCATCACGGCGACCGCCTCGCCCGGCGCGACCTCGAGCGTTATCCCGTCCACGGCCGGCTGTGCCGACCCGTCGTAGCACTTCGTGACGTCGTCGATCTGCACTAGAGCGTCCATGGCGACAACGTACGGAGCGCTGGGTGATCTGTCGTCGGCCTGCGTGTGTAACTCGCCTACCGCGTTCGGCGTAACGCCGATCTGGGTCATCCTCAGGAGGTACGTCGCCTACACATCGAGGCCGATGACGGGACGTGCGGTCGGAGCGATAATTAGCCGAGTGGAAGAGCACGCGCCCATGACGATGCGTCGGCGTCTGCGCCTGGCATTCGAGTACGCGCGATCGGTCGAGCCGCGATCGCCCCCGTCCAAGCAGGACCTCGTTGTCGACGCGGCGCTTGGGGTGCTCATTGTCCTGGCGGCGCGCGCGACCAGTGACGGCGGGGGCCACGCGATCGCCCTGGTGCTCGCCGCCGTGCTGCTGGCGGCCCGCCGCCTCTTCCCGCTGACCGCGTGCCTGCTGCTGGTGGCCGAGGTGCTCGCCACGAAGTACAAGACCGAGCCGGTCGCAGTCGGCATCGTCGTCTTCGCGGGGTACTCGGCGGTCAGGTACAGCCGCTTCCGGGGTGCGGCTCTCGTGACCGTTCCCTGGCTCTGGGTGATCGCGGGCACATTCTTCTGGGGGAGCACCGCGTTGCTGATCCTGGTGTCGCTCGCCTTGACGGTGACCGTCGGGTACGCCGTGCATGCTGTCGCGGAACGCGACCGGATGCTCGCCGAGCACGAGGCCGCCACGCGCCGGGCGCTGGAGCTCGAGCGAGCCCGCATCGCCAGCGAGCTCCACGACGTCGTCACCCACAACGTCAGCGTCATGATCGTGCAGGCCGGCGCGGCGCGGCAGGTCCTGGCCGAGTCGCCCGGCGAAGCCAGGGAGGCGTTGCTGGCCGTCGAGGCAAGCGGGCGCGCGGCGATGACCGAGCTCCGCCATTTGCTCGGACTGCTCAGCCCCACCGACGCGCCGGGCGAGGAGGCAGGCACACCGCGCGCCCCCGCGCCGGGCGAGCTCGAACCGCAGCCGGGGCTGGCCCAACTCCCGGCTCTGGTCGACCGGTTGACCGCAGCCGGACTGCCGATCGACCTGCGCGTCGGAGAGCTGCCGCAGGAGCTCTCGCCAGGACTCGACCTGGCGGTGTTCCGGGTAATCCAGGAAGCACTCACGAACGTGCTCAAGCATGCCGGCAAGCCAGCCACGACCGTGAGTCTCACCTACGACGACGGCGAGCTCATGGTGGAGGTGGCCGATACCGGCCGGCCGATCCTCGCGGCCGCGCCCGCGGTCCCCGCTGGCGACGGGCGGGGGCTGATCGGACTGCGCGAGCGCATCGCACTGTACGGCGGAGTGCTGGATGCCGGGCCCAGGAGCGGCGGCGGATGGATCGTCACTGCCCGCTTCCCGGTCGACGCCCCGCCGCCCCGCGTCCAGAGGGGAGCGCCGGCGGTCGGCAACGGACTCCTCAAAGTGAGCGGGGGCCGGTGAGCGATCCGGCCCCGCCACCCCGGGTCGTGATCGCTGACGATCAGGCCCTCGTTCGCAGCGGCTTCCGGATGATCCTCGGCGCGGCGGGCATCCCCGTCGTCGGCGAGGTGTCTGACGGCGGGCAGGCGCTGGCGGCCGTGTTTCAGCACCGGCCGGATGTCGTGCTGATGGACATTCGGATGCCGGGGATGGACGGTCTGGAGGCGACCCGCCGAATCCTCGCCGAGCCGGCCGGCGCCGGCTGCCGGATCATCATCCTCACCACCTTCGATCTCGATCAGTACGTGTACGCGGCGCTCACCCTTGGCGCGAGCGGCTTCCTGCTCAAGGACGTCTCCCCGGAACAACTCGTCGACGCGGTGCGCACAGTCCGCTGCGGCGATGCTCTGTTGTCGCCGTCGATTACCCGCCGGCTGGTCGAGCGGTTCGCATCGGCAACATCTGCGCCGCCGCCCCCACACGGCGACCTATCGGAGCTGACCCCACGAGAGCTCGAGGTCCTCCAGTTGCTCGCCAGAGGCCTGAGCAATGCCGAGCTCGCCGCGGAGCTGGTGCTAAGCGAGGCCACCGTCAAGACCCACGTCGCGCGGATCCTGCGCAAGCTCGGGCTGCGCGACCGGGTCCAGGCCGTTGTCCTCGCCTACCAAACCGGCCTGGCTGCGGCTCACACCAGCACAGGGAACTAATCGCAGAAGCTCGGCGCCGGACTCGGCGTCGTTCTGCTCGGCGAGCAAAGCAGCCGCCATCGGGACGACCGTTGCCAGCGAGGCCGCGTTTTGGCCTTCGCGTTTGAGGCGCCTTCCGGCTCGATCGAGATGGCGGTCGCGGTCTCGCTGGCCACCAGCCGGGAGCCAGCAGGCAACGTGCCTCCGTGGCTTGGCACTCAGCGCGCTCGCGAGCACCGGCAGCCGTTCCCTACTGGCGCGGGATCGTCGTCGACGATGTCGTAGAGCCCCGGCTGGCCATAGGTCGACGCCGCGCAGTGGCCCATTCTCTTCAGGCTCCTGTGTGATCGCGCGTAGCCGAGCTTCTGAGGGATCGCGGAACTTAGTCGGCTGGCGCCGCCTACGTGGATCTCACCGCGATTGATCCTCGGCGTTTCGATGCTGCACCAGTCAGGAGGCGGCTGTGCCTGAAACTGAGACCGGACCTTATGCCCCGGAATTTAGGGCTCCCCACAAGGCTCCCCGAACTCA
>JBPYFQ010000008.1:0-57529 GCA_051985625.1 Solirubrobacteraceae bacterium
GTGGCCCTGTTGCACGAGCACCGCGTCTCCCAGTTGCCGGTGGTCAGCTCCCATGACCCGACGACGATGGTCGGGGCGATCGGCGAGCGCGGGCTGCTCCGCCACGCCGCCGAGGACCCCGCCCTGCTCGACGCCGAGATCGCCGAGGTGATGGAGCCGCCGTTCTCGGCCGTCTCCGAGTTCGACCCGGTGCGCGAGGCGGTCGAGCTGCTGGTCGGCGATCAGCAGGCGCTGCTGGTCACCCATGACGGCCGGGCGGAGGGTCTGGTCACCCGCACCGACCTGCTCGAGGCGCTGGCGTCATGAGCTCCGAGGATGCCTTCGGCACCCGCGCCGTCCACGCCGGCCTGACCCCGGATCCCACCTACCGATCGGTCATCCCGGCCATTCACCAGACCTCGACGTACGCCCAGTCGGCCCCTGGCGAGTTCGTCGGCGATTACGACTACGCCCGCTCGGCCAACCCCACCCGGGCGGCGCTGGAGCAGGCCCTCGGCGAGCTGGAGGGCGGGCTGGCCGTCGCCTTCTCCTCCGGCCTGGCCGCCGAGCACGCCCTGCTGACCGTGACGTGCCAGGCGGGCGCGCACGTCGTGCTCCCCAACGACCTGTACGGCGGGACCTACCGGCTCGTGGACAAGGTCCTGACCCGCTGGGGGCTGACCTATGACCTGGTCGCCCAGACCGACCTGGACGCCGTCCGCGCCGCCGTCGGATCCGACACCCGGCTGATCTGGATCGAGACCCCCACCAACCCGCTGCTCAACGTGATCGACATCGAAGGGGTGCTGGCCCGGCGGGGCGACGCGCTGGTGGCGGTCGACAACACGTTCGCCACGCCGGTCAACCAGCGGCCGCTGGAGCTGGGGGCCGACTTCGTCGTGCACTCCACCACCAAGTACCTGGGCGGCCATTCGGACGTCGTCGGCGGCGTCGTGGTCACCCGCGACCCCGAGTGGTACGAGCGGCTGCGCTTCGTCCAGAACTCGGTCGGCGCCGTCCCCGGCCCGTTCGACTGCTTCCTCGTCCACCGCGGCCTGCGCACCCTCCATCTGCGCATGGAGGCGCATGCCCGCAGCGCCGCGGCGGTGGCCGAGATGCTGCGCGGCGCCCCGGGGGTGAGCGACGTGCGCTGGCCGGGCTTCAGCGGCATGGTCAGCTTCCGCCATCCCCAGGCGACGGCCATCGCCGCGCGTACCCGCCTGTTCACGCTGGCCGAGTCGCTGGGGGGCGTCGAGTCGCTGATCGAGGTGCCCCAGGCGATGACGCATCAGTCGGTGGAGGATTCGGCGGCCGCCGTGCCCGCCGACCTGGTCCGCCTCAGCTGCGGCATCGAGGCACCGGAGGACCTGGTGGCCGACCTCCGCCAGGCCCTCGGCTAAGTGGCCGCGAGCGTCCTGGCGTGGGCGACGGCTAACCGGCGCCCAGCGTCGCCAGCCGCCGCGCCGCCTCGGCGATCACCTCTTCCCGCTTGCAGAAGGCGAACCTCACCAGGTTGCCCGCCGCCGCCTGGTCGTCGTAGAAGGCGCCGGTGGGGATCGCCACCACGCCGCAGCGCTCCGGCAGGGCGGCGCACCACGCGGCCGCATCGCTGCCCACATCGGCGTTGACGAAATACGTCCCGGCGGGCACGAGCGGCTCCAAGCCGGCGGCGCGCAATCCGGCGCACAACTGGTCGCGCCGGGCGCGCAGGTCATCGCGCAGCGTGGCCAGCTCGGCGGGCGGGAGGCGCAGCGCCGCCGCGGCGGCGTGCTGGAGGGGCGTACCGCCGGCGAACGTCAGGAACTGCTTGACCCGGCTGGTGGCGGCGACCAGATCGGCCGGTCCGGAGCACCAGCCGATCTTCCAGCCGGTGAACGAGAAGGACTTGCCGACGCTGGAGATGGTCAGGGTGCGGTCGGCCATGCCCGGCAGGGTGGCGGGCGGGATGTGACGGCCGTCGAAGACCAGATGCTCGTAGACCTCGTCGCTGATGCAGACGAGATCGTGCTCGATGCAGGCGGCGGCGACCGCCTCGAGCTCCGCCTGGCTCAGCACCCGGCCGGTCGGATTGTGGGGCGTGTTGATCAGGACCGCGCGCACCCGCCCGGCGGCGCCGGCGATCGCCGTCGCCAGGCTGTCCGCGCGCAGCGCAAAGTCCGGCGGGCGCAGGGTGACCGGCCGGCGCCGCGCACCGGCGAACGCGATGCACGCCGCATACGAGTCGTAGTACGGCTCCACGACGACCACCTCGTCCCCGGGGTCGCACAGCGCCAGCAGCGCGGCGGCGATCGCCTCGGTGGCTCCGAACGTGATCAGGACCTCCTCGGGCTCCAGCCCGTACCAGGCGCGCTGATGCTCGAACACCGCCTCGCGTAGCGCCGGCACGCCGGGGAGCGGCGCGTACTGGTTGTGTCCGCCGCGCAGCGCGTCCACGGCCGCCTCCACCACCGCCGGCGGGCCGTCGGCGTCCGGGAACCCCTGGCCGAGGTTGATGGCGCCGGTGCGCTGCGCCAGCGCGGTCATCTCGGTGAAGATCGTCGTTCCCAGGCCGGCGAGCCGGGCGGCGCTGCGGGACATGGCGGGCGGCGGCTACCGAGCGGAGGGCGCGGAGCCGAGGCGGAGGCTGATGTCGGCGCACTCGGCGCAGACCGTCTCGGGCACCAGGCCGGCCCGCATGAGCAGGCCGAACACCTTGCAGCCGATGCAGTAGCCGACGATCGACTCTAGGCCCGCCGCGGGCAGGAACAGGATCAGCACCACGTCGGCCGCCGTGTGGTCGCCGACGATCAGCGCCAGCACGAGCGCGGCGCTCGACATGACCGCGCCCATCAGTTGGGCGAAGCGCTTGGGCGGGCCGGACACGGGGCGCCGGGCGCCGAGCCGCGGGGCGATCACGTTCTGCGCCGTCCACCCCAGGGGGCTGAGCGTGGGCCCGGTCAGCACGCGGGCCCAGAAGCCGTAGGTGAGCGGGACCAGCAGCCAGTACCAGCCGGTCAGCAGGATCACGACGACCGTGGCCAGCACGACGGCGGCCACCGTCCGGGCGGCCTTCTCATTGACGGGGTTGGGGAACTCGAACAGCGAGCGCATCTGCTTTTCAGTCTATCTGCGGGTCTGGCCCGTCGAGGTGGGCTTCCGGATGAAGTCAATCAAGCTAGTTGAGTTTTTGCTACCGTGTCGCCAGACGTCGCGGCCACCGCGACCGAAAGGGGGGACTGCGCGGTCCGGTCATGTCAGGGGTGGCGTGACCGGACCGCCGGTCCGCGCCACCTGTCATTTTGTGGGGATGTGCGGGGATGTCTTTCACCGCGTCGGCCACGGCGGCGCCAGCGCGCTGGCGCCCGGGAACACCCTGGAGTCGTTTGACGCGGCGGTCGAGGTCGGTATCGACATGGTGGAGTTCGATGTGCGCGCCTGCCGGGGGGAGCTGGTGCTCGCCCACACCTTCCTCGATGCCCATCGTCCGCGAGCGGTCCGGCTGCATGATGCGCTGGCCCACCTGTCCGGCCCGCGGTTCGCCGGGGTCGAGCTCAACGTCGACATCAAGCACCCCGGCTGCGAGAGCGCGCTGCTCGGAGAGCTGCGCGACACGGGCCTGTTGAGCCGCACGCTGCTCTCGTCGCAGGTGCCGCAGGTGATCGACCGCCTCCGGGCCCTCGAGCCCCGCGCCCGGGTCGGGATTTCGGTCGGCGGCCGGCTGGCCCGGCTCAGCTGCCGGTGGGCGGATTGGCGCGGCCAGGTTCTGGCCGGGCTGGCGGCCCGGCGCTGGGACGCGCTGATGGCCCAGCACGGGCTGATCGAAGTCGGCTTGCTGGAGGAGGTCGCTGACCGCGACGGCCGGCTGTACGCCTGGACCGTCAACGAGCGCGGGGCCATCGGCGCCCTCCGCGCGCTGGGGGTCCACGGCATCACCACCGCGGACCCCCGGCTGTTCGCGCCCGGCTGAGCGGTCGTTACGTCACGACGATGCCGAACGGCGCCGCCCCGGCCGGCAGCGACGTCGGCGACGACGTCAACTCCGTCAGGCCGCCTCCGTCAACGCGGAACGCGCTGAGGGCGGCCGCGCCGGTGTCCACGACCCACAGGGTCGAGCCGTCCGGGCTCAACCGCGCGTCCTCGGACCCCAGCTTGGTGCCGCGCAGCGCCGTGCTGCCGAGCAGCCCCAGCGTCCCGTCCCGCGCGATGACGTACCGCGAGATGGTCTGGCTGGCGGTGTTGACCGCAAACAGGAACCGCCCGTCATGGGAGATCTCGACCCAGCACGTCGCGGTCTGGTGGTTGGCGAACGGCGAGGCGCCGATCGAGGCCAGCGTGCCGTCGCCCGCGACGTGGAAGGCGGACACGGTTCCGGCGCCCGCGCCGGCGTGGGCGTTGGACACGAACAGCTGCGATGGGTTCGTCGGCCGGAACTCACTGCCGAACGGACCCAGGGCCTGGGCCGGGAACGGCGACCCGGCCGCCGGCGTCAGCCGCCCGTCGCGGCCCACCGCGAAGCTGTCGATCTTGGAGGTGGAAAGGAGTGTTCCGCCCACCTCGATCCCCACCAGATTGGAGCCGGTGGGGTTGAACAGGATGTCGCCGGGGTTGGCGGTGTCAGGCAGGGCGAAGGTGGAGTGGGGGATCGGTTGCAGGACTCCGCGCTGGAGGCGGAAGCCGGTGTAGTCGCTGCCGCCCGCGCCCGCATTGGCGGCGTAGACGAGGTGGCGGTGGACGGCGATGCTGACCGGCTTGGTGCCGCCAGAGGAGACGGTGCCGGCGGCCTGAAGGCGGCCGTCTGGGGCGATCCGCAGCACCGAGATCTGGTTGCTTCCGGCGTCGACGGCGAGGAGGTAGCGGCCGTGGCCGGCCACCTGGAGCGCGCCCTGGGAGCCGATCCCGGTCCCGGTTCCGGCGCCGCCGGCGGCGAACGGCGACCCGGGCACCGGGGTGAGCGTTCCGTCGGCATGGCGGTCGAACGCGGCAACCGTGTTCGCCGGCGCCGTGTTGTCGTTGACGAAGACGTGGCCCACGACCGGAGAGCTCTGGTGGGCCGAGGCGAGACCGGTCCCAAGCAGGAAAACGCTGACCAGCGTGGCGAGAAACGAAAGCGGCAATCCGCGGCGCATCTGGCCTGTCCTTTCTGGTGGTGGATGACGGACAGGAGCCAGTCGAGCACGGCCCTCTGCGGCCATCAATATCCGCCGGCGATCAGTTAAGAAGGACGAAAGTGACTGTTAATGGGATGGTCAGGGATGTCGGCCGATCCGGGGCCGACGATCGCGATCGTCCAGACTGATGAGAGCGATGAGCCATAGCCAGCCCACGCATCCGTCCGAGCCGCCGCCCCGGTCGAGGGAGGGAGAGTCCAGCGCCCTGCCGCCGCCCGACCGGCCCCGCCGGACGAGCGTCCGGATCCTGGTCGCGATCCTGCGAACGCTGAACTGGATCGGCGCGCGCTTCCGGGGCCGGGTCGTCCGCGCCGTGGGCGGCCCCGCCCGGGCGCGGGTCATCGCGCTGTTCGGCGCCGTGCTGGCGCTGTCCAGCGCGCAGATCGCCACCGTCGGCGCGGTAGCCCCCCAACTCGAGCAGGCACTCCACATCGGCAACACCAAGATCGGGCTGCTCAACTCGGTGGCGCTGCTGGTCGGCGCCGTGGCGGTGCTTCCGGTCGGCCTGCTCGTCGACCGGATCCAGCGGATCCCGATGCTCGCCCTCAGCATGCTCCTATGGAGCGGGACCACGATCCTGGGCGCCGTCGCCTCCTCGTACTCGATGCTGCTGCTCACCCGGGTCGGGTTGGGCGCGGTGGCGGCCACGGCGGGGCCGGCCATCGCCTCGCTGACCGGCGACTACTTCCCGGCCCACGAGCGGGCCCGCGTCTACGGATACATCCTGAGCGGCGAGATCGCCGGGACGGCGGCGGGGTTCATCGTCAGCGGCACGCTGGCCAGCGTGTTCTCGTGGCGGGTCGCGTTCTTCGTGCTCGCCCTGCCGGGCTTCTTCCTGGCCCGGACGCTGTGGCGGACGGTCCCGGAGCCCCAGCGCGGCGGTCAGAGCCGCCTCGAGCCCGGCACGCTGGATCTGGCCAGCGCGTCGGCCGGCGCAGCTCGCACCAGCGACGCTCCGGACGAGCCTCCGGTGGCGCAGGAGCGCGACCTCGCCCGCGAGGCCGCCCTCAAGCGTGGCTTTCAGCCCAATCCCGATCTCGTCCTGGACCGCGATCCGGCCGGGATGTCGCTGCGCGACGCCGTCCGCTACGTCCTTCGCATCCCCACCAACGTGCTGCTGATCATCAGCTCATCCCTCGGCTACTTCTTCTTCGCCGGGCTGCAGACGTTCGCGCTCGTCTTCCTGCGCGGTCGGTACGGCACCAGCGAGGCGACCGCCACCCTCGTCCTCGGGCTCCTGGTGATCGGCTCCCTGATCGGCACGCTGGCCAGCGGTCCGATCAGCGACGTGCTCACCCGTCGCGGGTACTTCGAGGCCCGGGTCGTCGTGCCGGCGATCAGCAACCTGGCCGCCGCCGCGCTGCTCATCCCCGGACTGATCAGCGGCCATCTCAGCTCGGCCGTCTGGTTCTTTGTGGCGGGCGCCGCGCTCATCTCGGCGGCCAACCCGCCGCTCGACGCCGCCCGACTGGACATCATGCCCTCCGGCCTGTGGGGGCGGGCCGAGAGCATCCGGACCTTCCTGCGCTCGCTGGCCCAGGCGCTGGCGCCGCTGATCTTCGGCGCCGTGGCCGACCTGATCGCCGGCTTCGGCCCCCCGCAGGCGCCGATCGGGACCAACGCCCACCAGATCGTCTCCTCGGCGACGGGCCGCGGGCTGCAGATCGCCTTCCTGATCATGCTGGTCACCCTCGCCGCGGCCGGAGCCATCCTGCTGCGGGCCCGTCGCACGTATCCGGTCGACGTGGCCACGGCGGCCGCCTCGTGGGGGGCGCCCGCCGAGGAGGCTCCGGCCACCCCGGCCGCTCCGGCCGCCCCGGCCGATGGATCCCCCCCTTAGATCAGCGTGGCGTCAAGCGTGATCTCGCCGACGGCGGCCAGGGCGCGGGACACCGGGCACCCCTCCTTGGCCTGCTGGGCGAAGCCGGCGAACTCATCCTGATCGATGCCCGGCACCTTGCCCTCGGTCAGCAGGTCGATCTGGCTGATCGTCGGCGCGCCCTCGATGATCCGGAAATGCACCTTGGCGGTGGTGTTCACCGACTCGGGCACGTGACCGGCCTCGGCCAAGATGTTGCTCAGCGCCATCGAGAAGCAACTGGCGTGGGCGGCGGCGATGAGTTCCTCCGGATTGGTGCCGGGCTCATCCTCGAACCGGGTCTTGAAGGAGTACTTCCCCGAGATCACCCCTGACGCGCCCTCAAAGGTGCCCGCTCCGCTCCTGAGATCGCCCTGCCACTCCGCCGCTGCGTTGCGCGTCGCCATCGTCAGCCTCCGGCTTTAAGGATTGATGTCCGCCAGCAGCCTATCCGTGGCCGGGTCGGGGCGGCCAGCGAAGTAGGCGTCGAGTACCGCCCCAAACAACGGGTCCCGGGGAGCGGCTCGGTGAAACAGCGTCATGGAGGAGCGCAGCTTGACCGCGTCGATCCCGCCGAACACGTCCTCGGCGCTCCGTCCCGTCAGCTCGGCCACGAGCCCCGTGGCCTCCCGGAGGCGCGGCCCCAGCACCGGATGGTCCAGGTACGCCCACGCCTCGTCGAGTGACGTGATCGCGTACCGCCGCGAGGTCGGGCTCTGGCCCAGCCCGGCGATCTGCGGGAACACGAACCACATCCAGTGGCCGCGCTTGCGCCCGTCGCGCAACTCGGCGATCGCCCCGTCGTACGTGCCGCCGCCGTCCTGGGCGGCGACGAAGCGCTGCAGGTCGTAGGGGTCGTCGGCCATGGTGCTCGTGTCACCGTAGCGCCGCGTCGTGGGCGGGATGCCGGCGGCGGGCGGCTGGGAAGTGGGATGCGGGATGCGCAATATCCTCACCACCCCGGCGGGCGCGACGCGAGGGACATTGTTCCCACCTGCGGGTCAGCAGCGAGACGCCCGCCGGTCACAAGAACCGGCGGGCGCCCCCGTCAACGACGGCTCAGACCGTGGCCGGCACGGGCAGGTCGAGAACGATCGTCTGCTCGTCCCCGGCGCGGGCCACCACGCGGCCGCCCTCGGCGAGCCTGCCGTCGAGGATGGCCCGGGTCAGCTCCTTCTCCAGCGTGCGCCGGATGTGGCGCTTGAGCGGGCGGGCGCCGAACTCTGGGTCAAAGCCCTCGGCGGCGAGCCGGCCGATCAGCGTCGGCTCCACCTCCAACTCGACGCCCCGCTCCTCGCGCAGCCGGTCGGCGATCCGGGCGCAGATCAGCTCGCCGATCTCCCGCACCTGATCCTCGGTCAGCGGCTCGAAGACCACCACCTCGTCGATCCGGTTGAGGAACTCCGGCAGGAACGCGCCCTTGGCCGCGGCCACCATCCGGTCGGCGGCCGGATCGGCCTCGGCCCCGGCGAAGCCGAGCGGCCGCTTGGCCTGGCCGGCGCCCAGGTTCGACGTCATCACGACCACCGTGTTGGTGAAGTCGACCGTGCGGCCCTCGCCGTCGGTCAGCCGGCCGTCGTCCAAGACCTGGAGCAGAACGTTCCAGACCTCGGGATGCGCCTTCTCGACCTCGTCGAGGAGGATCACCGAGTACGGCCGCCGCCGGACCGGCTCGGTCAGCTGGCCGCCGTCGCCGTAGCCGACGTATCCGGGGGGCGAGCCGATCAGCCGGGCCACGGTGTGCGGCTCCCGGTACTCGGACATGTCGATCCGGACGAGCGACTTCTCGGTGGCGAACAGCCGCTCGGCCAGCGCCTTGACCAGCTCCGTCTTGCCGACCCCGGTGGGTCCCAGGAACAGGAAGCTGCCCAGGGGACGATCCGGCTCGGCCAGCCCCGCCCGCGCATGGCGGACGGTCTCCGACACGGCCGACACGGCCTGGTTCTGGCCGATGACCCGGCGATGCAGGTCATCTTCCAGCGTGCCCAGGCGCTCCAACTCGGCCGCCACCAGCTCCCCGACCGGGATGCCGGTGCGGGCGGCGACGATCTCGGCGATCTCGGCCTCGCCGACCACGGTGGCTCCAGCGGAGCCGCCTGCGGAGCCGTCACCGGCGGTCTCGGCCAGCGCCGCGATCCGGGCGGCCAGGCGGTCGATGTGCGTCTTCAGCTGGCCGGCGTCCTCGTAGGCCTCGGCGTCGACGGCCGCCTGCTTCTCGGCCCGGAGCCGATCCAGCTCGGACTGCAGCTTGGTCCGCTCGTCGACCTCCGGACGCCGCAGCCGCAGCCGGGCGCCGGCCTGGTCGACCAGGTCGATCGCCTTGTCCGGCAGCCGGTACTCGCTGATGTAGCGGTCCGACAGCCGGGCAGCGGCGTCGAGCGCCTGGTCGGTGATCTGCACGCGGTGGTGCTCCTCGTACTGCGAGCGCAGCCCGCGCAGGATCGCCACGGTGTCGGCCACCGACGGCTCCTCCACCATGACCGGCGAGAAGCGTCGCGCCAGGGCGGTGTCACGCTCAATCTGGCGGTACTCGGCCAGCGTCGTGGCGCCGACCATGCGCAGCTCGCCCCGGGCCAGCATCGGCTTGAGGATGTTGGCCGCGTCCATGGCGCCCTCGGCCGCGCCGGCGCCCAGCACGGTGTGCAACTCGTCGACGAACAGGATCACCTGGCCCTCGGAGGCGACGACCTCGTCCAGCGCCGCCTTCATCCGCTGCTCAAACGCGCCGCGGAACTGCGAGCCGGCGATCATGCCGGCCAGGTCAAGCGCCACGACGCGCACGCCGCGCAGCGAGTCGGAAACCTGATCCTGCGCGATGCGCAGGGCCAGCCCCTCGGCGATCGCCGTCTTGCCGACGCCGGCCTCACCGATCAGCGCCGCGTTGTTCTTCCGGCGCCGGGACAGGACCTCCACGACCTGCTCGATCTCCTTGTCGCGGCCGATGACCGGATCGATCCGGCCCTCCCGCGCGTCGGCGGTGAGGTCGCGGCCGAACTTGTCCAGCGCGGGGGTGGCCGAGGCGGGCCGCGCCTCGGGGCGCTCCCGGACGGCCGGTCCGGCCCCGGGGCCGGCTGGGAACGAATACGGGGTGGGCGGGGACGAAAACCCGTCGGGCACGCCGCCCTGCTGCGAGGCCACCACGTCGTGCGCGCAGCGCTCGCACAGGAGCGCGGTGCGGCGGGAGCCGCCGCCGGCGAACATCACCTGCACAACGCCCGGACGCTCTCCGCAGACGTCGCAGAGGCGGGCATTCATGCTGTCAGTAGTCTCAAAGTTCACGGTTATCAATCTCCAATCCGATCCGAATATCTGAGTCGGATCGACTGAGATGTTAGCCGGAGCGGACCGGGCGGTCCGCCGGATGTCAGATCGGGAACGGTGCGGGACAGGGGGTGGCGGCGCGACCGGCGGTGCGATGCCGGCCCGCTCTGCAATCGATAGCCGCAGATTGCGGCCCATCGACACCAGATTGCTTGTGCTCTCGGGCCGCGCCGAATAGGGTGGGCGCCCAGCGCAGACCGGAGACCACTGCGGTTTCCGGCGAGGGGAGCTGTGTCCAGAACCGGGGAAGACACTTGGCCGGGCCAGGGAGCCGAGCGCTTCGAGCTTCTCGCCGCAGTCGGGCGGGTCGCCGAGGGGACGCTGCTGCTGGGGGAGACGGTGCACCGGCTGCTGGACACGCTGGTGCCCGCGTTCGCCGACCTGGTGACGCTCGACGCCATCTCGCCCCGCGGCGAGCTGCGTCGGCTCGGGGTGCGGATGGGTCCCCCGCGTGATCCGCGCGTCGAGGCGGCGCTGCTGCGCCGGCGGCTGATCCCCGGCGCCGACTTCGGGGTGACCCAGGCGATCGCGGCCTCCCGGAGCCGGCTGGAGACGCGGGTCACCGACGAGCTGCTGCAGCGGATCGCGGCCGACGAGGCGGACTTCGCGCTGCTGCGGTCGCTGAACCTGCACGACGCGCTGTTCATCCCCCTCAAGGCGCGCGGGCGCACGATTGGCGCCCTGGGGTGCGGCATGTCGAGCTCCGGGCGGCGCCTGACGGGCGATGACCAGCGGTTCGCCGAGGTGCTGGCGGGACGGATCGCACTGGCGCTCGATCACGCCGGGCTGGCGGAGACGGTCGGAGAGCTCGAACGGCGGCTGGAGGCGACCTTGGCCAACCTGGCCGAGGCGGTCATCGTCCGGGGCGTCGACGGCCGCATGCTGTTCACCAACCAGGCGGCGGCCGACCTGCTCGACGCCGCCTCGCCGGACGAGCTCATGGCCGCCTCGTCGGACGAGCTGATGGCCTATTGGGAGGCGGCGGACGAGGAGGGCCGCGGTCTTGCCCTCCACGATCTCCCCTCCGCCCGCGCCCTGCAGGGCCAGCGCCCAGAGCCGATGCTCGTCCGCAACGTCAGCCGGGCGAGCGGGCGGGTCCGGTGGCTGATGCACAAGGCGACGCCCGTGTTCGATCCGGCCGGGGACCTGTCGATGGTGGTCAACGTCATCGAGGACGTGAGCGAGGCCAAGCGCGCGGAGCAGGCGCAGCGTCTGCTCGCCCAGGCCGGCAAGGAGCTGTCCTCGTCGCTGGATCACCACCAGACGCTCCAGCGGGTGGCCCAGCTGGCCGTCCCCGAGCTCGCCGACTGGTGCGCGGTGGCGATACGGGGCCAGGGTGACGAGCTGCGCCAGGTGGCGGTGGCGCACGTCGACCCGGCCAAGGTGGCGCTCGCCCGCGAGTGGGCGGCGTTGTATCCCGCCAGCCTGAGCGTCCCCACCGGCGCCGCCCGCGCGATCAACTCCGGGCGGTCCGAGCACATCCGCCACGTGACCGATGACGTGATGGCCACCCTGCCCGCCGACGCCGAGCAGCTGGCGCTCATCCGGCGGCTGAACATGCGCTCCGTCATCTTCGTGCCGCTGGCCGTCGCTGGGCGCCAGCCGTTCGGCGCGCTGGTGCTGGTCATGGCCGAGTCCGGGCGGATCTTCCACGACGAGGACCTGGCTGTCGCCGAGGAGTTGGGGCGGCGGGCGGCGACGGGAGTGGAGAACGCGCGGCTGTACACCGAGCGCTCGCGGGTGGCGGAGACGCTCCAGCAGAGCCTGCTTCCGCCCAAGCTCTCCGACATTCCGGGCTTCGAGCTGGCCACCCTGTACCACCCGGCCGGGGAGGACAGCGACGTTGGCGGCGACTTCTACGACGCGTTCGAGGTGCCCGGAGGCTGGATGGTCCTGGTCGGCGACGTGGCCGGGCACGGAGCGGAGGCGGCCGCGCTGACGTCGCTGTCGCGCTACACGCTGCGCACGGCCGGCAAGCTGCTCGGCGATCCGGTCGCGACGCTCGCCCAGCTCAACGACGCCCTGTGCGAGCGGCCCTATTTGTCGTTGGTCAGCGTGTGCTGCGCGTTCCTGCGCGAGGCCGGCGGCGAGGTGATCGCCGACGTGGTGCTGGCCGGGCATCCGCCGGCGTTCCATCTCCACCGCGGCGAGCCGGCTCCGGCCGGCGTGCCGGCGCCGCTGCTGGGGATCAGCACCCCCGGACAGTGGCCGGCGGAGACCGTCCGGCTCCAGATCGGCGACCAACTGGTCCTCTACACCGACGGCGTCACCGACACCGTCGGCGATGACGGCCGGTTTGGCCCGGACCGGCTGGCGGCCGCGCTGCAGGGCGCCCCGAACGCCGCCGGCGTCATCGGTCGCGTGGAGGGGGCGCTGCGCGGGTTCGCCGCCGGCCCGCAGCGCGACGACACGGCCGTCCTCGCCGTGCAGCGGCTGTCGGCGAATGGGCAGCCGGCCGCCCTCCTGGCATCGGCGGCCCCCTACGCCGGGCGGTAGCGCTCGCCGGACGGCGGCCCCCTACGCCGGGCGGTAGCGCTCGCCGGACGGCCGGGCGACGACGGCGGACGCGAACCGGACGGCGGCGCGGAGCGCCTCGGCCCAATCGCGGCCCTCGCCGAGCGCCTGCACCAGGCCGGCGTTGAACGCATCGCCGGCGCCGGTGGTGTCGGCCACCTCGATGACGGGGGCCGGCTCGGCCAGCTCCCGGCCATCCGGCCCGACGGCCAGGCAGCCGCGCGCCCCGAGCTTGACCACCACCCAGCCTCCGGAAGCCGCCTGCAGCCTGCGGGCCGCCGCCAGCGCTCCGTCGGCGGGCGAGCCGGCGTCTCCGTTGACGCCGGCCAGCGCGCACGCCTCGGCCTCGTTGGGCAGGAACACATCGACGGCGCTCAGCAGGTCCAGCACCTCGGCCTGCGTCGGCTCCGGGAAGTTGTCCGGATCCCAGGCGGTGTCGAAGAACGTTCGCGCGCCGTGGCTGCGGGCGGTCTCCAGCAGCTCCCGCGCCGAGCGTCCCTGTAGCCCGGGGGCCATGAAGTAGTCGCACAGCAGGAGGTTCTGGCAGCGCAGGACGTCGTCCCGGATCATCGCCGGCTCCCAGTCGAGGTTGACGCCCAGGTAGGTGAGGAACGTCCGGTCGCGCTCCGGCGATTGGAGGGCCACCGTCAGGCCGCTGCGGCCGCCGGGCACGACCGCCAACTCGCCGCCCAGCCCGTACGGGGCGAGCTCGTCACGCATCCACTCGCCCAGATGGTCGTCGCCGATGCAACCGACGAGCCGCACGGGCACGCCGGCCTCGGCGAACGCCAGCGCCGAGTTGGCGGCCGCGCCGCCCAGCCGCATGCTCATCTGGTCGGCGAGCAGGCTCGCGCCGCCCTTGGGCAGCTCGGTCACCGGGCTCATGAGCACGTCGACCTGGACGCCGCCGATGACCGTCACCCCCGACCTTCCCATCAGACCGAGACCTTGGTGTCGTCCTGATGGCGGGTGAGCGGACCGATCGTCAGGCCCCGCCGCGCGGCCACCTTCTCGATCAGGAGCTGGACGGGCATGATCTGCAGGATCGGCGCGGCCAGGTCCGGCACGCGCGGAAGCTCGACGACGGTGGCCGCCGCGGGCGCCCCGGCGGCGTCGGTGACCAGCAGCGTCTCCGCCCCGTAGCCGGCCAGACTGTCGGCCAGCACGTGCTCCCGCTCCCGGCCGAACACGATGCAGCCGAAGCCCGCGCCGACCGGCTCGAGCGGCCCGTGCAGGTACTCCCGGGTCTCCATCCCGGCGGCGGGCAGCTTGAGCGCCTCGCGCGCGAGCAGCGCCGTCTCGCCGGCCGAGGCGGCACCCGCGCCCGCGCCGGCGGCGTCGAGGGCACGGATCCGGGCGAACGCCGGGGTCAGCCTCTCGGCGATCGCCTCGGCCCGCTCCAGCAGTGTCTCGGCGACGTCCGGCAGACGCACCCAGGAGCCCTCGCTGTCGCCGTTGCCGTCGCCGGGGCCGATCAGCGCATCGCACAGCATCCCCAGCGCCTGCAGCGTCGCCGTATAGGAGAGGGTGGCCACCGGGGTGTCGGGCCGCGGGCCAAGCGGCAGCCACACGTCGGCGGCCTGGGCCAGCGGGCTCTCGCCGCGGGCGCTGACGGCGACTACCGGCGCTCCGTCGAGCGCCTCCAGTGCCTCGAGCGTCTCGACGCTGGCCCCGGACTGGGAGACGAGGACGTAGGCGTCGCCGAGGCGGGCCCGGCAGGCGTCGCGCAGCTCGGCCGAGGAGACCGCGAACGCGCGCCGGCCCGCGGCGCGCAGGGCGAGCACGGCCGGGATGAGCGCGTGGGCGCTGGCCCCGATGCCGCTGAGCACCAACGTCCCTCGCTCAAACGGCGTCGTGTCTGCTCCGCCGACGGTCTCCCGAAAGCTGGCCGCTGCCTCACGCAGGTTGGCCGGCTGCTCCCAGATGGCGTCGCGGAAGGCCGGGTGGCTCACCCCTTCACCGCCCCGGAGGCCAGGCCGCCCACGATGTAGCGCTGGAACACGATGGCGATGAGCACCGGCGGGATGGCGGCCAGGATGCCGCCGGCCGCCTGGAGGCCGAAGTCCGTGGTGTAGCGGCCGGTGAACTCGGCGATGGCCACCGGGATCGTCTTGGCCGCGGTGGTCGACGTGAAGATCAGCGCGTACAGGAACTCGTCCCAGGCGATCAGGAAGGCAAACAGCATCGTCGACAGCAGGCCGGGACGGGCCAGGGGCAGGATGACCCGGAACAGCGCGCCGATCCGCGTGCAGCCGTCGATCCGGGCCGCGTCCTCCAGGTCACGCGGGATCGTCTGGAAGTAGTTGCCCATGATCCACAGCACGAACGGCGTCGCGAACGTGCAGTAGACGATGATCAGGCCGATCCGCGTGTTGAGCAGGCCGAGGCCGACCATGATCAGGTACAGGGGGATGACGAGCGCGATGGGCGGGACCATGTAGGTCGACAGGAACAGCAGCAGCGACGCGCGCTGTCCGCGGAACCGCAGCCGGGCGAACGCGTAGGCGCCGAACACGCCGACGGTGATGGAGATCGCCACCGTGGCGCTGGCCACGATCAGGCTGTTGACCAGCGAGGCGCGGAAGTTGGCGAAGATCGTCCCGCCGCGGGAGCTGAAGATCGCCGAGTACCGGCTGAACGACAGGTGGCTGGGGATCCAGTGCAGCGGGACCTGGAGCAGCGAGGACTGGCTGGCCAGGCTGGCGATGATCAGCCAGGCGAACGGCGCCAGGATCACGAGCGACACGGCGACGGCGGCGACGTGGATGAGGATCTGGTAACGGCGGGAATCCGGCACGGCGCGCTCCTCGTCTAGTGGTCGCTTACGTGGGTACGGGCGCACCGAGAGGTGCGACTGGCGGATGCCAGGCGAGGACGCAGGAGCCGACGTGTAGCAGCGCTACACGAGGGTCCGAGGACAATGCCTGGCGCCGCCAGGCGTGCCTCGAATGCGAGCGTATTTACGTAAGCGGCCACTAGGTCATTGCGTACTGCTCGGAGCGCAGCAGGCGGATGTAGATGACGGCCAGCGCCATGATGAACAGGACGATGAGATAGGCGAGCGCCGAGCCGTAGCCGAAGTACTCGTCGGAGAAGGCGCGCTGGTACGTGTAGAAGGCGATGCTCTGGGTGCCGTTGGCCGGCCCCCCGCCCGTCATCACGTAGATGATGTCGAATACCTTGAACGCCTCGATCGTGCGCAGCACGAGCACGACGACGATGACCGGGCGGAGCAGCGGGAGCGTGATGTGGACGAACGCGCCCCACCGGCTGTAGCCGTCGATCCGCGCCGCCTCGTACAGGTCCTTGGGGATGGTGGTCAGCCCGGCGAGCAGGAAGAACGCCACCAGCGAGGTGTTCTTCCACACGTCGGCCAGGACGACGATGTTGAGTGCCGCGAACGGCGCGCCGAGCCAGTCGTGGTACGAGGACTGGATGCCGAGCTGGGTGAGCAGGGCGTTGACCACCCCGTACTGGGCGTTGAAGAAGTAGCGCCACATCGCCCCGTTGACGATCGTGGGCAGCGCCCAGGGCAGGACGACGATCGTGCGAAACAGCCACCGCATCCGCAGCGGCGCGTACAGCAGCAGCGCGATCGCCATGCCGAACGCCAGCTCGAAGCCGGTCGAGACCACCGTGAAGTACAGCGTCCGCTCGACCGCCGACCAGAACCCCGGATCGCTGAGGGCGTACTTGTAGTTGTCGAGGCCGACCCACGGGAAATGGCCGGCGAAGGGCGTGTCGACGGCGAACAGCGAGGTGTACAGCGTCTTCAGGATCGGATACACGACGATCCCGAACACCACGACGATGCTCGGCGCCAGCAGCGCAAGGGCAAACCGGCCCTCGCGCGTGCGGGCCCGCCAGCTCATGCCGCCGGCCCGGGTCGTCTCGCCGGGCGGCGCGGCGCCGGGCGGTGAGGCGACTTCGGTGCTCATCGCGAGACGAGGCCCCTACGCCGGCGGTCCGGACGAGGAGCTGAACGCCCCGGCGGCGGCGTTGAGCGCGGCCTGGGGCGTCTTGCGGCCCAGGAGCGCGTCCTGGATCTGGACCTGCAGGGCCTGCGACGCGGCGTTGTAGTTGGTCACCTGCGGGCGCAGGATCATGTCCGGCAGCTGCGTCTTGGCCACCGACACCAGCTGCGAGCCGGCGGTCTTGACCACCTGGGGGTCGTGGTACGAGGCCGCCCAGATCGGCAGCGAGTCGGCCACGTACTGGTTCTGGACCTTCTGGCTGGTGATGTATTTGACGTACTGCCACGCCTCGTTGGGGTGTTTCGTGCCGTGGGCGACCATCACCGGCTGGCCGCCGTTGCAGCCGGGCGCCAGCCCACTCGGGCCTTGGGGGGTGTGCATGATCATCACGTCGTCCTTGGCCACGTTGGACTGCTTGGGATCCTTCGCCGCGGCGAGCTGGAACGTCCAATTCAGGTTCATCGCGATGCTGCCCTGGGCGAACGCCTTGAGCACGTCCTGCTCCAGCGAGCTGGTGGACGCCGGGTTGGCCAGGCCCTCGTCGAGCAGCATCTTCATGAACTGGAGCGCCTGCAGGCCCCCGCCGGTCTGGAACGCCGGCTTGCCCGAGGCGTCCAGGAACTTGCCGCCGAACGCCCCGAGGAGCTGGGCGTAATCGCAGATGACCGCCTCGGCCTGCTGCCAGCTGCCCAGCCACGGGTACTTGACGATGCCCTTGGATTTGATCTGCTTCAGCGCCGACACCACCCCGTTCCAGGTCTTCAGCTGCGACGGGGAGATGCCGGCCTTCTTGATCATCGAGCCGTTCACGAACAGGTACTTGGTGTCCAGGATCCAGGGCATGCCGTAGTACTTGCTGCGGTAGTTGGCCATGCTCAGTGCGCCGGGAAAGATCTGGGAGGTCGGCAGCGTGCCGACCTGCGAGGAGATGTCCTGGACGATCCCCTTGGACCCGAACTCCGCCGGCCAGATGCAGTCGCCGAGCACCACGTCATACGTGCCGGCCGGCGCGGCGGCCACGATCTTGTCGTGCAGCGCCTCGTAGGCCACGAGCGTGTTGTTGACCTTGATATTCGGGTAGGCGGCCTCGAAAGACTTCGTCATTCCGGCCAGGTCCGACGCGCTGTAGCCGGCCTGCTGCTGGAAGAGGTTGTTGAGCGTGACGGGTCCGTTGCTGGCCGAGGAGGCGGCGGCGGACGTCTTGGAGGATCCGCCGCTGCCGCAGGCGGCGAGAAACAGTGCAGCCCCAGCGCCGGCGCCCCCCGAAATGAACCTCCGCCGCGTGTAGCTGCCATCCCTGTCCGTACCCATTTGTGTCCTCCCGATGCTCGGCGAACGCCGATGCATTTAGTAAGAAGCTTGCCTTAATGACCTTACTGGCCTTATTCTGGACCGTCAAGTGACCCCTAGCATTCGTAAAAGCACCTAACAACCGTGCCGCCCATCGCACGCCCTCCGGGCCGCCGCGCCGACTCGGAGCCGGCCGCCGACTCCCGTCTCAGCCTGCTGCGTGAGCTGGGGGAGCAGGCGGTCCTGGAGACGATCTTCCGCGAGGGGCCGATCACCCGGCCGGAGATCGCCGCCGCCACCGGGCTGTCCAAGCCGACGGTCTCCTCGGCGGTCAGCCGGCTCGAGCAGGCCGGCCTGGTCCGGGCCGCCGGCCCGCGTCCCGGCCAGCGCGGGCGGACGCCGGTCGCCTACGTCGTCTCCGGCCAGGCCGGGTTCGTCGTCGGCTGCGACGTGGGCGGCACGAACGTCCGGGTGGCCGCTGCCGACCTGTTCGGCGAGCCGATCGCCGATGTGAAGCAGGCCACGACGAAGCCCGGCGGCCGCGCCGTGGGCAAGCAGATCCTGACCATGGTCAACGAGGTGATCGATCAGGCCGGGGGCGACCACGGCCGCCCGCTGGCCCTCGGCATCTCCGTCCCCGGCGTCGTCGACCAGGCCAGCGGACGGGTCACCTCACTGGCCTACAACGTCGCGCCCGAGGGCGGCTTCGACCCAGCCGCCGTCATCCGCGGGCGATTCGACCTTCGGGTGATCGTGGACAACAACGTCAACCTGGCCGCTGTCGGCGAGAAGTGGTTCGGGCTGGCTCGCGGCGTGGGCACGATGGTGTTCATCGCCATCGGCGCCGGGATCGGCATGGGGCTGATCATCGAGGACGAGTTGGTCCGCGGCGCTCACGGGGCCGCCGGCGAGATCGCCTACCTGCCGCTGGTTCCAGAACCCTTCGACCCCCGCCACCGGCTCCACGGCGGCCTGGAGGACGAGGTGGCCGCGGCGGGGATCCTGGCCGCCTATGCGCAACGGCGCGGCGGCGATGCCGCCGGCGTAGCGTCGGCTCATGACGTGTTTGCGCTGGCCGGGGACGGCGACGAGCCGGCCCGGGCGGTCGTCGAGCATGTGGCCTCCCGGCTCGGCGCCGCCATCGCCACCGTCTGCGCCATCGTCGATCCGGAACTGGTCGTGCTGGGCGGCGGCATCGGGGCCAACCCGCTCCTGCTGCGCCCGGTGCGCGGCGCGGCGGCGGCCCTGGTCCCGATCACGGCCCGGATCGAGACGACGCGGCTGGGCGACCGGGCGGCGCTGCAGGGCGCGCTCGCTGTGGCCCTGCGGTCGGCCCGTGACGATCTGCTGTCCCAGGCGGTGCCCGGCGAGGCGCGCGCCGGCCGGGCCGCCCCCAACTGATGCCCCTCTCGCGAAAGAGACAGGACTAGGACCCACAGAGGAGAACGTGTGTCGTCGATAACGATCAAGTCAGTGAGCAAGCGCTACCGCGACGGGACGCTCGCGGTCAAGGATGTGGGGCTGGAGATCGCCGACGGCGAGCTCATGATCCTGGTCGGCCCGTCCGGATGCGGCAAGACGACGCTGCTGCGGATGATCGCCGGGCTGGAGGAGATCACCGACGGGCAGATCCTGATCGGCGACCGAGTGGTCAACAACCTCACCCCGCGCGAGCGCGACGTGGCCATGGTGTTCCAGAACTACGCCCTGTATCCGCACATGACCGTGGCCAAGAACATGGGGTTTGCGCTGCGGCGGTCCGGCGTGCCGGCCGACGAGATCCGCCGCAAGGTGGCCGAGACGGCGGAGCTGCTCGGCATCGCCGAGCACTTGGAGCGCAAGCCGAGCAACCTATCCGGCGGCCAGCGCCAGCGGGTGGCGATGGGGCGCGCCATCGTCCGCGACCCGCAGGTGTTCCTCATGGACGAGCCGCTGTCGAACCTCGACGCCAAGCTGCGCATCCAGATGCGCTCGGAGATCCTGCGCATCCAGCGCCGCCTGAGCACCACCATGGTCTACGTCACCCACGACCAGACCGAGGCGATGACGCTCGGAGACCGCGTGGCCGTCCTGCGCGACGGCGTCCTGCAGCAGGTGGGGACGCCGGCCGAGCTGTATGACCAGCCGGTCAACGCGTTCGTGGCCGGCTTCATCGGCGCGCCGGCGATGAACTTCGTGGCCGGCGAGATCGCCGGCGGCGAGCTGCGGTCCGCGCTGGGCACCGTGGCGCTGTCACAGGCTCGCGCCGGCGCGGACGCGCCGCCGGACGGGCCCGTGATCGTGGGCGTCCGGCCCGAGGACGTCCACGACGCGGCGCGGGCGCCGCACGGCGACGGCGGGATCGTCCTCCGCGCCACCATCGACGTCCTGGAGTCGACGGGCTCGGACCTGTATGCCCACCTGACCCTCCCGCATTCCAACGGGGCCTCGGCCGCCGCGCCGGAGGCGGCGAACGGCGACGCCGCCGGAGAGGACATCACGATCTCGCCCGACGTGATCGCCCGCCTCGACGTGGCCAGCCGGGTCGCCGAGGGCCAGGAGGCCGACCTGTGGGTCGACTCCCATCGGTTGCACCTGTTCGCGCCGGAGACCGGCGAGCGGATCTAGCCGCCGCCTCCGAACAGCTGGGCCCGGGCCTCGCGCAGCGCGATCGCCACCGCTCCCTGCAGCGGCGCCTGGTCGCCGAGTGCGCTGAGCTCGATCCGGGCGCTCAGCGGGACGAGCTGCGTGATGCTCCGGCGCACCGGATCCAGCAGCGCCGGGTGACTCCCCAGGTCCCCGCCGAGGATCACCAGCTCGGGATCGACGACCGCCAGCACGCTGGCGATGGCCGCCGCCAGCTGGCGGGCGAGATGGTCGGTCACCGCCTGGGCCACCGGGTCTCCACCCTCGGCCAGCGCCATCACTTCGGCGGCGCTCTCCGGCGCGGCCGTCCCGGCCCGGTCGGCGTACATGGCCAGGACGCCGGCCGCGCCCACCTCGTCCTCCAGGCCGCCGTGCAGCCGGTGGCGCTCGGCGAACGGCTCGCTGCCGGCCGGCAGGTAGGCGATCTCCCCGGCGGCGCCGTGGGCGCCCCGGACCAGCCGGTCGTCGATGATCAGGCCCATGCCGACCCCGGTGCCGATCCACACCAGGGCGAACGTCGGGACGCCCCGGGCCGCGCCGCGCCAGGACTCGGCCACCGCGGCCAGGTTGACGTCGTTGTCGATCAGCACGGGAGCGTCGAAGCGCGAGCGGATGGCCCGCGGCGGATCGAGCACCCCGTCCGGGCTGAGGTTGTAGGCGAGCGAGATGACCCGGTGGGTGGTCTGGTCGACCACGCCCGGGGTGGCAATGCCGATCGTGAGCAGGCGCTCGTGCGTGGCGCGGGTGCGCTCCACCACCCGGGAGGCGAGCTCGATGACCTGGCCGGAGATCCCGCGCGCGCCCCGCTGGCTGGTCGGTTGCTCGTCGACCGCCAGCACCTCGCCGAAGATGTCGGCCGCGGCGGCGCGCACCCGCTCGGCGCCGATGTCGATCCCCACCACCACGCCCGCGCTGTCTCGCACCGAGTAGGTGACCGGGCTGCGGCCAGGCCGTCCGTGCAGCGGGCCGCGGGCGCTGACCATCCCGGCCTGCTCCAGCCGGTCGACGACGCTGGACACGGTGGCCTTGGAAAGCCTGGTGCGCTCGGCGATCTCCGGGCGGGTTACCGGGCCGTGCTCCAGGATGACCTGCAGCACCTCCTGCTCGCCGAGGGCGCGCAGTGGGTTGGGGCGGCGGGCGCCGACCGTCGGTCTCTCGGCTGACATGGCGTGCGCCGCACAGTTTGACCTGCCCGGCCGCAACCGGCGTGGCCGCATATTTTGCCGGGGTACGACCAAATGCTCTGGCCTTGACGCCTGGCCAGTTACTGCAGTAGCGTGCTCATTTGTACAGGCGTCATACAAATAGACGCCCGGCATCCAGGTCAGCCACGATGAGGAGAGGGCCGTGTCTTGGAACGCATCGCTGCGGCGGCTTGCCGCGCTGCTGTTGACGATCGCCGCCGCCTCCCTCGTCCCGTCGGTCGCCTCGGCGAGCACGATCACGGTGGGCCGCCACGGCTGGCAGGTGCTGAGCACGGCGCAGGTCCAGGCCGGCGGCGCGCGCGTGTCGTCGCCCGGCTTCGCCACCGCCTCCTGGTTGCACGTGCGCCCGGACGCCGCCGGCGCTGTCGGCACCGAGGTCAACGCCCTGGTGCAGACCGGGCACTGCCACAACGTCTTCTATTCGACCAACCTGAAGGCGTGCTTCGGCTACATGAGCCAGGTCGGCCCGGACACGATCCCGCAGTTCGCCGTCCCGTGGTGGTTCCGGACGACGTTCGCGGCGCCCCACCGCGGGGCTCAGCACGTGAGCCTGATCGTCAACGGCGTTGTCGGCGAGGCGGATGTGTGGGTCAACGGCCAGCGCGTCGCCTCCCACGGCACGGTGCAGGGCGACTACACGCGGTTTGAGTTCGACATCACGCGTCTCGTCCACCGCGGCGCCAACGGACTGGCGCTCAAGGTCTATCCCAACGACCCCACCACGATGTTCACCCTGGACAACGTGGACTGGACGCAGATCCCGCCGGACAACAACACCGGCATCCAGTTCCCCATCCAGTTGCACACGGCGGGGCCGCTCAGCATCTCCGACGCCCACGTGGTGGAGGACAACGCGGGCAACTTCTCCCGCTCCCGGCTGACACTGAAGGCGACGGTCGCCAACGTGACGGCCGGGCCCCAGACCGGCGTGGTCACCGGCCGGGTGACGGCTCCGCAGGGGGGTGGGTACACGGTGTCCCGGCGGGTGTCGGTCGCTGCGGGCGCCACCCGGACGGTCGCCCTGGGCGTGCTCGTCCAGCACCCGCGCGTGTGGTGGCCGTACGGGATGGGAGATCAGCCCCTGTATGGGTTGAGGATGCGCGTCCGCTCGGGCGGCGGCGCGGTCGACGCCCAGTCGGAGACGTTCGGCATCCGGACCGTCACCAGCCGGCTGATCGGCGCCTCGCCGATCGCGCCGCAGGGCTCCCGCCAGTTCCTCGTCAACGGCCGCCCGTTCGTCTTCCGGGCCGGCGGCTGGTCGGAGAACCTGTTCCTCAGCTACTCCCCGGCCGACACGGCGCAGCAGATCGCGCTCATCAAGAACCTCGGCCTGAATGGCATCCGGACCGAGGGCAAGCAGATGCCGGCCGACTTCTACGAGCAGATGGACCGGGCCGGGATCCTCGTCGATGCCGGCTATCAGTGCTGTGACGCCTGGCAGTTGCAGGACAGCAAGCTGACGTCGCCGCACGACTACCAGATCCTGGCCCTGTCGGCGCAGACCATCGGCGAGAACCTGCGCAACCACCCCAGCATCCTCAACTTCAGCTGGAGCGACAACAACCCCACCCCGGAGCAGGAGGCCGTGTCGCTGGCGGCCTTCCGGCAGGCCGACTTCCCGGACCCGCTGATCGCCTCGGCCGAGTACAAGCGCGGGACCACGCTCGGCTGGTCCGGCGAGAAGGAGGGGCCGTACGACTGGGTGCCGCCGAGCTACTGGTATGACACCACGCACTACGACCCGGGCGACTCGACACGGACCAACGTGGGCGGCGCGTGGGCGTTCGACAGCGAGGCCAGCGCCGGGCACACCGTGCCGACGCTCGATTCCATCCGGCGATTCCTGTCTCCGTTCGAGCAGACCGAGCTGTGGACGAACCCGGACTACAACCAGTACCACGCCAACTACGAGCCGGACCTGCCGAATCCCAACACGAACGGCGGCTACTCGTTCGGCACGCTGCACGACCTCGACGCGGCGATTTCCAACCGGTACGGCCCGTGGACGAGCCTGGCCAGCTACGACCAGGAGGCCCAGGTCCAGAACTACGAGACCCAGCGGGCGGAGTTCGAGGCCTACATCGATCACTCCACCAACAAGCAGGCGCCGTCGACGGGCATCGTCTACTGGCAGCTGAACAAGGGCTGGCCGACCCTGCTGTGGGACCTGTACAACTACGACTCAGACCAGGCCGGCAGCTACTTCGGGGCCAAGAAGGCCAACGAGCCACTGCACGCGCTGTACGCGTATGACACCGGCGCGGTGACGGTGGACAACCTGGGGTCGGCGAGCCAGCGGGGCCTGTCGGTGCAGGCCAAGGTGTATGACACGGCCGGGAACGTGCTGTCCGACCAGACCGCCCACGGGATCGCCGTGGGCGCCCAGGGCGTCGCCGCGGGCGTGCTGCACCCCAAGGTTCCGGCGGCCACGACCCCGCCCGCCCCGGCCCGCACGTACTTCGTGGAGCTCGTGTTGAGCCGCCACGGCCAGGTCGTCGACCGCAACGCCTATTGGCTGTCCACCCAGCCTGACCAGGTCAACTGGAAGGCGACGATCGGCAATCCGCAGGCGACGATGAGCCAGTGGGCCTCGCTGCGCCAGCTCCAGAGCCTGCCGGCGGGCAAGGTGTCGGTGGTCGCCCACAGCCACCCGGCCCACGGCCCGGACGGCGCGGACACGGCGACCGACGTGACGATCACCAACACCTCGGCCACGAAGGCGGTGTCGTTCTTCCTGCGCGCCGACGTGCGGCGGGGGACGTCCTCCGGGACGCCGGCGGCCGGTGACAACCAGGTCCTGCCCGTGTTCTGGAACGACAACGACATCACGCTGTGGCCGGGCGAGTCTGAGACGCTGCACGCCGGCTACCGCCGCGCCGACCTGCACGGCGCCGCGCCGGTGGTCAGCGTCTCCGGCTGGAACGTGCCCCCGGTCAACGTCCCGGCCGGCTAACTCTGGGGGAGATCCGGCCGTTTTCGGGCCGGTTCTCCCTCAGAGTGGCTCCTAGAACGGCAGCGCGTGGAGGATCGGCCGCCCGGCCGGCCACCGGGCTCCGGTCCGCAGCGGGCGCCACATCGTCCGCATGGTCATCGGCGCGTAGCCGTCGGGCTGACGGACGATCACCGGCTCGTCGACGACCTGGAAGCCGAGGCGCTCGTACAGGCCCATCCGGTCGGGGTGGCAGAACAGCACGGCGAAGTCCCGGCCGGTCGCCGCCGCTCGCTCCAGCGCCGCGGTCACGACGGTGCGGGCCAGGCCCCTCCCACGATGGGCGGCGTTGACGATGACCCCGCCGATGCCCACGACCGGCAGGCGCGCGCCGCTCACCTCCACCTCGGCCAGCGTCAGGCCGGCCGAGGCGATCAGCCGCCCCTCGTCGTCGCGCAGCGCGACGTGCCGGTCCTTGGGCCGGAACTGCACGGTGGTGCCCGCCCCGTCGAACGGATCGACCTCATCGCCCTCCAGCTCGGCGCGATCGGCGTCGGTCAGCAGGCCCAGCTCCACCAGCTCGGTCACCGCGTTTCGGTCACCTTCCTCAGCCCGCGCGGGGCGTCCGGGTCGTAGCCGCGGGCCACCGCCATGGCGTGGGCCAGCTGCTGCAAGGGCAGGATCTGCAGCACCGGGCCGACCCGCTCGTCGGTCTCCGGAACGGGGGCCGCCGCGGCCGCCCACGGGGCGGCGCCGTCGTCGCCGACCACGAGCACGTCGGCTCGGCGGTCGTGGAGGCGGTCGAGCACCGGAGACAGCGCGGCGCCGCCCGGGCCGAACGGCACGACCGCTATCACCGGGCGGTCCTCGTCGACCATCGCCAGCGGGCCGTGCATCAGGTCGGCCCCGGAGAACGCGTGGGCGGACAGGTACGACGTCTCCATCATCTTCAGCGCCGCCTCCCGGGCGGTGGCGTACGCGTACCCGCGCGCGGTCACGACGAGCCGCTCGACGAACCGGTACCGCGGCGCCAGCTCGTCCGCGACGCCGCGCTCCAGCACCTGCTGGGCGCACTCGGGCAGCGGCCGGGCCAGCGACCCGTCGCCGCCGCCCCAGGCGTCGATCAGCAGGAACAGCGCCAGCAGCTCGCTGGTGTAGCTCTTGGTGGCGGCGACGGCCAGCTCCGGGCCGGCCAGGACGTCGACGTGGAGATCGGCCGCCTGGGCCAGCGGGGACTCGGGCGCGTTGGTCACCGCCAGGGTCAGCGCGCCGCGGGAGCGGGCCGCGGCGGTGGAGTCCACCAGGTCCGGCGAGCCGCCGGATTGGGAGACCGTGATCCACAGGACGCCGTGGTAGTCCGGGCGGCTCCCATACGTGGTCAGGGTGGACGGGGAGGCCAGCCCGGCCGGGAGGCCGAGCCCGATCTCGATCAGGTACTTGGCGTAGAGCGCGGCGTGGTCGCTGGTGCCGCGGGCGGCCAGGAGCACGAATCGGGGCCGTCGCTCGGCCACCCGGGCGGCGGTCTCCCGCACGGCCGCGAGCCCGTCGTCGAGCAGCCGCTGCAGCGTCCGCGGCTGTTCGGCGATCTCGGCGGCCATGAGCGCGCCGGGCGGGCGTTCGGTGCCGGTGGTGGCGGTCATGGCCGACTCATATCAGGTGCGGGAGCCCGCCACCGGTTGGATGTGGGACACGATGCGCCCGTCGGCCAGGATGTGGAGGGCGAAGCACGGCGGCTCGCGCACGAACTGCAGCTCGCCGGGAGCGAAGTCGAGGGCCAGTTGCATGTCGGTGCTCGGGATGGCGAGCACGGTCGCCGGACCCAGCCGGCCGACGATCGCCCGGTGCACGTGGCCGCAGGCGATCACGTGGACCTGGGGATGACGGGCCAGGACCTCCTCCAGCGCCCGGCGCTCGCCCTCAGCGATCCCGATCGCGTCCATCGTCGGCATCCCGGTCACCACGGGCGGGTGGTGCATGGCGAGCAGCGTCGGGGTCGGCTCGTCGGCGGCGAGCGTCGCCTCCAGCCACTCCAGCCGGGCCGCGTCCAGCCGGCCGCCGTCGCCGTCCGGCCGGGTGCTGTCCAGCGCCACCAGCCGGATCGGCCCCAGCTGCGCGGCGTAGCTCGCCCCGCCGCCCGGGGTGTCGAAGTGCCGGAGCAGCACGCGGGGGTCGTCGTGGTTTCCGGGCACCGGGTAGAGCGGGGCGCCCAGCCTGTCCAGGATGGCGCGGGCCTGCGCGTACTCCTCCTCGGTGGGGGTGCTGGCGATGTCGCCGGTGACGACGACCGCATCGGGTGCCCGGCCCAGAAGGTCCCCGACCGCGGTCACGGCCGCGGCCAGCGAGGAGCCCGCGACACTGCTCCACCGCGCTCCGATGTGGGGGTCGGTCAGCTGGACGACCGTGAATGGCACGAGCGCAGCGTAGAGCCGTAGAGGGGTTGGTACATTGGGCGCCTCTGTGACGGTCGATCAGCGCAAGACGGCGAGGTGGTTTTCGTAGCCCCGGACACGCTTGCGAGCGCCGGGAGCGGGCTGATGGGTGTCGCGGTGCTGGGGCTGGCGGTGCTGCTCGCACTGGCCGGGCTGGCCAAGCTGCGGCGTCCCGCGCCGGCCACCGAGGCGCTGCGCGCCGCCGGGCTTCCGGCCCCGGGGGCGCTGGTTTCACTGCTCTCGGCCGCCGAGCTCGCCGTTGCCGCCGCCGGCCTCACCCTGGGCGGGCCAGCCGCGCCCGCCGTACTGGCCGCCGCGTTTGCCTGCCTGGCCGCCGGGGCGGCGCTGGGCGGCGCGGCCGCCGGCGGCGTCGCCTGCGGCTGCTTCGGCGATGACGACGGCCCCGCGCTCGGCCACCGGCACGTGGTGGCCAACCTGGGGGCGGCCGGCCTGTGCCTGGCGGCGATCCCGGTGGCGCCGGACGGGCTGCCGCAGCTCGCGTCGCGGCACCCGGCCCTGGCCGTGCTCAGCGGCCTGACCGCGCTGGTGCTCGCCCTCGGCCTCCGGGCCTGGCTGCGCGGCGCCGGGCTGCCCGGCCTGGACACGGTGGCCCGGCGGCTGACTGACTCCTCGGCGCAGGCGCTGGAGGGGCGGTTCTCCCGCCGGTCGGCGCTCATCCGGCTGGCGGTGGGGGGCTCGGCGCTCAGCATCGCGCCGCTGCGCTATCTCCTGTACCCGGGAACCGCGCTGGGCGTCGTCCTTCCCTCCGACTGCCGGCACGGCCTGTGCACCGACGGCTACACAGCGTTCTGCTGCGAGATCAACCAGGGCGTCAACGGGTGCCCGGCCGGGACGTTCATCGGCGGCTGGTGGAAGTGCACGGACTACCGCGGCCACCAGCTCTGCCAGGACGCGGGCGTGCGTTACTACATCGACTGCAACTCGCTGCCGGGACACCCGTTCCCCGGCGGGTGCCGGTGCGCCGGCGGCTCGTGCTCGCATCGCCGCCAAGCCTGCAACGTGTTCCGCTACGGCCAGTGCAACACCCACATCAAGGGGACCACGCCGGTCGTCTGCCGGGTGGTGACGTGCGAGAACCCGGGGCGCATCCACGGGCTCGGCTGCAGCTCGGCGCTGATGGTCGACGACGCCGTCTGCGACCACGAGGCCGGCTGCCTGGAGCCGGCCGCGGTCCAGCTGGCCGGCGGGGGCGGGGCGTAATGGTGCCCCGTCGCGCAAATTCGATGGCAGTCGAGGCGCCCCTGGCGGCGCCTGGCGGCGTCCTCGGATCCTCGTGTGGCGCTGCCACACGTCGGATCCTGCGTCCTTGCCATGCATCCGCCAGTGGCACCTCTTGGTGCCAACGAATTCACCCGACGGGACACCGGCGATGACGATCCTGGCCATCGTCGACACCGTGCTCCTGGTGGTCGCGATCATCTACATCGTCGCACTGCTGCGCAGCCACGCGGACATCCTGCGACGCCTCGCGCTGCTGGAGGAGCGGGGCTCCGCGGCGGGCTCGCCCGCCGTCGCTCCCGGGCTGCCGGTCCCGGGCGACGAGGAGGTCGACGCGCCCGTGCCGATCTCTGGGACGACGCTGGCCGGCGACTCGGTGGCGCTCTCGTTCGGCCCGGGCTCGCCGCCCACGCTGCTGGCGTTCCTGACCAGCGGCTGCGCCTCGTGCGCACCGCTGTGGGCCGGGCTGCGCGAGGCCACCGACCTGCGGTCCCTGGCCGAGCGCGTCATTGTCGTCACCCACGACTCCAACCGGGAGAGCCCGGCGCGGGTGGCGCGTCTGGCGCCGGGTGAGGCCGAGATCGTGATGTCGAGCGCGGCCTGGGAGCAGTACGCGGTCCCGGCGTCGCCGCATTTCGTGCTCACCGACGGCCGGGGTGGGATTCACGGCCGCGGATCGGCGCTGAGCTGGTCGCAGCTGGAGACGATGGTGGGCGACGCCCGGGCGGACGCCGATGCGGTGCCCCCGGCGGTGGCGGCGCGCACCACCGCGGAGCGGGCGGCGCGGTCGGAGCGGGCGCTGGCGCAGGCGGGGATCGGCCCCGGTCACCCCAGCCTGTTCCCGGGGACGGCCGACCCGGACCCGACCGCCGAGGAGCGCTGAGGTTCCCGTTCTGCTTCCGGTGTTTCTCATCCTGGCGGTGGTCGGCGGCGTCCGGGCCGCCTGGTCGCCCTGAGGCCAGTCGATGCTGGCCAGCATCACCCCGCTCGGCGAGCGGGGCCGCGGGTTCTCCTGGGGCGTGACCGCCGCGGCGTTCGGCGTCGGCGCGGTGGCGGCCGGCGCGGCCGGCGGCGCGCTGGGCGGCGCGCTCGGCTCGCTGGCGCCGGGCGGCGCCTGGCGGACGGCCGTCGGATTGGCCGTGCTGGCGGTGGCCGTCGGCTTCGATGCCACCCCACTGCGCCGCCGGCTGCCGACCAGCCGCCGCCAGGTCAACGAGGACTGGATGGGTCGCTACCGGGGATGGGTCTACGGCGTCGCCTTCGGCGCCCAGCTCGGCGCCGGGCTGGCCACGGTGGTGACGAGTGCGGCCGTCTATGCCGCCGCGCTGGGAGCCGTGCTGTGCGGGACGGTGGCGGGCGGCGCAGCCGTGGGCGCCGCGTTCGGCCTGACCCGCGCGCTGTCGCTGCTGCCGGCGCGCACGGCGCGGGATGGCGCCGGGCTGATGCGCCTGCATGCCGCGCTGGGACGGCTGGAGCGGCCGGCCGGCCGGCTGGTGGTGGCCGGCGAGATCGCCGGCCTGGCGCTGTTGATCGGCGGCCTGGCATGAGGACGGCCGCCCACGGCCTGTCGGTGGAGGTCCCCCGGGGCTGGGAGGCGCGGATCGTGCGCCGCCCGGAGAGCGCGCCGTACCTGCACCTGGCGAACTTCGCCCTGCGCGCCGACGCCGGGCAGTTCGGCGCCGCGGTCACCGGCCGCATGGGGCCCGACAGCGTGTTCGCATCGCTGGTCGAATACCTGGTCGACACCGATGTCAGCCCGGACGCGGGGCTGTTTGCCTCGCGCTGGCGGCCACGGCTCGGCCTCCACGAGTTCCGCCACAACCAGCTTCAGGTCACCCGTCCCGGCCACCTGGGCCTGCAGCGGTTCTTCACCGCGGCGGGTCGCCCGTACTGCCTGTACGCGGTGATCGCGCCCGTCCGTCGGCGCCCCGCGCAACTGGCCGGCGGGTTGTCGGCGGTGCTCAAGACGCTCCGGTTCGACCCGCGCGGCTGACGGTCACGCCCGGCCTAGCCGGGACGACGACCTGTGGCGCGCCTGTCACCCGCTAGGGAGCCGCGACGACGACCTGTGGCGCGCCGTCACCCTAGGGAGCCGGGACGACGACCTGCGCGGACGCCGTCTTGGCCAGCCCGTTGACGTCGGTCACCGTCAGGGCGACCGTGTAGGCCCCCGGCCTGGTGAACGTGTGGCTCGCCTGCGGGGCCGTGGCGCCGTTGGCCGGCCCGGACCCCGGGTCGCCGAAGTTCCACGCGTAGCCGGCGATCGCCGCCTGGTCGCCGCCGGGCGAGGAGGTGCTGGTGAACGTTGCCGTGTCGCCGCCCGGGCTGACGGCGGTCGAGAACGCCGCCGAGGGTGGGGAGGGCCCGGGCGACGCGGTGCCCGAGTAGATGGCCGCGTCGTGGCTGGGCCCGGTGGGGCAGATCGTGCGGTCGGCGCGCCGCTTATTCGTATACGTGGCGGTGAGCGCGGTGGCGAACTTCGTCCCCTGGATGGCGACGGCACGCGTCACGGCGACCGTCACCCGGTAGGGGACCGCCTGACCCTCTGGGTAGATCGCGCCCTTGCACTCGAGCGCGGCGTAGAAGCGCCCGTTGCCGGCGTAACGACCGACGCCGGTGCGGGAGAGGATCAGGTGGTCGTACAGGCCGGCGCTGCGCTCTCGGGTGAGCAGCAGCCGGCGGCAGACGTTGCGAGTGCAGTTCTGGCCCGCGAACGTCCACCGGCGCGTGATCCGCTGACCCCGGTGCTCGCCCTTGACCCGCACGGCCGTCACGATCCGTCCGTGCATGATGAACGTCGCGCTGACCCGCGCGTTGACGGTGTGGGGACGGTGGCGGGCGGCCGCGTTGGCGGTGGCTCCGGCACCGGCGCTCAACCCCAGGAGGACGAGCGCTCCGAGCACGACATGGCGGGGGGCGGAGCTCACGGAAGCTCACGAGGCTACGCGGCGGTGCGAGATCGTGCCAGCCGCAACCGGGCGGTGCGCCACTCCGTCAGGTGCAGACCGCCGATTTTGTACGCAGCGTCGCAGACCTGGTCGCTAGCGTGGTCAGCGTTCTGACCTCGCACACGCCAACCTGCATACTGTGGCCTGCCCAAAGTTACACTCGCTGGCCGCTGGAGCGAAAGTCGCTCCGACCCGGAGGAGGGAAACCAGTGACCACCAGAACGGACTGACAGTGCCTGTCGATCTGCAAGTCGACGCGCCCACGGACGCGAGCGCCGGCGTTGCCGACGTCCGTCTGGAGAATGTCGTCAAGCGCTTCGGCGACACGGTCGCCGTCGACGACATCCTGCTGGACATCGCGCACGGGGAGTTCTTCAGCCTGCTCGGCCCATCCGGGTGCGGGAAGACGACCACGCTGTCCATGATCGGCGGCTTCGAGATGCCGACGAGCGGCCACGTCTATCTGGGCGGCCGGGACGTCAGCCGCGTCCCTCCCTACAAGCGTGACGTCAACACGGTCTTTCAGTCATACGCCCTGTTCCCGCACCTCAACGTCGCGGACAACATCGCCTTCGGACTGCGCCGCAAGGGCCTGGGCAAGACGGACGTCACCCGCCGGGTCGGCGAGGCGCTCGCTCTGGTCGACCTGCCCGGCTTCGAGAAACGCACGCCGGCCCAGTTGTCCGGCGGTCAGCAGCAGCGGATCGCGCTCGCCCGCGCGCTCGTCAACGAGCCGCGCGTGCTGTTGCTCGACGAGCCGCTGGGGGCGCTCGACCTCAAGCTGCGCAAACAGATGCAGCTGGAGCTTAAGCGCATCCAGCAGGACGTCGGCATCACCTTCCTCTATGTCACGCATGACCAGGAGGAGGCGATGGTGATGTCGGACCGGCTGGCGGTGATGAACCAGGGGAAGATCGAGCAGCTCGGATCGCCCGAGGAGGTCTACGAGGCGCCGGCCACGGAGTTCGTCGCGTCGTTCCTGGGAGCGTCCAATCTCATCCCGGGCACCGTCGCCGGACGCGGAGACGGCTCGGACCTGGCCCAGGTCACCCTCCAGGGTGGCGACGTCGTCCGGGTGCCCGCCGACCGCCTGCCGTCGGGGCGCAGCGAGGTCAAGATCGGCGTCCGGCCGGAGAAGCTGCGGCTGGTCGCCGACAGCGAACCGGTCGGCGAGGCGAGCAACGTCATGACCGGGCGTGTCGTGCTGGCCAGCTATCTCGGCGTCAGCCACCAATACACCCTCGAGGGACCCGAGGGCGCATCAGTCACCGTCTACGTGCAGAACATCGGCTCGGCGCCGGCCCCCACGCTGGGCGGGACGGTGCGGCTGGCGTGGCTGCCCGAGCACACATTCGTCGTCTAGTAGTCGTCTAGCCAGGCGCAAGGAGGAGGTCCGCCCATGGCCCCAAGCGAAGATTCACCGCACGATCCCGGAGCGATCGACCCCGCGCTGGCGCGCGGGCTCACCCAGCCGCGCTATTCGCGCCGGCATGTTCTAAAGGCGGCCGGTGCAGGCGCCGCCGCGCTCGGCGCCCAGGCACTGTTGAGCGCCTGCGGCGTGGCCGGAACCGAGGCCAAGAAGACCGGCAGCCACACCGACTGGGCGGCATGGTGGAAGAAGCAGAAGCCGACCGGTGTCCTGGACTTCGCCAACTGGCCCCTGTACATCGACACCGACCACGGCAAGCACCCCTCGTTGAACGAGTTCACCAAGGCCTCCGGGATCAAGGTCAACTACTTCGAGGTCATCCAGGACAACGCCCCGTTCTATGCGCAGATCGCGCCGACGCTCCAGTCCGGGCAGTCGATCGGCTACGACATCATCGTCATGACCAACGACACCTGGCAGCTGAACGAGCTCCTCCACCTCAACGGATGGGCGATCCCGCTGGACCACAGCCAGCTACCCAACTTCTACAAGTACGCCAGCCCGTTGGTCAAGAACCCCAGCTACGACCCCGGCAACACCTACACCCTGGCGTGGCAGTCCGGCTTCACCGGGATCGCCTACAACCCCAAGCTGACCGGCCGGGAGATCACCAGCGTGCACGACCTGTGGGACCCGAAGTTCAAGGGCCACATCGGGATGATGAGCGACAACACCGAGCTTGGCTCGGTGGGGATGCTGGCGAACGGGGTCAATCCAGTCCACTCCACCAAGGCCGACTGGGACAAGGCCGCGGCGCTGCTGACCAAGCAGCGCAACCAGGGCCTCGTCCGCCAGTACTACGACCAGAGCTACATCAAGGCGCTGGAGAACGGCGACATCTGGATCACGCAGGCCTGGTCGGGCGACATCTACCAGGCCAACAACAGCGGCTATCCGCACCTGAAGTTCGTCGTCCCCAAGGAGGGGATGATGGTGTGGACCGACAACATGCTGATCCCGATCCATGCCAAGAACCCGGTGTCCGCGCTGAAGTGGATGGACTTCTATTACCAGCCGCAGATCGCCGCGAAGGTCGCCGACTGGGTCAACTACGTCACTCCGGTCCCGGGGGCGAAGGAGATTCTGCTCAAGCAGGATCCGCCGGTGGGCAAGAGCCCGCTCGTGTTCCCGACGCCGGCCATGACGGCCCAGACGCGCCAGTACTACGTGTACCAGAGCTACAGCGAGTTCCAGTCGTGGAACAACACCTTCAACCCCATCATCAACTCGTGAGGCACCGCCGTTGAGGCGCCTGCGCACGCGGGCTGCGCCGTATCTGCTCGCGCTCCCCAGCTGGTTCTGGCTCGTCGCCTTCTTCCTGGTGCCGCTCATCACGGTGCTGTCGGTGGCGCTGCAGACGGGCAACCCGGACACCGGGTTCAACCTGACCTGGCATTTCGGCGAGTTCTCGAACGTCATCAGCAACTACCACGCCGAGTTCCTGCGCTCGTTCGAGTACGGCGCCATCTCAACCCTGATCGCGTTCGTGGTGGCCTACCCGATGGCCTACTGGATCGCGTTCCACGGCGGCCGGCATAAGTCGACGTACCTGTTCATCATCCTGCTGCCGTTCTTCGTCTCGTTCGTCATCCGGACGCTGGCCTGGCAGTTCATCCTCTCCGACGACGGGATCGTGCTCGGCACCCTGAAGAACTGGGGGATCCTCCCGGCCAGCGTGCACGTGCTGTCAACGCCGTTCGCGGTGATCGCCGGCCTTACCTACAACGCCCTGCCCTTCATGGCGCTTCCCCTGTACGTGGCGATCGAGAAGATCGACCGCCGGGTGGTGCGGGCGGCCAACGACCTGTACGCCAGCTCGACCGCCACCTTCCTGCGGGTGATCCTCCCGCTCTCGTCGGCGGGGATCTTCGCCGGGTTCCTGCTGGTGTTCGTGACCAACGTCGGTGACTACGTCAACGCATCGATCCTGGGGGGGCCGGGGACGACGATGATCGGCAACGTGATCGAGAACGCGTATCTGGAGAACCTGGATTACCCGACCGCCTCGGCCCTGTCGTCGATTCTCATGGCCGCGCTGCTGTTCGTGATCTGGCTGTACGCGCGCTCGTTCGGCACCGCGGCGGTCGAGGAGGCGGTGGCATGAGCACGGCCGAGGCGACCACGACGAGGCCGGTGGCGCGGCGAGTGTCCCGCCGGGTATCGGTGGGGCGGTTCGTCCTGCCCGTCTACACCTGGCTGGTCATCGCCTACACGGTCATCCCGATCGCGGTCATGATCGCCTACAGCTTCAACGCCGCCCCCGCCGGCCGGCTCACGTTCCACTGGAACAGCTTCACCACCCAGTGGTACCAGCAGGCGTTCGACATCACCGACCTGACCAGCGCGCTGGTGCACTCCCTGGTGGTGGCGTCGATCTCGACGACCATCTCGGTGATCATCGGCACCCCGCTGGCGCTGGCGCTGGCTCGCTATCGCTTCATGGGCCGCGGCGCCACCGACGCCGTGATCTTCACCAACATCGCGGCGCCGGAGGTGGTGGTCGGAGCCTCACTGCTGTCGCTGTTCATCACGCTCAACGTCGCCCGCGGATTAGTCACGATCATCATCGCCCACGTCGCGTTCAGCGTCGCCTTCGTCGTCGTGGTGGTGCGGGCCCGGATCCAGGGCCTCGACCGGTCGATCGAGAAGGCGGCCTACGACCTCGGCGCGGGCCCGTGGGCGACGTTCCAGAGGGTGACGCTCCCGCTCATCCTTCCCGGCATCATCGCCGGCGGGCTGCTGGCGTTCGCCATGTCGATCGACGACTTCATCATCACCTCGTTCGTGGCCGGCCAGACGCTGACCTTCCCGCTCTGGGTGTACGGCGCCGTGAAGGTGGGGATCCCGCCGCAGGTGTTCGTGATGGGGACGCTGATCTTCTTCGCCGGGATCGTCCTGGCCGTGGTCAACGCGTTTTTCCAGCGCCGCACCTCGACCTGACGGGCGCGCCAGCGCCGGGTGGCGCGAGGGGGGACAATGTTCGCTCCACGCCATCCGTCGGCGCGCGGTGCGAAAGGAGACCGATGGGACCCAATCCGAACCTCAGGCAACTGCACGACGCGGGAGTCTCCATCTGGCTGGACACGCTGTCGCGCCAGCTGCTGCAGAGCGGCGAGTTCGCGCAGCTGATCGACGAGCTCAGCGTCACCGGCGCCACCTCCAACCCCACCATCTTCGCCAAGGCGATCACCGGCTCCGACCTCTACGACGCCGAGCTGCGCGAGCTGGCGGGCCGCGGGGAGCGGGACCTGCAGGAGCTGTTCTTCTCGCTCGCGCTCGACGATGTCCGCGAGGCCGCCCGCCAGCTCGAGCCCGCCTTTCATGCCAGCGCCGGCCGCGACGGGTACATCTCGTTCGAGTGCACGCCTGATCTGGCCGACGACACCGACGCGACGATCGCCCAGGCCACCGACCTGTGGCGACGCCTGTCCCGGCCGAACGTGATGATCAAGGTCCCGGGCACCCCGGCGGGGCTGCCGGCGATCGAGGAGCTGACCCGCCGTGGACTGAACATCAACGTCACGCTCCTGTTCTCGATCGAGCGCTACGAGCAGGTGATGGACGCCTATCTGCGCGGCCTGTCGGCGCGCGTGGAGGCGGGGGAGCCGATCGACGGGATCGCCTCGGTGGCGTCGTTCTTCCTGTCCCGGATCGACAGCAAGGTCGACCCCCAGCTGCCCGAGGACTCGCCGCTGCGCGGCCGGGTGGCGCTGGCGTCCGCGCGCGTGGCCTATCAGCGCTTCCTGGCCACGTTTGCCGGGGAGGGGTGGGACCGCCTCCGGGCGCGCGGCGCCCACCGCCAGCGGCCGCTGTGGGCCAGCACCGGGACGAAGAACCCCAAGTATCCGGACACCCTCTACGTCTCCGAGCTGATCGGCCCCGACGTGATCTCGACGATGCCGGCGGCCACTCTTCAGGCGTTCGCCGACCACGGCGTGGTGAACCGCACGCTTGACGCCGATCCCGAGGGAGCCGAGCGAACCCTGGCCGATGCAGCGGCCGCCGGCATCGACCTGGGCGCCGTCACCGCCGCGCTGGAGCGGGAGGGGGTCCAGGCGTTCTGCGACTCATACCGGGAGCTGCTCGACTGCATCGAGGGCAAGCTCGGCGTGGTGACGGGAGGGTCGGCAAGATGACTCCGGACGAGAGACCGGGCGGACAAGGCGGACCCAGCGGACCGGGCGGACCGGGGATCCAGCCCGCCTCTGAGCCGGACGGCGCGTCGGGCGGCCAGAAGGCCGGGCCGCCCCCGGGGATGCCGCAGGACAAGGGCGGCTGGCGCGTCGCGCCCGCGCCGGACGGACGCGGGATGCCGGATGACCACAAGCCGCCGCCCCCGCATCGGCTGCGCATGTTCTGGATCATCGCCCTCGTCTTCCTGGCGCTCAACTGGATCATCGTGCTGGCGTCGGGCCCGGTCGGCCAGCCGCGGGTGGCGGTCCCATTCAGCCCGTACTTCATCAACCAGGTGGAGGCGGGCCAGGTCAAGTCGATCTCGTCCCGCGGCGACACGGTCCAGGGCACGTTCAAGACCGCGGTGCGCTATCCGGCCAGTGACACCAAGGCCACGCCGACGACGCTGTTCTCCACCCAGGTCCCGACGTTCTGGTCAAACCAGTCACTGACCGACCTGCTCCAGTCCAAGGGCGTGGAGGTCAACGCCAAGAACCCCAACCCCGGCACCTCGATCCTCGCCACGATCCTGCTGGGGTTTGGGCCCACCATCCTGTTCGTCGCGCTGTTCTACTTCCTCATCCGCAGATCGGCGGGGGCGGGCGGCGGCTTGGGGGGCCTGGGGACCTTCGGGCGATCCCAGGCCCGGCGGGTGGATCCTCAGCGCATCCGGGTCACCTTCGACGACGTGGCCGGGATCGACGAGGCCAAGACCGAGCTGACCGAGATCGTCGACTTTCTCAAGACACCCGACCGGTACCAGAAGCTGGGAGGCCGGATGCCTCACGGCGTGCTGCTGTTCGGCCCGCCCGGCACCGGCAAGACGCTGCTGGCACGGGCCGTGGCCGGGGAGGCGCACGCCGCCTTCTTCTCGATCGCCGCCTCGGAGTTCATCGAGGCGATCGTGGGCGTCGGCGCCGCCCGTGTGCGCGACCTGTTCGCCAAGGCCAAGGAGGCCGCGCCCGCGATCATCTTCATCGACGAACTGGACGCGATCGGCCGCTCCCGCCAGGGCTCCGCGTCGATCACCGGCGCCAACGACGAGCGCGAGCAGACGCTTGACCAGATCCTGACCGAGATGGACGGCTTTGAGTCCACCGAGGCGGTCGTGGTGCTCGGCGCCACCAACCGCCCGGAGATCCTCGACCCGGCGCTGCTGCGGCCGGGCCGGTTCGACCGCCGGGTGGCGGTGCAGGCGCCGGATAAGGCCGGGCGCACGAAGATCCTGGAGGTGCACACGCGCGGGATGCCGCTGGCCGACGACGTCGACCTCGAGGCGCTGGCCGCCACCACGCCCGGGATGGTGGGCGCCGACCTGGCCAATCTGGCCAACGAGGCTGCCCTGCTGGCAGCGCGTCGCGGACATGAGAAGGTGACGATGGCCGACTTCACCGACTCGCTGGAGAAGATCCTGCTCGGGGCGCCCCGGGGGATCATGCTCAGCCGGGCCGACCGCGAGCGGACCGCCTATCACGAGTCGGGGCACGCGCTGGTCGGGATGCTCATCCCGGAGGCCGATCCGGTACGAAAGGTGTCGATCATCCCGCGCGGACAGGCGCTCGGCGTCACGCTGTCCACCCCGGACGCCGACCGGGTCTCCTATTCCCGTGAGGAGCTCGAGGCCAAGATCCGGGTCTCGCTGGGCGGGCGCGTGGCCGAGGAGGTCGTCTACGGCGACATCACCACCGGCGCCGAGTCAGACATCCAGCAGCTCACGCAGATAGCGCGGCAGATGGTGGGCCGGTGGGGGATGAGCGACAAGCTCGGCCCGATCACCCTGCTGCCCAGCGATGGCCAGGGGCTGGGTGGGGGCCTATTCCCGGGGGCCAGCGAGACATCGCCTCAGACCCAGTGGCTGGTCGACGAGGAGGTCCGGCGACTGATCGACGACGCCCATGGCGAGGTCACGCGCCTGCTCTCCGAGCACCGCTCCCAGCTCGACAGCCTGTCTCACGCGCTGCTGGACGCCGAGACCCTCGACGCGCCCGAGGCCTATGCCGCGGCGGGCGTCGAGATGGGCAGGCCGGAGGTGCCCGCTGCGCCGCGCTGAGCTTGAGATCAGCGCTGGATCCGTCCGCCGACCCCGCCGGCAGCGAGGCGCTGCACCTCGGCCAGTGTCACCAGGTTGAAGTCCCCCGGAACCGTGTGCTTGAGCGCGGAGGCGGCGACGGCGAAGTCCAGCGCCTGCTGGTCCGATGAGCCGGTGAGGAGGGCGTAGATCAGACCGGCTGCGAACGAGTCGCCCGCGCCCACACGGTCGGTGATGTGAGCCAGGTTGTACCGCTGTCCGATCAGGAACTCGCGGCGGTTGCCCAGGCAGGCCGACCACTCGTTGTGGCTGGCGCTGTGGCTGGTGCGAAGCGTGATCGTCTGGCAGCGCAGGTTTCCGAACTCGTCCAGCACCCGGGCACAGAGCCGCCGGTAGTGGCCGATGTCGAGGGCATCCGGGACGGCGTCGTCTCGCTCGTCCTCGGCCTGGACCGAGATCCCCAGGGCCCGCTGGCAGTCCTCTTCGTTGGCGATCCCGACATCGACCAGGGCGACCAGGTCACGCATCACCTCCGGCGCCTGCTTGCCGTACCTCCAGAGCTTGCCCCGGAAGTTGTAGTCGCAGGACACGGTCGCGCCATGTCGTTTCGCCGCCCGGACGGCCTCGAAGCACAGGTCGGCCGCGGTCTGGCTCAGCGCCGGCGTGATCCCGCTGAGGTGGAACCAGTCGGCGCCCTGGAAGACGGCATCCCAGTCGAAACTTCCCGGCCCGGCCTCGCTGATGGCCGACCGGGCGCGGTCGTAGACCACCAGCGAGGGACGATCGTCGGCTCCCGCTTCGAGGAAGTAGATGCCGACCCGCTCGCCGGAGCGGACGATCTGAGAGGTGTCGACCCCGTGCCGGCGCAGTTCGGCGATCGCCGCCTGGCCGATCGGTCCATCCGGTAGCGCGGTCACCAGCGCCGCGTCGACCCCGAAGCCGGCCAGCGAGACGGCGACGTTTGCCTCGCCGCCGCCGAAGGTGGCCCGGAGGTGCGGCGACTGAAACAGGCGCTCGTGCCCCGGCGCGGCCAGTCTGAGCATGATCTCCCCGAGCGTGACGACTCGGGTCATCCCGCCTCGCTCCGTGGCCCGCGCGCCTCGCGAACGACGGCGCACGCCTCCCGGGCCGCCGCGGCGATGTCGTCGAACTTCCCGGCCGCGATCGCCTCCCGGGTGGCGATCCAGCTTCCTCCACACGCCACCACGTTCGGCTGCTCGGCGTAGCGGCCGAGGTTGCTTTGGGTGATCCCGCCGGTCGGCACGAACCGGACGTCCGGGAACGGCGCACGCAGTGCCTGCAGCAGCGCCACGCCGCCCACCTGCTCGGCCGGGAACAGCTTGAGGGTCCGCAGCCCTCGCTGCCGGGCCGCGTTGACCTCGGTCGGCGTCGCGACGCCGGGGATGAGCGGGACGGACTGCTCCTGGCACCAATCGACCACGGCGGCGTCGAGGGCGGGGGACACCAGGTACTGCGCGCCGGACCTCACCGCCTCGTCGGCCTGCTCAACGGTCAGCACCGTGCCGGCGCCGACCGTCATCCGCGGGGCGTCGCTGCGCATTCGGTCGATCGCCCGGGCCGCGGCCGGCGTGCGGAACGTGATCTCGGCGTGGGTGATCCCACCCTGCAACAGGGCGGCGCCCAGCGAGCCGGCGTCGTCGGCTCGATCGATCGTGATCACCGGGACCAGGCCGGCGTCGCCCAGCGGGTCGTCGCGGGCATCGCTCATGTGACCGTCTCCGGGGGCTGGACCCGGCCGCGGTACGAGGCACAACCGGGCCCGCGCGCGTCCAGGCCGCTGACCGAGAACACCCGCCCGGCGTCCGGCTGTTGCTCCAGCGCGGCCGCGTCGAGCCGCTCGCGTCCGGTGGTGACAAACAGGGTGCGGCCGTCGCTCCCGCCAAAGGCGCATGACGTCGCCTGCGCCGCCGGGATCGGCACGGTGGAGCGCAGCGAACCATCTGATCCGTAGTGGTTTACCGCCCAGCCGCCGTACAGCGCGACCCAGATGTCGCCCCGCTCGTCGACGGTCAGCCCGTCGGGCGCCGTGCCCGGTTGATCGATGTGCACCAGCGTCCGCCGGCCGCTGATCGCGCCGGTGGCGCCGTCGAAATCGAAGGCGTCGACCCGGCCGGCGCCGCTGTCGCTCAGGTACATCACGGCCCCGTCCGGGCTCCAGCCGATGCCGTTCGAGATGGTCAGGCCGGTGAGTACGGTGCTGTAGCGGCCATCGAGCTCCAGGCGATACAGCGTGCCCTGCCCGGGCGACTCGTCGTAGGCCATCGTGCCGGCCCAGAAACGGCCCTGGGGGTCACACGCCCCGTCGTTCATGCGCACCTGATCGTGACCGGCCTCGGGCTGGGCGAGCTCGCGGATCGCGCCGGCCTCGTCGGCGAACAGGAAGCCCTGCCCGGCCGCCAGCACGTACCCGCCCCCCGTAACCGGGGCGACGGCGCCCACGTGCCGGTCGAGCGCCATCGTCCGGACCTGGTCGGGGCGGCCGTCGGGGGTCAGCGTCGCCCGGTGAAAGCCCCGGCCGAGGATGTCGACCCACAGGAGCTCCTGGCGCTCGGCATGCCACCGCGGGCCCTCGCTGAGCATCCCCGGCTCAGGCGACCACGCGGTGACCTGGGGTGTCGCCATGCTCCTAGGGCGAGCGCGACCGGCGCGCCTCGGCCAGTTCGCCGGCGTTGACCGGCGACAGCGGAGGCTGCCCGGTGAGGACGCGGACCACCTCTTCGGCGGCGAAGCGCCTGACGGTGCCGATCGCTTCCTCTGAGTAGTAGGCGGCGTGGGGCGTGATGACCACGTTGTCCAGGCTGAAAAGTGGGTTGTCCGGGCCCCAGTTCCGGACCTTGGCCGGCTCCTCCTCGATGTCGTCGAGCCCCGCCCCGGCGATCCAGCCCTCGGTGAGCGCCCGGTGCAACGCATGGTCGTCGACGATCGGCCCGCGGGCGGTGTTGACCAGGATCGCGGTCGGCTTCATGCGCCGCAACTGGACCTCGTCGAACAGGTGGTGCGTCTCGGAGGTGAGCGGCGCCTGGATGACGAGCCAGTCCGAGGCGGACACCAACTCGTCGAACGACACGCCGGTGGCGCCGGCGGCGATGATGTCCTCGGCCGGCAGGTATGGATCGTGGGCGGTGATCCGCATGCCGAACCCGGCGGCGCGGGTGGCGATCGCCCGGGCGATGGCGCCAAATGAGAGCAGCCCGAGGACCCTGCCGCGCAGGCGGTGGATGGGAGCTCCGGACTGCCACTGCCAGGTGCCGCCGCGCGTCGCCCGGTCGTAGACGGTGACCTTGCGCGCCACCGCCAGGAGCAGCGCCATCGCATGATCGGCGACCTCGTTCTCGCACCAGTCGTTGGGAACGTTGGTAACCAGGATGTTGTTCCGGGTGGCCGCGTCGACGTCGACGATGTCGACGCCCGTGCCGTACCGCGCGATCACCCGGCAGTGAGGCAGGGCGTCGATCACGCGGGCGCTGATCGTCGCGTACTGGGCCACGACGGCGGCGGCGTCGTGGGCGACTTCGATCACCTCCTCCTCGGTCTTGCACTGCGCCGCGATCAGCTCCAGGCCCGCCCTCTCGATGATCGCCCGCTCGATGTCGACGTCGCCGTAGTCGTAGTCGGCGATCACGACCGTGTCGGGTGTCGTCGCCACGTGCCGGTCCCCGTTTCGTTTATGCGCCCATGGTCGGAGAGTGGACGGGTGCCACGGCGCCGTTGCCGACCAGCGCGGCGCCGTGCGATGCGCCGCTCGCCACCTGCTCATACAACGACAGGATGCCCTGGCTGTGGCGAGGAGCGCGCGGCGACCACCGTTCGCGGCGCTGGGCCAGAATCTCGGTCACCTCCTCCTCGGGCCGCGGCCGGCCGTCGATGCCGACGACGGCCAGGCGCCGCTCGGGCGCGTTGAGCTCGATCAGGTCGTTCTCCTCGACCAGCGCTATCGGTCCGCCCTCCAGCGCCTCGGGGGTGACATGCCCGACGCACGGCCCCTTCATCGCGCCCGAGTAGCGGCCGTCGGTGACGATGGCGGTGGTGTGGTTCAGCTCCGGGTCGGCGGCCAGGATCGCGGCGGCGAAGTACATCTCCGGCATCCCGTTGGCGCGCGGTCCTTCGTAGCGGATGACCATCACGTCGCCGGGCCGGATCCGGCGCTCGATGAGGGCGTCGATGGCGTCGGGCTCGTCCTCGAACACCCGGGCCGGACCGGTGTGCACGTGCATCTCCTTGGGGACCGAGAACGTCTTCACCATCGCGCCCTCGGGCGCGAGGTTGCCCCGCAGGATCGCGATCCCGCCGTCGGTGCCGAACGGGTCGTTGCGGGGGCGGATGATCTCGTCCCGGCGGATCCGGAAGTTGTTCAGGTAGCCGAGCCGCTCCCGCATGAAGAACCGGTCGCGCTCGATCTCCTCCAGGTTCTCCCCCAGGGTCTTTCCGGTCACGGTGATGCAGTCCAGATGCAGCATGTCGCGCAGCTCCAGCATCACCGCCGGCACGCCGCCGGCGTACCAGAAGTACTCGACCGGGTAGCGGCCGGTCGTTTTGACGTTGGCCAGCACCGGGACCTGCCGGTGGATGCGATCGAAGTCGTCGATCGTGATCTCCACGCCGGCCTCCTGAGCGATGGCCGGGAGGTGGAGCAGGGCGTTGGTCGAGCCGCCGATGGCGGCGTGGATGACGATGGCGTTCTCGAATGCCTCACGGGTGAGGATCGCACGCGGAGTCAGGTTCTCGGCGACCAGGCGCAGGATCTGCTTGCCGGCGGCCCGGGCGTAGCGCAGCAGCTTGGTCAGCGGCTCGGGCACCAGCGCCGATCCCGGCAGGGCCAGACCGAGCGCCTCGGACAGCACCTGCCCGGTGGCGGCGCTGCCCATGAACTGGCACGCCCCACACGTGGGGCACGCCCCGCGTTGGGCCAGCTCCAGCTCGTCCTCGGCCAACTCGCCGCGCCGGACCGCGGCGCCCATCTCCCACATCTCGTTGGAGGTGGTGTAGTCAGGGGCGTTGAGCTGGGTCCCGCCGGGCACGTGCACGGCGGGCAGATCGCAGCGAGCGATCGCCAGCAGGTGGGCCGGGACCGACTTGTCGTTGCCGGAGATGAGCACCATGGCGTCGTGCGGATGGCCGAGCGCGTGGATCTCGATCATCGCCGCCATGATGTCCCGGGAGACGAGCGAGTAGCTCATCCCGTCGGTCGCCTGCACGACGCCGTCGCAGATGTCGGAGACCACAAATTCGCCGGGCTTACCCCCCGCCTCGAACACGCCGTTGGACACCTCCTTGATCAATCCGCGGAAGTGAAACGTGCCCGGGTGACCCATCCCGTAGGCGCTCTCGACGAGCACCTGCGGCTTGCCGAGGTCCTCCTCGGTCCAGTTCATGCCCAGCCGAAGCGCGTCCCCCTGGAAGTTGACCTGACGGAGGCGCTGGCTGCGAAGCCGCTTGCGGTCGATCGGAGCAGGTCTCGGTTTGGTCGCCATCCGCGTCGTCCTCCCTGTGCTGTCAGTTAGGCGGTATCGCGCCAGCGAGCATACGCCCGCCCGGGCGCCAGTCCAGCGGCTCCCGCGCATGTGTTCACGATTCGGTTACGCAGGTTTTGAGTCGGCCGCTAGAACCAGGCGGAGCTGATGCCGACGCGCCGGCGCAGCGTCGTGGCGGTGGGCGGTGCGGCGTAGATTCGCCAGGGCTGCGCGGCGCGCGACGGCGAACCCCAGAGACCCTGCTTCGTGCCGGTGCAGAAGTAGTTGAGCCGGCGACCTGCGATCACATTGGTGGCGCCGGTGGCCAGCTCGCACTTCCAGCCCGACGTGGTGCGCAGCGCCCACGGGAGGCCGGTCGTCGACGGCTTGCCCTTGTTGGCGAACTTGCCGGGCAGCTTCCTGGTCAGCTTGATCTTGATCAGGGACGAGCTCCACGGCCCAGTGGCCGCGCAGACCACCAGCCCGCGCGCCTTCGGAGAGCTGAAGCACGGATCGATGATCTGGTTGCGGACCGTGCAGCGCCACGCGTCGGCGCGGCCGCTGGCCGACGAACCGGTCCAGCAGTAGCCGCGCATGGTCCGGGTGACGCGGCCGGCGGGCTTGCCCGACGCGGTGAACGGACGGAAGATGGTCGCCCGCGTGTGGACGGCCGCCCCGGCGCCGGCGGCGCCGGCGAGCGCGAGCGCGCTCAGCGCAACGACGGCAACGGCGAGCACCGCGCTCCGCCTCGCGCGAACGCCGGCCCGGAATTCACATGGACGCATCAAGCCTCTCTCCTGTCTCGATCCTGGACCCCGCCCGGTCCGTGGTACGGGGGCCAACATACTTGCGCGCCCTGAGCGCGGCCGCAACTGAGCCGAGTGGGAATAAATCCGATCAGACGGTCGCGTCCGCCGTGGCGAACAGCTCCTCGCGGGTCGTGAGCTTGACCCGAGGACGGTCCTGGGCAGCTCCGAGCGCCCGCTCCTGGGCATCGATGGCCCGCCACCCGTCCGCCGTCGTGACCGCGTTCGGCTTGCGACCGGCCAGTAGCGCGTCGATCTGCGCCGGATCGTCGGTCACGCGCGCAGGCAGCGCTCCGGCGCGCAGGTCCTCGACGAGGCAATTCATCGTCTCCAGGGCGTCGCGCTTGTTCGTGCCGAGGATCCCGGTCGGGCCCCGCTTGATCCAGCCCACGGCATAGACGCCGGGCAGCGGACGCCCGTCGGGCCCGAGGACGCGTCCCCGCTCGTTGGGCAGAACCGAATAGCGCTCGTCGAAGGGCACTTCGGGGAGCGGGACGGCGCGGTAGCCCACGGAGCGCAGGACCAGGCCGCAGTCGATCACCTCGGCAGGCGCGTCGGTCGGCTGCGCGGCGAGCATCCCGTCGGCGCGGCGCACGATCTCGTTTTCGTGCACCTCCACGGCCTCGACGCGATCGGCGCCGTGGATCGCCGTCGGAGAGCGCAGGAAACGAAGCTCCAGGCGGCGGCGCGCATCGGCCGGCCGCGGTCGCGAAGCGAACTCCCGGAGCAGCTGCAGGTTCTTGCGCGCGGTGAACGTGGCCTCCTCGGCCAGCCAGCGGGCCGACTCGGGGTCAAGCTCTGTCTCCTCGGGCCTGACCCGGAGCTCGACCTCGGGGATGCGACCCAGCTCGCGCAGCTCGGCGCTGGTGAACGCCACCTGCGCCGGGCCTCGCCGCCCGAGTACGACGACCTCCTCGATACAACTTCCGCGGAGCGCCTCCAGGGCGTGATCGGCGATGTCGGTTCGTGCGAGCTCCTCTGGGCTGAGCAGCAGGATCCGGGTCACGTCGGCCGCCACGTTGCCGTTGCCGATCACGACGGCTCGCTTGCCGGACAGGTCGAACCGGAGCTCTCGATAATCGGGGTGGCCGTTGTACCAGGCGACGAACTCCGTCGCCGCCCAGCTTCCCGGGAGGTCTTCACCCGGAATGCCGAGGGATTTGTCCGCCTGGGCGCCGGTGGCGTAGACGACGGCGTCGAAGTGGTTGGTGAGCTCCTGGTGGGAGATGTCGACACCCACCTCGACGTTGCCGAAGAACCGGCAGCCCTGCTGGAGCGTTTCGCGATCAAACGTGTCCTCGAGGCGCTTGATCTCCTGATGGTCGGGCGCCACGCCGGCGCGCAGCAGGCCCCATGGTGTGGGCAGCCGGTCGAACAGGTCGATCTCCACCTGGGGATGGGTGCGAAGCAGGCACGCGGCGGCGAAGGCGCCGGCGGGCCCCGCTCCGACGATCGCCACCCGGGGACGCGGGTGATCGGTCATGCCGCGGTCCGCTCCGCGATGCTGCGCGCGTCGAAGAACTCGGCGTTGATCTCCAGCGCGTAGCTGAACTTCTCGGGGATCTCGAACTCGGCGAAGATCGCGTCCACGGGGCAGGCCTCGACGCAGGCGTCGCAGTCGATGCACACCGCCGGGTCGATGTAGAGCTGTTCCGCGGTCTCGAAGTCGGGCGAGCCGGGCTTGGGGTGGATGCAGTCGACGGGACACACCTCGATGCACGAGTCGTCCTTGATGCAACTGCCTGCGATCACGTATGCCATCGCCCAGAGGCTACATAATCCTCAAACTCCACTCGACATTGCCCTATTTGCCGGGGCTGGCCCCCGGACGGCGTCGGGCTCCGCTCAGCGCGGGGTGATGTCCGGAAGCACCAGCGACGACCGGTGCTCGGGACCGTGGAGGATCTCCACGTCGACCGCCCGCAGCGACTCGGCCGTGAGTGGGTCCTCGCCTGTCCCCGGGTTGCGCACGTACCGCGGGTATGCCCCGGAGGAGACCTGTAGGCGGATGCGATGGCCGGCGGCGAAGCGGTGCGCGATCGGCCACAGGTCGAATTCGACCCTCCAGGCGCCGTCCTCGACCGAGCGCGGAAACCGCCCCGGGGCGACGGTCGACAGGGCGTCGCAGACGTTCCAGGAGGCCCCTTGCGGGTCGACGTCGCACACGCGGGCGAACAGATCGAAGTACGGCTCGCTGGCTCGTGCCCACAGGTCCACGCGCACCGGGCCGATCGCCTCGACCGTCGCGTCGAGGGGAGCGGTGGTGAACGTGATCACGTCCGGACGGGCCTCGAGTGGTCGGTTGTCGCGGACCGGTTTGCCGGTGATCATGATCGGGCCGCCGACCGACGGCGTCGGATCAGTCGGGTCGTAGCGATACTGGCTGCTGCCGTCCGGGCTGGGCGCCTCGGTCTCCGGTGCCTGCCACATCAGGCGCCCGCCGCCGGCCGGCCACAGCCGGCGGGCCGCGTTCTCGTCCGGGGGCCAACGCTGAAGCTCCCGCCATCCGCCGCCCGCCCGCTCGCCGGTCACGAAGACCCGCACCGCAGCACGATCCGTCAGCCGCCAGTCGTTCAGCAGGTGGCCGCGAAGCCAGGCCAGACCCTCTCGGACGCCGGCGGCGGCTAGCCCCTCCTGCGTATGGGACCACGGACCGATGATCAGCTGCTGACGACCGTGCGCCTCCTGCAGCGCCGCGTAGTCCTCAAGCTGCCACGGCACGAACGCGTCGTACCAGCCGGTGATCATCTGCACTCGGGCCTTGACCTTCGCCACCCCGGCCGAGAAGTCGCGCTCCACCCAGTACGCGTCGTCTCGCTCGGGATGCGACAGCGCTTCGCGAAACCAGGCCACCTCGCCGCCGGTGGCGCGGCGATCGAGATCATGCAGCGACGCCGCGGACAACACCGAGTGCAGCCGGCGAAGGGCGAAGCCCATGGGTAACGGCGCCAGACGGCGCTCCTGCGTGGCGATCATCACCAGCCACTGGGCCGAGGTCTCAAGCGACATGCTGCCGCCCGGATAGCTCTGGCCGTGGAACTGCGAGGCGCTCCCCTGGATGGACAGCGCCGCGAGGTCATCGTCGGCGTCGGCGGCGACCGCCCACTGCACGAGGCCCAGGTAGCTCTCTCCGGTCATTCCGATCGGTCCGGCGTGCCATGGCTGCGCCCGCAGCCAGCGCAGCGTGGCGAGTCCGTCGGCCCGCTCCACGAAGGGGTTGAACGTCCCCTCGGAGCCGAACGTTCCGCGGACGCTCTGGATCACCACCTGCAGGCCGCGCTCGGCCAGGAGGCGTCCGTGGAGCAGCCCGAAGAACTGGCGCCGGCCGTAGCAGGAGCGGACCAGCACGGTCGGCTGGGGCCGTTCGCCCGCACCGTCGGCCACCCAGCGATCGGCCAGCAGCACCGCGCCGTCGTCCATCGGGACGCGCAGGTCACGCTGGCGGGTCACCGCGCGGGTCTGCGCCCGCGGCATCCCCCACCGGCGGGCGAGGATCTCGCTGAGCAAGGTCACGGCCTGTCCGTCACGATACGCGCTCGCCGACCGGGTACCCGGCGGCGGGGGTGCTATTGGCGGGCTTCCAGCTCTCGGATCCGGTCAAGCAGCTCGCACACCAGCACCGCGCCGGCGAGGTTGAGGCCGAGGTCACGGCGCAACCGCTCCGCCCGCGCGATGCGGGCGGCGCTGTGCGGGTCGTAGCGCGGTGCCTCGGCCGGCTCGGCGCGCGCTGGTGGCTCTGCCGGCTCCGGTCGCGGCGGTGCCTCAGCCGGCTCGGAGCGCGGCTCGAACAGGCCGAACTCCAGATAGCGGCGGACCAGCGCGATGCGGACTCCGGCCCGTTGTGCGACGACGGCCAGTTCGACCGACTCTTCGTGGTTCATGCGGTCGTCTCCCGGGAGGTCTCGGCGAGCTGCTCGTAGAGCTCGCGTTCACGGTCCGACAGCGCCTTGGGAACGGTGATCATGATGATGGCGTGCAGATCGCCGCGGCCGTCCCCGGACGTGGGCAGCCCCCGTCCTCGGAGCCGGAGGCGCCGCCCGCTGGAGGAGCCGGGCGGGACCCGGACCTGAGCGGTCCCGTTCGGAGTCGGCACCGGGACGGTCGCGCCGAGCGCTGCCTGCCACGGAGTCACCTGAAGGTCGACGTCGAGATCGTCCTGGCCGCGACGGCGAAATTGGGGGTGGGGCTTCAGCGCGATACGGAGATACAGGTCCCCGGCCGGACCACCATCGCGACCCGGACCGCCCTGTCCAGCCAGGCGAATCAACTGGCCGTCCCGGACACCGGCGGGGAAGTTGACGTCGATCTCCCGGTCACCGAGCGTCAACTTGCGGCGTCCTCCTTCCAGCGCATCCTCCAGCGACAGCTCAAGCAGCGCCTCGCGGTCGTAGCCCCGCAACGGCCCGGCGGCGCGCCCACCCTGACCGCGGCCGAAACCGCCCCTGCCGAACAGCCGCTCGAACAGATCGTCGCTGAACTCCACCCCGGCGTCGTCACCGCCGTACCCCTGACGCGTGAAGAACTCCTCGAAGTTCGCCTCCGGCGCCTCCTGTTCCTGCTGTCGCCAGCTGGCTCCGAGCCGGTCATAGCGCTCGCGCTTCTCAGGATCGGACAGCACCTCGTACGCCTCGCCCAGCTGCTTGAAGCGGTCCTCCGCGTCGCTGTCGGAGTTGAGGTCAGGGTGGTATTGGCGGGCCAGCTTGCGGTAGGCGCGGCGGATCGCGTCCTGATCCGCGTCACGCGGGACGCCCAGCACCTCGTAGTAGTCCGTGTAGGCCAGCGCCATCAGGGCTTAATCCTGCCCGAAGCGAGCGCCGGATGACCCGCCGCGTCCTCGCCATGCCCTCCGGAACGAAGAGCAGGGGCGCTCCGTCGGTGGGTTCGGGGAGCCGCTCCAGCTAAGCCGCGGCGCTCCAGGTCGGTGGTCACCTCGCCGACCGACTGCTTGGTCAGACCGCCCCCACGGGGGCGGAGAAGGAGTTACACCAGAGTTCATGCCATAGCCAAGCTCGACGCCGAGGGGCCGCGGCCCAAGAGCCGACTGACCGTGCCTCGTAAGATTGGCGGGCGGGAGCGCGTTAATTTGCGATTGGTTAGCGTCCCGTGTTCGTGCGGGCGGGTTGTTGAAGCCGGGTGTGGCCTAAGGAGAAAATGTCGTCGTGCGCGGGTTGTCCGTCCTGGTTGTGGCCCTGATCCTCGTCGGGTGTGGCTCCGGCGGCTCGTCGACGACGCACGCACACGCGAGCCACGTCAGTTCGACGTCAACCGAGACGGCCGGATCGGCCGGCGGGTCGACGCAAGCGGGCAGCCATGCCGGGAAGATCCGGCATGTGGTGTGGATCTGGTTTGAGAACGAGGACCAGAGCAACATCATCGGTAACGAATGCTGTACCTACTTCACGCATCTGGCGAACACGTACGGCGACGCGACCAACTACTACGCCCTCGGCCACTTCAGCGCCGACAACTACACCGGAGCCACGGGCGGAGACCCCTGCTGCTACGACGACAGTTACCGCCAGCTGTCCAACCGGAGCCTGTTCAGTCAGCTGCCCAATGGGCAGTCCCAGTCGCTGCTGGAGTCCATGCCCGCCCCGTGCGACACCGTTAACTCCGGGGACTACGCCGTCAGGCACAACCCTGAGGTGTACTACGTGACGACACTGGGACAAGACTGCGTCAAGTACGACCTACCGTACCGGACCGGGTCCACACCCAATCTTTCTGCGAAGTTCACCTTCGTCGCGCCCAACTTATGTAACGACGCCCACAACTGCTCGACTGCGGTCGCGGACCGCTGGCTGGCCGGCGAGATGCCGCTGTTCATGAACACGCCGCAGTACAAGTCCGGCACCACCGCGATCTTTGTCACGTTCGACGAGGGTTCGGGCGATATGTCCCAGGGTGCGACGTCCCCGCCCAGCAACCACATTCCGATGATCGTGGTCTCGCCCAGGTCCTCAGGACAGGACGGGACGCAGTGGACGCATTACTCGCTGCTGGCCACCACCGAGCAGATCTTTGGGCTTCCCAAGCTCGGGGCCGCGGCCTCCGCGGCGACCATGTGCGGGCACCTCGGTCTCACCTGCTGACCATCGGCCGGCCGTCCGGGCTCATGTCAGCGGCCCGGGGAATGCGGCAGATGACGCACTCGGAGTACGTCCGGAGAGGTGGTCGCGCCCGCTGATCCCAGGAAGCCTATGTGGCACACCAGAGGCCCCGTGTCGCCGCACCCCCATCACCTCGACGCGGAGCAGGCCGAACTCCCAAGGAGGGATCATGCATACCACCGAGTTGATCGTCAACGTCGTGCTGGCCGCGTTCGTCGTTGCGGCCGTTGTCGGATCCCTGGCCTGGAGCATCACGCAAGCTGACCGGGGCCTGCTCGTCGGGTGATCGGCTGCCGAATCAGCCCGTTCAGGCGCTCTCGGCGACGAGCGACTGGGTGAGCACGGCGTACACCGTGGTCGGCTCGGTCTTTCCCTTCATGAGCACCTCGCCCTGGGGCTCGACCGCGATGTCGTCGCCGAGGCCGCGCCGCGTGGCCTCGTCGATCAGGATCGGCCGGTTGACGATCTTGGTGTGCGACTCGAGCCGAGCGGCCACGTTGACGGTGTCGCCCACGCAGGTGTAGGCCGCGCGTTGGCGCGTACCGGCGTAGCCGGCCACCATCCGACCCGACGCGATCCCGATACCGATCCGGATCTGCACCTTGCCGTGTACCGCCTGCTCCTCGTTGAACAGGCGGATCAGGTCGATCATCTGCCGCGCCGCGAGCACCGCCGCGCGGCGATGGTCCGCCCGCGGCAAGGGCGCGCCGAAGATCGCCATCAGGCCGTCGCCCTGCATCTGGTTCACCATCCCACCCTCGCCGCTGATCGCGTCCATCATCAGCGCGTAGTAGTCATTCAGCAGCTCGATCGTCTCGGCGGGGTCCTGGGCTTCTGCGATCGTCGTGAACGACCGGATGTCGCAGAACATCGCGGACGCGTCGACGTGCTTGCCGCCGAGCGAGAAGCCGGAAGTGAGCAGATCCTCCGCCACCTCCTTCGTGGCGAACCGGCTGATCATCTCCCGCTGCTGGTCGCGCAAGCGCTTCTTCTCCAGGCTGGCACCGATGCGCGCATTGAGCAGCACCGGGTTGACCGGCTTGGTCAGATAGTCCTCCGCGCCCATCTCCACGCACTTCACGACGCTGTCCAGCTCGTCGAGCGACGACGTCACGATCACCGGGATGTCACGCAGATGCAGGTCGCGCTGCAGCTCACGCAAGACCCCGTAGCCGTCCAGTTCGGGCATCAGGACGTCGAGCAGCATCAGGTCGAAGGGCCGGCGTCGCAATAGCTCCAGCGCCTCCCCGCCGTGTTCGGCAAAGGCGACGGTGTGCCCGTCATGCTCCAGCCCGCGGGCGAGCAGGAGCCGGTTGACCCGATTGTCATCGGCGATCAAGATCGTCCCGGCCGTGGGAGCGGACGGCTTCACGACGCCGATTCCGAGCGAAGGGGGGCGAGGGCCTGCTGGAGCGTCTGGTACTCGTGCTCGATCTCGGCCACGAGCTGTGCGACGCCGTCGAGGCGACCCTCCTTGGCATGCTGCTCGACGATGCGGCAGGCATTCGCAAACGCCACAGCGCCGAGCGTCGCGCCGTTCGCCTTCAGCGTGTGGGCCGCTCGGCGAAGCTCCTCGGCGTCCTGGCGCTCCAGAGACTCACTGAGGCTGGTGATCAGCGCCGGCGCATCGGACAGGAACACGTCGACCACCTCGGTCACGAACTCGGCGCCGCCCAGGTCTCGCAGGTTCTGGAGCGCCGCGGCGTCGAGGCTGATCTCGCTCTCTCCCGAATCGGCCTCGGGATTCGGGAGTGGCCGCGAACGCTTCAGCGCCGTCGCCAGTTCGTCCGCGCGAATCGGCTTGGCCACATAGTCGTTCATGCCGGCCGCGAAGCAGGCGTCGCGATCCTCCGGCAGCGCGTTCGCGGTCATGGCGATGATGTGGGGCCGACTCTCCGGCGGCCAGCGTTCGCGGATCCGGCGCGTAGCGTCGAGACCGTCGAGCCGCGGCATCTGCACGTCCATCAGGACCACGTCATAGGGGTGCCGCTCGAGCGCTTCCAGCGCCTCGAGCCCGTTCGACACCACATCCGCGCGGTAGCCGAGCCGCTCAAGGAGCCGGAGGGCGACCTTCTGGTTCATCGCGTTGTCCTCCGCGAGCAGGATCCGCAACGACAGGACCGGCTCCGTGTCGTCCGGCGGGACCTCGGCCTTCTCCACTCCCGGCTCGCCGGCGCTCAGCAGCTGCACGAGCGTGTTGTAGAGCTGTGATGCCCTGAGAGGCTTGGCGAGCTGGGCGGAGAAGGCGCCCGACCACTGTTCCTCCGGCAGGCGGCCGAGCGAGGTCAGAAGCAGAAGCGGAAGGTCCTGCTCGCTCCGCCGGCGGCGGATCTCCGCGCCCAGGGCCAACCCGTCCATGTCCGGCATCATCATGTCCAGCACGGCCACGTCGAATGGCTCGCCGGCCTCGACCAGCGCCAGTGCCTCGCCGGGAAACTCGACGGCCACCGGCTCCATTCCCCACGAGCGGGCGTGCCGGACGACGATCTCCCGATTCGTCGCGTTGTCGTCGACGATGAGGACTCGCTTGCCGGCCAGCCGCGGCAGCCCCTCGTCGAGGTGAATCTGGCCCGGCACGTCGGCCGCCGTGACCGGCAGCGCGATGCGGAACGTTGAGCCGCGGCCTGGCTCGCTCTCAACCGTGATCGTGCCGCCCATCAGATCCACGAGGCGCTTGGAGATGGCGAGGCCGAGCCCCGTCCCGCCGAAGCGGCGGGTCGTCGAGGCGTCCACCTGGCTGAACGAGGTGAAGAGCCTGTCCATCCGATCCGGTCGGATCCCGATCCCCGTATCCCGTACGAGCAGCTCGAGCCGATACGAGCCCGGCCCGGTCGGCTCGGCGTGGACGAGGATGACGACCTCGCCCGCCTCGGTGAACTTGACCCCGTTGGACAGCAGGTTCAGCAGCACCTGGCGAACGCGGGCCCCGTCGCCCAGGATTCCGGCCGGCGCGGCCTCGTCGATCAGGCAGCCGAGCTCGATCCCCTTGTCCCACGCGCGCGGGGCGACGATGTCCAACGCGCCCTCCACGCACTCGCGCAGGCCGAACGGCTCGCGCTCCAGGTCGAGCTTGCCCGCTTCGATCTTCGAGTAGTCGAGGATGTCGTCGATGACGTGAAGCAGCGCGTCTCCGCTCGTCCGCACGACCTCCGCGAAATCCCGCTGCTCGTCGGTCAGGTCCGTGCCGAGCAGGAGGTCGGTCATCCCGATCACGGCGTTCATCGGCGTCCTGATCTCGTGGCTCATGGTGGCCAGGAAGGCGCTCTTGGCCTGCGTCGCCGTCTCGGCCTCCTGGCGCGCGCGTTGGAGCTCGGTGACGTCGTGGTAGACCCCCAAGAAGCCGACGTGCGCGTCGTCGACCGTCAGCGGGACGAGCATCAACTCGACGTGGGCCAGGGTTCCATCTCGGCGCCGGCGCAGCGTGATGCGCTGCGACCGGCCCTCTCGCATGGCCTCCTCTGTGACCTCGCGGCCCTCCTCGTGGCCCACCGACCCGCCGAAGAGGAGGTCGTCGATGGACTGGCCGACGGCCTCCTCCGCGGAGTAGCCGAAGAGCTCCGCCGCAGCCGGATTCCAGTCGGTCACCAGCTCCTCCGGGTCGAGGACCACCACCGCGGCCGGACTGATGGAGACGAGCGACTCCAGGTATCCACGCTGCCGCTCCACCTCGCTGAACAGGCGAGCGTTGTGAATCGCGACTCCGACATTGGCGGCGATCGTGGCCAGTAGGCGGGAGTCATCTTCACCGAACCGGCCTTCCTCCTCGATGCTCTGCACGCTGATCACGCCGATTGCTGTGTCGCCGACCAGAATCGGCACGCCGAGGTACGACCGCACGCTGGTGCCAACGGGTTCGTGCGCCTCGAATTGCGGCGAGCGGTTGAGCAGGAGCGGCTCCTGGGACTCCAGGATCCGCGACGTCAGCCCCTCTCCGTACGTGAGCGGCGCCTGCTCCTCGTGCTCCCCGCGCTCGTAGTAGTAGGCGAAGTCGATCCGTCCTGATGATTGGTCGTGGAGGGCGACGTAGGCGATGTCCGCCTCGAACGTCTCGCGCACGCGCTCGCCGACGAGTTCGATCAGAGCGTCGAGATCAAGCTGCGACGAGAGCGCCTGACCGACGCGGTTGACGGTCGCGAGCTCGGCCAGGCGCTGGCGCGTCTCGTGGACGAGGCGAGCGTTGTCCAGCGCGACGCTGAGGCTTCCGGCGAGCGTGGTCAGGAGTCGCTGGTCGTCCTCGCCGAACGCGTGCGTCCGATCGACGTTCTGGAGCGAGACGACGCCGGTCGCACGGCCGCCGACCAGGAGCGGCACAAAGAGAGCTGACTTGCTGGGGTTACCGCCGAGAACGGCCGGGTTGCCGTAGCGCTCCAACACCTGCGGGGTGCTCTCCGTGATCAGCAGCGGCCCGCGCGTCTCCATGACATGCTTGCGAAATCCGAACAGGGGGAGCGGCGGCTCGTGAAGGCGCTCGCCTCGCTCGATCACGTACGGGAACTCCAGCAGGGCACCCGCCGCGTCGTAGATGGCGATGTCGACGACCTGAGCGTCGAACACGTCGCGGATCCTGTCCCCGACGGCGTCATAAATCGCCTGCGGATCGAGCTCGCCGGCGATCGCCTCCTGGACGCTGTTGATGAGCGCCAGCTCGGCGTTGCGCTGCCGGGTCTCGTGGACGAGGCGCGCGTTCTCGAGCGCGACGCTCAGGCTGCCGGCCAGTGTCTCGAGGAGCTGCTGGTCGGATTCGCTGAATGCGTGTTCGCGGTCGAGGTTCTGGAGCGAGATCACGCCCGTCGCCTTGCCGCTGGTGACGAGCGGGACGAACAGGACCGACTTCGGGGCCTCGCCGATGGGAACCGAGCTGCCGTAGCGCTGGACTTCGGCATCGAGATTCTCGGTGATCAGCACCGACTCGCGCGTCTCTAACACATGCTTCGAGAAGCCGATCGGCGATGATGGCTCATCGTGCAGCCGCTCACCGCGCTCGAGCGTGAACAGGTCGTGCAACAGCCCGCTCGACTCGTCGTAGATCAAGATGGCCACCACCTGGGCGTCGAACACATCCCGGAGCGTGGTGCCGACAACGTCATAGATCGCTTGCTGGTCGAGCTCGCCGGCAATCGAGTCCTGGACGCTGTTGATGAGCGCCAGCTCGGCGTTGCGCTGGCGGGTCTCGTGGACGAGGCGCGCGTTCTCCAGCGCGACGCTGAGACTGCCTGCCAGCGTCTCGAGGAGCTGCTGGTCGGATTCGCCGAACGCCCGCGTGCGGTCGATGTTCTGGAGTGAGATCACGCCCGTCGCGCGGCCGCGGACGACCAGTGGCACGAACAGCGCCGACTTGATCGGCTCCCCGGCCAGTACGAACGGGTTGCCGTAGCGCTCGACCACCTCCGGACTGATCTCCGGGAGCATCAGCGACTCGCGCGTCTTCATCACGTGCTTGCGAAAGCCGATGAGCTCCATCGGCTCGTCCGCGAACCGCTCTCCCCGTTCGATCGCGTACGGGAAGTGCAACAGGGCCGAAGTCTCGTCGTAGATGGCGATGTCGACGACCTGGGCGTCGAACACGTCACGGATCCTGTCGCCGACAGCGTCGTAGATCGCCTGCAGCTCCAGCTCGCCGGCCAGCGCTTCCTGGACGCTGTTGATCAGCGCCAGCTCGGCATTGCGCTGCCGGGTCTCCTCGATCGCCCGGGCACGCGAGAGGGCGGCGCCGACATGCTGGCCGACAAACGCCAGCAGCTCCTCGTCCTGCTCCGTAAAGTGCACGTTCGGTAGGTACGACTGCAATGCCAGGACGCCGACCGTGTGGTCGCCGTCGGACTTGAGCGGTACCCCCAGCCAGTCCTCGGTCAGTTTGCCGATCAGGTCGGCCTCGCCGAGCTCGACGAGTCTCTCGATTTGCTCTCCCGACAGGTGCTGAGGCTTCCCCGTACGGAGCACGTAGGCGGTCACGCCCCGGGCGTCGCCGCTGCCGAACTGCTCCCACCGGTTCGGGTCAGGGACGTCGGTGTCCACCTCGTCGACGAAGTAGGGCCAGCTGATCAGCTGCCGGT
>JBPYFQ010000009.1:0-54439 GCA_051985625.1 Solirubrobacteraceae bacterium
CCGCAGGTGGCGTGGGTGAAGTCGCGCTGGTTCGGCGCGCGGTGACGGTCGCCCCAGACGAGCATCGCGTGGATGACCGGCCACAGGTCGCGGCCGGCGTTGGTCAGCTCGTAAAGGGACCGGCCGGCGCGGTCGGGGTCGGGCCGGCGGGCCATGACGCCGTGCTCGACCAGTCCGGCGAGGCGATCGGCGAGGACCGCCTTGGGGATGTCGAGGCGGGCCTGGAAGTCACTGAAGCGCTGGACCCCGTACATCGCGTCGCGGACGATCAGCAGCGTCCACCGCTCGCCGACGATCTCGAGGGCCCGGGCCATCGCGCAGTCCTGCTGTGGGTACTCCTTGCCGAGCATGGAGGAGAGGATAGCGTGTACGGTCTGATCATTGAACCATCATGTGCTAGGGTTGCGGTTCGGTCATTGAACTCCCTCGGAGGCGCTCGTTCGAATGACAATGGATCCCGTCGCGGTTGCTCGTGCTGCCCCGGAGCAGGTGCGCCGGAGCGTGCCGGCGTGGGTTCCGGTGGCGTCCATCCTGCTCGGCGCCGCCTGGGGGTCGAACCAGTTCACGCCGATGCTGCTCGTGTACCGCCGGACGCTGGACCTCAGCCCCGGCACGCTGGAGGCGATGTTCGGGCTGTACGCGCTCGGCCTGATCCCCGGCCTGCTCGTCGCCGGCTCGCTGGCCGACGCGCGGGGGCGCCGCCCGGTCGCGCTGGCCTCGGCAGTGTTCTCGCTGGCGGCGACGGTTGCCCTCATCGTGGCCGGCGGCCACGTCTGGCTGCTGTTCGCCGGACGGCTGCTGGCGGGGGTGGGGAGCGGCGCGGCGTTCAGCGCGGGGACGGCGTGGGTGCGGGAGATCTCGCGTCCGCCGTTTGGCGACAGTGACGACCACGCCATTGCACGGCGGTCGGCGGTGGCGATGACGCTGGGCTTCGCGGCCGGCCCGCTCGTCTCCGGCGTGCTGGCCGAGTGGGCGCCGGACCCCGGCGTGGTCCCGTACCTCCCGCATCTCGTGCTCATGTCGCTGGTGGTGCTCACCGCCCCAGCCGCCCCCGAGACCCATCGCCGCCGCGGAACCGGCGCGATCCGTCGCGCCGTCCCGTTGGCCCTGGCCCGTGACTTCCGGCGGACGACGGCGCCGATGGCGCCGTGGGTGTTCGCCGCGCCGGCGATCGCGTTCGCGCTGATGCCGAGCGTCGTCGGTGCCGCCCGCGCCGGCGACGGGATCGCCCTCACGGCCGCGGTGACCATGCTCACCGCGCTCGCCGGCGTCCTCGTCCAGCCGGTCGCCCGGCGACTCGATGCCCGCCCGGGGCGGCCCGGCGCCAGCCTGGCGCTGGTGACCATGACCGTTGGGCTGGGGCTGGCCGCGCTGACTGCCGCTGTCGGATCGATCTGGATGCTCGTCCCCAGCTCGCTCGTGCTCGGCGCCGGCTACGGGATGGCGCTGGTGGCCGGCCTCGTCGAGGTCCAGCGCGCCGCCGGACCGGACACGCTGGCCGGCCTCACCGCCGTCTTCTACGCGCTCACCTACGTCGGCTTCGCCGCTCCCTATGTCTTGACTCTTGCCGCGGGCCTGGCGGGCTACCCGGTGCTACTGGCGATAACCGCAATGCTGGCGCTGGCCACCGCCGCGCTGGTCCGGCGCGGACGCGCTTGGCAACGTTGCGCCGACCCAAACCGTGGATAGCGGCGGCCGATCAGCGTCGGCGCGCTTGCACCGGAGCCGCGCCCTCGATGTGCACCGCCACGCGCTCGGAGGGCAGCGCCAGGGCCAGCGCCATCACGTAGGACACCGCGGAGATGGCCAGGATGACCAGGGCGGCCCAGACCAGCGACAGCCCGCTGGTGCCGAACACGGCCAGGTTGCCAGCGGCAGGCTCGGGATAATTCCCCAGGTACGAGACCAGGCACAGGCCGCCGAGCCAGGGCACCAGGAACGCCGCCGAGCGCAGGTCAAGGCGCGGCAGGCGCTCGCGTCCGAACACGTGGTTGAGCGCGTACAGGACGAGCCCGGCGAGAATCCCCAGGTACAGCTTCCAGTTGGTGTCCCAGCCCGCCCAGTAGACGATCATGTTGGCGGAGAAGAAGGCCAGGAACGGCACGATGTGACCGCCCGGGAGACGGAACTTGCGCTCCAGCTGCGGCATCTGGCGGCGCATCGCCATCAGCACCAGGGGGCCGGCTCCGAACGACAGCACGGTGGCCGAGGTGATGAACTCGATCAGCTTCTGCCAGCCGGGGAACGGCAGGAAGAAGATCAGCCCGACGACGAACGCCAGGATCAGTCCGCCCGTCGGCGCGCCCTTTGAGCTGGTCGCCTCGAACGTGCTCGGGATGTTGCGGTTGCGGGCCATGGCGTGGGTGATCCGGGCGGTGACCGTGGTGTAGATCAGGCCGGTGCCTCCGGGCGAGATGACCGCGTCGACGTACAGTACGGTGGCCAGCCAGGACAGGCCGATCAGCTGCGCGATCCCGGCCAGGGGGCCGAAGTCGTTGGCGAAGCTGAGGTTGGACCAGCCGACCGAGGCCAGGCCGCCCTTGCCGCCCACCGGGGCCGCGCCGATGAAGGCGACCTGGAGCAGGATGTAGATGGCCGCGGTGACCAGCACCGAGCCGATGACGGCGAACGGGATGTTGCGCGCCGGGTTGTCGGTCTCTCCCGCCAGTTCGATGCCCTGGCGGAAGCCGAGGAACGAGAACGTGATGCCGGCGGTGGCGATGGCCTCGAAGATCCCGTGCACACCGCCGGGGGCAAATCCGCCGAACTGGGTGAAGTTGGCGCCCCGGAACTGGGTGACCAGGAACGCCACCACGACCACACAGATGACCACGATCTTCCAGGTGACGATCGGGTTGTTGAGCCGGGCAAACCACCTGATGCCGCGGAAGTTGACCCACACGAAGAAGGCCATCAGCAGCGCCGCCACGATGTAGCCGAGAGGGAACGTCAGCACCGGGTTCTGGCCGGCGGCCGCGCTGATGTGCGCCAGGCCCCCGATGTTGTTGGAGGCGTAGTTGAGGGCCGCCTCCACCTCCACGGGCGCGACGCTGGCGGCGGCCAGCCATGTGATCCAGCCCATCACGAAGCTCGCCGCGGACCCGAACGAGTAGTGCGGGTAGCGCGCGACGCCGCCGGACACCGGGAACATCGGCCCCAGCTCGGCGTAGGTGAGGCCGATCAGCAGGATCATCACGCCGCCGATTCCCCAAGACAGAATGGCGGAGGGCCCGGCGATCCCGGCTGCCTTGAAGGCTCCGAACAGCCACCCGGAGCCGATGATCGACCCGATTCCGGCGAACAGCAGGGCGGTGCGGCCGATGTCGCGGCGAAGCCCGCTGGTCGCGTCCTCGGGACTGAAGGTCTGCGTAGCTTCTGCTGGTCTGGTCTCGGTGGTGGTGGCCATCGCTTCCTCTCGAATACGGTCTGATGACTCCCGGGGCGCCCGGATACCCAGCGGCGCAGGCCGCAAAACGACGCCGGAAGCGTTGCTTGGCCGGCGCCCGCCCCACCCGTCACTCTTAAGCGATGCTGAGGGTGCTGGGGCTGGTCAAGCCATGCTGAGGGTGCTGGGGCTGGTCGTCTCGATCGGGTTGGCCGACTCGATGAACCCGAGCACGATCGCGCCGGCCCTGTACCTGGCCGCGGGGCAGGCGCCGGCCCGCAACCTGATCGAGTTCACGGGCGCGGTGTTCGCCGTGACCCTCCTGGGCGGCGCGGTGCTCGTCCTCGGCCCCGGCCAGGCGCTCCTGTCGCTCGTCCCGCATCCGAGCGCGACGACGCGCTACATCCTGGAGACGGTGGCGGGCGTGGCGATGCTCGTCGCGGCGGCGTACCTATGGCGACGGCGGGAGCGGCTGGGCCACCGAAAGAAGGCGGGCGGTCCGCCCAAGCAGAGCCGCTCGAGCGCGCTGTTGGGCGCGACGATCGCGGCCATCGAACTCCCGAGCGCATTCCCGTACTTCGCGGCGATCGCCGCGATCGTGGGCTCCGGGCTGGGGCTGGGGCGCCAGGTGCTGCTGCTCGTGATCTACAACGCGTGCTTCGTGCTGCCGCTGCTCGTGATCCTGGGGATCGTGGCGGTGGCCGGAGAGAGGGCCACGCGAATCCTCGGTCGCGCTCGGGAGTTCCTGGAGCGGCGCTGGCCGGTCCTGCTGGCGAGCCTGGCCCTCGTCGCCGGCGTGTTCGTGACCCTGCTCGGGGTGACCGGGCTGGCGGGCGCCGGCCACGGCACGGTCGGCCGGGTGTCCCGGCGCGTGCGCCACATCATCTCGCGGTGACGCTTAGCCTGGATCCACCGATAACGGGTTGCGAGACGACCGCGGGATCGGTGGATCCAGGCTTAGAAGTACGAGCTCAGCACCAGGTGCCCGGTGGCGGCGACCCCGCCGGTCCGGATGGCGACCGTCGCCGGAAGCTGGTTGCCCGGGGCGTGCATGAGCAGCTGATGGCCGGCCGGGGTCACGGTGAACAGCTCATAGCCCATCTGGCCGACGCCGAGTGTCTGAACGCGGGTCTGGGCGATCACCTGGCCGCGCGCCACGAGCTTGGTCGTCCCCGAGCACGGCGTGGCGCTGACGCAGGAGGCCAGGATCCCGCCCACCCAGCCGTTGGAGATGAAGTCCGACGTCCCCACCAGGTGCATCACCGGCGACGGCTTGAGGCTGCGCCGGGGCGAGCGGCCGATGGTGGTGAACGACGAGAGCCGGAGCTGACGGGTCGCGCCCCGGTGGCCCGGGCTGCGGACGGATATCTTGACCGTTTCTTGGTGGCGGGGAGCCCTCCACAGCTGATACCGCTGGACGGGGGTCAGGCTGAAGAAGGCCAGGCCGCCGCCGGCCGGGATGCGCTCGGCGCCGGTCTTGAGCAACGTCCGGCGGCCCAGCGAGATCGTGACCTTCACCCCGGTGCACCTCGTGGGGCTGAAGCACCCGACCGGCACCCCGCCCAGGCCCCGGCGCGGGATGAACACGCTCTGGCCGAAGATGGCCATGTGGGCCGGCGTGGTCACGGGGGACGATGTCCCCAGCGCCTGCCCTGCGGAGCCCAGCGCCGTCACCGCGAAGTAGCGATAGGCGTCCTGGCTGACGACGGGCAGGCGGCCGCTGGCGCTCACCGGCGGCCCGAGCGGGGCCAGCGCCGTGGGGCTCTGGCCGCCCTCCAGCTGCCAGGCGGTGACGCCGGTGGCATACAGCCAGCTGGGCATCAGGTTGATGGCCCCGTTGGCGGCGGGGGCGACGCGCAGGGAGGGCCTGGGGGCCGGCGTCGGCGTCGCGTATGTCCCGGAGCCTGAGCCGGCCGCGGCGGTGGCGGCGTCCACGTAATCGCCGTCGATGTTGATCGTCACCCCGCCGTACCTGGCGTTGTGGGCGCCGGAGTACTGGTGCATGCGCTGGTGCGCGGCCCACTCGGAGGCGGGGACGTTGCCGTCCACGGTGGTCTGCTGGTTGTTCCAGTTGGCGATCCAGATGTCGTCCGGCTCGGCGTATCCGGTGCCGTAGTCGTTGACCAGGTCGACGATTCCGGAGTTGTCGCTGCTGTAGACGCCGGACGCGTAGCCGCCGGAATGCAGCTGCTCCGTCCAGCCTTCGATGAACGCCAGGACGGCCGCCGTGTTGGTGCTCGTGCGGTTGTAGGCCTCCATGTCGAGATACAGCGGGTTGCCAGCGCCGATGCCGATCAGCTGGGCGTCGTACATGGCGTTGCTGGCGTCCTGCGCGCCCTCGCTGCTGGCGGTGGCGGACGAGATCCCGGCGCAGCCACACGAGTTCGACGGCGCCTGAAGGCCGACGTAGATGGGGATCATGTGCCAGCCGGCGGCTGACTCCTGGCTGACCCACGCGGGGGTCAGGTTCGGCTGCGAGCAGGCCCGGTTCTCACCCCCGATGTAGACCCCGATGGCCCGGTAGGGCGAGGCGCCCCAGGCGGCCATCTGCGATGAGCTGGGGGTGTTGCAGGCGTCGAACCCGGGACCGGTGTAGATCTGACCCGGCGCCGACACGGTCCGGGCCCGGGCATAGGAGTGCATGAGCGCGTTGGCATGGGCCACCGATGACGGGTGCGCCCGGACGGACAGGCGCCGGATGGCTCCCGCCAGCGAGCGGAGGCCCAGGGCCCGCCGGATGACGGCCGCCCTGCGGTTCCAGGTGGCGGTGACGACGACCCTGTGCGCCCCGTCGACCACCTCGCCCGCGCCGCCCCCGCCGGCCGTGGTGACCGGCAACGCCTGGGTGGACGCGCCCGGCTGGACCAGGATCGCCTCGGTGCGCCCGGCCGGGGTGGCCGGACACTGCTGCCGGCTGCTCGGCTGTCCCAGATAGACGGCATGACGATCGAAGCGCACGCACTGAGTCCCGCCCGGCCGCAGGTGGTAGACCGGCCAAGTGGCCGGAACGGCGAGCCGATAGCCGTGGAAGCTGACGGTCTTGGTGGGCGCGGTGGCGAGGGCCTGGGCCGGCAGGGCGGCGGCCAGGCACACCAGCGCGGACAGGACGACCAGCCCGAGGCGGTGGCGGCAGGGTGAATTCATGGGCGACAGGAGCGGGTCTGGTGGTGGGCGTGGCGAAGGGTCACAGCGCAGCGAAGCGGCCCATCGCAGAGGGCGGCTGCATCTGGTCCACGGCGCCGAAAAAAGGCGCGCCCCGGGATGAAGCACTCCGCGACGGTTACCGGATCTCAGGGTCGCGACCCCGATTGAAACATCCGATGCCGACGAAGGTTGCGCCGGACGGTCAATCTATCGGCTCAGGGACTCAGAACATGAACGACGACGCCCGGGCCCCAAACCGCGCCCCCGGGCCCCAAACCGCACGCCCGGGCCCCAAACCGCGCCCCCGGGCCCCAAACCGCGCCCCCGGGCCCCAAACCGCGCCGCCGGGACGGGTCGCCGTAGGCTCTGGCCGGTGAAAGCGTTCGCCTCAGACAACTACGCGGGGGTCCACCCGGACATCCTGGCCGCGGTCGCCGCGGCCAACGACGGTCACGCCGTCTCCTACGGCGCCGATCCCTGGACGGCGCAAGCCGAGACAGTCCTGCGCCACCACTTCGGCCCGCAGGCCCAGTCGCTGCTGGTGTTCAACGGGTCCGCGGCCAACGTGCTGGCGCTGCGCTGCGCCTGCCGCCCGTGGGAGGCGGCGATCTGCGCCGAGACCGCGCACGTCAACGTCGACGAGGCGGGCGCCCCGGAGCGCATCGCCGGCGTCAAGCTGCTCACCGTGCCGACCGCCGACGGCAAGCTGACCCCGGCGGACATCCACGCGCGCGTGACGCGCCTCGGCGACGAGCACGCCGTCCAGCCGCGGGTGGTCACGATCACCCAGAGCACGGAGCTCGGGACCCGCTACAGCGCTGCGGAGACCGCCGCGCTGGCCGCCGCCGCGCACGAGCTGGGGCTCCTGCTGCACGTCGACGGCGCCCGGCTGGCCAACGCCGCTGCCGGGCTCGGGCTGGGGCTGGGGGAGATCACCACGGACTCCGGCGTCGACGTCCTCAGCCTGGGGGGCACCAAGAATGGCATGGCGCTCGGCGAGGCGGTCGTCCTCCTGGAGCCGTCGCTGGCCGACGGCGCGCGCTACCTGCGCAAGCAGACGCTGCAGCTGGCCTCCAAGAGCCGGTTTCTGGCGGCGCAGTTCGTGGCCATGTTCGAGGGAGACCTGTGGCTGCGCAACGCCCGGCACGCCAATGCCATGGCGGCCCGGCTGGCCGGCCACCTCTCGGCCATCCCGGCGGTCGCGATCACGCAGGCGGTAGAGGCCAACGGGGTGTTCGCGGTGATCCCGCCGGACGCCGTCGAGGCTGTCCGCGCCAGGTGGCCGTTCTACACCTGGGACGAGCGCACCGGCGAGGTCCGGCTGATGTGCTCGTGGGACACCTCCGAGGACGAGGTCGACGCCTTCGCTCAGGCCGTGGGCCAGGCGTGCGACGCGCTGCCGGCCTGAGCGGCCGTCTGCGGACGGCCCGGGGAGGACCGGCATGCGGGTGATCGTCGTCGGGGGCGGGATCCTCGGTCTGGCGACCGCCCGGCTGCTCGCCCGCTCCGGCGCGGAGGTGACGGTGCTGGAGAAGGAGCCGGATCTGGCCCGTCATCAGACCGGCCACAACAGCGGCGTCGTGCACGCCGGGATCTACTACGCGCCGGGCTCGCTCAAGGCCCGGCTGTGCACGAGGGGGCGGATCCTCCTGCGCGACTTCTGCGCCGAGCGGGGGATCGCCTACGACGAGTGCGGCAAGGTGGTCGTGGCCACCGACGAGGCCGAGATGCCCCGGCTGCGCCGCCTGGCCGAGCGGGCCGAGCGCAACGGCGTGCCCGGCCTGTGCTGGCTGGACCCGGAGGCGCTGACCGAGGTCGAGCCCCACGCCGCCGGTGTCGCGGCGCTGCACTCGCCCCACACCGCGATCGTCGACTTCGCCGCCGTCGCCCGCGCCTTCGCCGACGACATCGCCGCCGCCGGCGGTCAGATCCGGACCGGCCAGGCCGTGACGCGCGTGGACTGCGCCGCCGACCGCCCGCGGGTGCACCTGTCCTGTGGCGAGGTGCTGGAGGCCGACCGCGCGGTCGTGTGCGCGGGACTGCAGAGCGACCGGCTGGCCCGCGCCTCCGGGCAGGATCCCGAACCGCGCATCGTCCCGTTCCGGGGCGAGTACTACCGCCTGGCCCCGCACCGCCGCCACCTGGTGCGCGGCCTCATCTACCCGGTCCCGGATCCGTCCCTGCCGTTCCTGGGTGTGCATCTCACACTGCGGATCGACGGGGAGGTCCTGCTTGGCCCCAACGCGATCCTGGCCACCGCCCGGGAGGGCTATCGCCGCACCGCGTTCGACTGGCGCGACACCGCGGAGACGCTGGCGTGGCCCGGCACCCGGCGGATGATGCGCCGCCACTGGCGGGCCGGCGCCGGCGAGGTGTACCGCGCTGCCCGCAAGCGCGCGTTCGTCGCCCAGCTTCAGCGCTACGTCCCGGAGCTCCGACCCACCGATGCGCTCCCCGCCGGCGCCGGCGTCCGCGCCCAGGCCGTCGACCGCGACGGATCGCTCGTCGACGACTTCCGCCTGGGCCTGGCCGACGGCGTCGTCTGGGTCCGCAACGCGCCCTCGCCGGCCGCCACCTCGTCCCTGGCGATCGCCGAGGAGCTGGCCCGCCACGCCACCGGGACCGCCTGACCGCCGACGGCAAGACCGCCTGACCGCCGACAACAGCCGGCAGTTCGGTCCCCGTGCAGACCGTCGGCACGCTGCGACCGTTTTCTCCTGGCATCTGGGGGTAGCGGATCCTGCGACTGGGGCGGCACCCCGAGGCCGGCCCCCGCGCCCGGCTGCCCGTGACCCCACTCGCCCTCATCAGCACCCGCCATGAGTACTGGTCCCTGGCGGATATCTACGGGCCGATCGCCATCGGGGTCTTCGTCCTCGTGTCCCTGACGGTGGCCTGGGCGCTGGTGCGCTATCGCCGCCGGAAGCAGGCCGCCCGCTGGCATGAGAACAACCCACTGGAGGTGGGCTACGCGGTCCTGCTGACGCTGGTGGTGGCGTTCCTGCTCTACCTGACGTTCAGGGCCGAGCACCGCGTGGACACGGTCGCCAACCGGGAGAAGCCCAGCCTGACGATCGACGTGACCGGCGCCCGCTGGGCCTGGGAGTTCGCCTACCCGCGCTACGGGATCGTCCAGCGCAGCAGCTTCGTCGGCCAGCAGCCGCTCGTGGTGCCGACCAACGAGGCGATTCGCTTCAACATGACCTCGCTGGACGTCATCCATGGCTTCTGGATCCCGGAGCTGGAGTTCAAGCACGACGCGTTTCCGGGCAAGATCCAGTGGCAGATCCTGACGTTCACGCGGACGGGCACGTTCCCTGGACAGTGCTCGGTGTTCTGCGGGCTGCGCCACCCGGAGATGACCTTCACCGTACGCGCGCTCACGCCGGCCGCGTTCACCGCGTGGGTGCGCTCCAGGATTCGCGGACGGTCGTCGTCGTGACGGTGCAGGACGCGCCCATGGTCCCGGGTTCCCGCCGTTCGGCGGGCTGGATCGGCGCGCTCACCAGCACCGATCACAAGCGCATCGGCCTCAACCTGGGGCTGTGCTCGTTGATGTTCTTCCTGGCCGGCGGGGTGATGGCGCTGTTCATCCGCGCCCAGCTGTCGCAGCCCAACAACCACATCGTCTCCGACCAGACGTACTCGGAGCTGTTCACCATGCACGGCTCCACCATGATCTACCTGTTCGTGACCCCGATGGCGGTCGCGATGGCGCTGTATCTGGTCCCGCTGCAGATCGGCGCCAACCAGATCGCCGCCGGGCGGACGACGCTGGCCGGCTTCTGGGTGTGGCTGCTGGGCGGCCTGACGATGGAGTCCAGTTGGCTGGCCGCGGGGGGCGCCGGCCGCGACGGCTGGTTCTCGTATCCGCCCCTGTCGCAGGCACAGTTCACGCCCGGCGTGGGCCAGGACCTGTGGACGCTGGGAGTGATCCTGGCCGTCTCGGGCACGATCGCCATGGCCGCGACCGTGGTATGGACGGTCGCCCGCCATCGCGCGCCCGGGATGGCCCTGCTGCGGATGCCGGTGTTCACGTGGACGGCACTGGTGTCGGTGCTGATGGTGGTCGGCGCGTTCCCGGTGCTCGTCGTGGCGATGATCATGCTGTACCTGGACCGGACGGGGGGCACACACTTCTTCGTTGGCTTCACCGGGGCGATCGATTACCAGGACCTGTTCTGGTTCTACGGCCACCCGGTGGTGTACGTGATGTTCTTCCCGTTCCTGGGGGCGGCGGCCGAGGCGATCGCCGCCGGCGCCCACAAGCGATGGTTCGGCTACAAGGCGTTCGTGGCGTCGATGCTCATGTTCTCAGCGCTGTCGATGACCGTGTGGGCACACCACATGTACACCACCGGCGGGTCGGTCAACGAGGCGTTCGCGTTCACCTCGACGCTCCTGGCGGTGCCGGCCGGGATCGAGTACTTCGACATGGTCGGCACGCTGATCCGCGGCTCGATCGCGCTGCGGACATCGCTGCTGTTCGGCGTGACCTTCTTCCTGCAGTTCCTGATCGGCGGGCTCAGTGGCATCTGGCTCGGCTCACCAGTCCTCGACTACTCCAATCACAACACGTACTTCCTGATCGCCCACTTCCACTACACGCTGTTCGCCGGCAGCATCTTCGGCTTCTTCGCCGGGGTGTACCACTGGTTCCCCAAGGTCAGCGGGGCACTGCTGCGCGAGCGGCTGGGGAAGCTGCAACTGGTGGTCATGATCATCGGCACCAACATGACCTTCTTCCCCATGTTCATCGTGGGGCAGGAGGGAATGGTGCGCCGCATCTCCCGCTACCCCCAGCACTCGGAGTGGGGGACGCTCAACCTGATCGAGTCGATCGGCGCCGGCGTCATCGCCCTCGGAGTCCTCATCTTCCTGGTCAACGTTTGGGTGTCGCTGCGTGACCGCGTTCCCGCGGGCGCCGACCCCTGGGAGGGCCACACGCTGGAGTGGTGGACAAGTTCGCCGCCGCCGCCGCTCAACTTCCCCGAGCCGCTGCCGCCGATCCGGTCCTACGCGCCGCTGCAGGACCTGCGTGAGCAGGCAGACGACCGCGCCCGGGCGCGGACGGGGGCGAGGGCATGAGGGGCGGCGCCATCCCCCTGCTGGTCTGGGCGCTGATCCTCGCCGTCCTGTACGCGCTCATTGTGGTGTGGACGGGCAGCGGGCTCAATGCGGCGATGGCGGCCTTCGCGGTGGCGGTGACGGCGGCGACGGCGTTCGTGTTCATCGCGCTGCGCCGGGACGCGCTGCGGCGGGGCGAGCCGCCGCCATCTGGAGAGGCGCGGTCGATCCCCACGGCCAGCTTCGGCGCCGTCCTGCTGGGCGTGGGCGTGTCCGCCACCGTCTACGGGTTCGACTTCGGCCATTTCCTCGTCTACTTCGGCATCGGGCTGATCGTGGCCGCGCTCGGCGTCCTGGCTCGGGAGGCGCGCACGGAGCGGCGTGCGCTGCGGCGCTGGCAGCGGGGGGAGGATCGCTGATGGCGCCGAGCCTGCCCACCCTGTTGTGGCGCGACTGGCAGCCGGCCTGGAGCCTCGATCTGATCGCGGCGCTTGCCGGGCTCGCCTACGTGATCGCCGCCGCGCGCGTGCGCCGCTGGCCGGGGTGGCGGACGGTCAGCTTTCTGAGCGGGGTGGCCTGCATCGTGGTCGCCCTGCAGTCCGGGGTCGGCGCCTTCGACGACCGGCTGCTGTCCGACCACATGGTCCAGCACGTGCTGCTGCTGGCCGTGGCTCCGCTGCTGCTGCTGGGCGGCCGGCCGGTCATCCTCGTCATGCGCAGCACCCCGCGGGCGCGCCGCCCGGCGGTGGCGCGCCGCCTGCTGACGCTGGCGCCGGTCATGCGTCCGCTCATCTGCCTGGCCGTCTTCTACGCGATCGTGCTCGGCACCCACATTCCGGCGTTCTACGACGCCACGCTGACCGACAACACCCTGCACGAGTTCGAGCACGGCCTGTACGTGACGGCCGGCCTGTTCATGTGGTGGCCGATGGTCGACTCCGATCCGATCGTGGCCCGCCGGCTCAACGGCCTGGCGCGGCTTGCCTACGTCATCGCGGCGATGCTCCCGATGACCGTGATCGGCGCCTTCTTGTCCCGTCACGACGCCGTGTTCTATCCGGCCTACGCCGCGCCGGCCCGCGGGCTCGGCATCTCGGCCGTCGGCGACCAGCAACTGGCGGGCGCGCTCATGTGGATCCTCGGCGGCTTCCTGATGGCGATGGCCGGGCTGTGGCAGGTGATGGTGGCCCTCATCGCCGAGGAGCGCCGGATGCAGGCCCGGGAGCGGGCCTCGGTGTCACCCGGCGGCCGGGAAGTGGCCGGCCCATGAAGCGGCTGTTCACACGCTGGCTGACCCGCCGGGCCCGGACGCCGCGGTGGGTGCGGTTAACCCTGGCCGTGGCGCTGGGCGCGCTCTCACTCATCTCCATCGCCGATCCCGGTTCGTCGCCGGCGAGCGGCGGCGCCGGCCAGGCCTCGCCCGCGATTTCCCGGATCAGCGCGCCCCCGAGTGCGCTGAAATCGGCCGGGGGGCCGCCGACGGGTTTGCCCAACGCGCCGCGCAAGTCGCCGGAGCCGCAGCCCCCGGGCGCGCCGACCACCAGCTTTCCCACCTCGCCGCAACTGGTGGCCCAGGGTACGTCGCTATACGAGAACAGCTGCGCGTCGTGCCACGGCACGCTGCTGCAGGGCATCCCCCGCAACGGGCCGTCGCTGATCGGCGTCGGCCCCGGCCCGGTCGACTTCTACTTGTCATCCGGCCGGATGCCGCTGGACAACCCCACCGATCAGCCGCAGCGCAACCCGCCGCTCTACACCCGCCATCAGATGAACGCCCTGATCGCGTTCATCACCAAGGTAGGCGGAGGTCCGGCCGCCCCGGCCGCCGACCCGGCGCGGGGGGGCCTGGCGGTCGGCTTCCACGTGTTCACCGCCAACTGTGCCGGCTGTCACCAGAGCGTCGCCCGCGGCGGCCTGGTGGTGGGCGCCGTCGCGCCCAGCCTCCAGCAGGCCACGGCGCGCCAGGTCGCCGAGGCGGTACGGATGGGCCCCTACCTGATGCCGCACTTCGACGCCAAGCAGGTCAACCAGTACCAGCTGGACTCGCTGGCCAAGTACGTCCTGTGGACACGTCAGCCGTCCAACTACGGCGGATGGGGGATCTACAACATCGGGCCGATCCCCGAGGGCATGGCGGCGTGGTTCATCGGGTTGCTGGCGCTGGTGCTCGTCGCCCGGCTGATCGGCGAGCGGATGGAGACCGAGTGAAGGAGCGCATGTGAGCCGCCTTGTCGCCCTGCTGCTGGCCGCCCGCGCCGCCTGGAGCGCCCTCCGCCACCAGGAGCCGTCGCCGCCCCAGGAGCCGCCGCTCCTGCCCGGGCAACTGCGCCCCCAGGACGATCCGTCCCAGCGGGTCGTGCCGGCCAACCGCCGCTACGAGAACCTGGTGGCGGCGCTGCTGGTCCTGGCGGCGGGCTGCGCCGCCGCGTTCATCGCCATCTATGTCGTGCTGGAGACCAACACGCAGCTGCTCGGGCTGGCCATGGGCCTGGCGCTGTTCTTCCTGGCAGCGGCGCTGATCGTGGCGGGCAAGCTCGTGGTGCCCCAGGAGATCGCCGTCGAGGAGCGCGACCAACTGCTGCGCGAGGACGAGACGGAGGAGGTGGTGGAGATGATCGAGGCGGGCGGCGAGGGGATCTCCCGGCGCGGCCTGCTCACCGTCACCGGCGGCCTGGCGGGCGCGGCCGTCGTCGGCGCGGCCGCAGCGCCGCTGGCGTCACTGGGGCCGCCGGCCAGCGTCCTGCACCAGAACCCGTGGAAGCGGGGCATCCGTCTGGTCGACGACGAGGGCAACGCGTACGCGGCGGCCGATATCCAGATCGGCTCGTTCTACACCGCGCTGCCCGAGGGGCAGAGCGCCGAGGGCCTGGGCGCCGGGCTCCTCGTCATCCGCCTGCCCGCGTCGATGATCCACCTACCCGCGGCCCGGCGTAGCTGGGCGCCGGACGGGATCATGGCCTACTCCAAGATCTGTCCGCACGCCGGCTGCGCGATCAGCCTGTACCGGTACCCGCTGGACCCGCAGACGGCACCGTTCCCGCCGGCGTTCACGTGTCCGTGTCATTACTCGACGTTTACGCCGGGCAACGGCGGCCAGCTGATCTTCGGTCCGGCCGGGCGCGAACTGCCCCAGCTCCCGCTCATGATCGACAGCGACGGCAAACTGCGCTGCGCCGGCCCGTTCGACTCCGACATCGGCCCCTCCTGGTGGGGCGTGCGCCGCGTATGAAGGCGATCGACCGCGCGCTGCATCGGCGCTTCCAGCGCGGGGTCCGCTACACCGAGGAGCGGATCGGCGGCGCCCCGCTGTACAAGTGGTTGCTGCGCTACGTCTTCCCCGACCACTGGTCGTTCCTGCTGGGCGAGATCGCGCTGTACGCCTTCATCGTCCTGATCGGCACCGGGATCTTCCTGACGCTGTTCTACATCCCGTCGCAGTCGCAGGTCATCTACCACGGCAACTATGCGCTGCTGCGTAATCAGGAGATGTCCGAGGCGTACCGGTCGGTGCTGGACATCACCTTCAACGTGCCCGCCGGGCTCCTCATTCGCCAGGTCCACCACTGGGCGGCCGACGTGTTCATCGCCGCCATCGTCCTGCACCTGTGCCGGGTCTTCTTCACCGGCGCCTATCGCAAGCCGCGGGACTTCAACTACTACATCGGCCTGACCATGCTGATGCTGGCAATCCTGGAGGGATTCGCCGGCTACTCGCTGGTCGACGACCTGCTGTCGGGAATGGGCATCGTCATCGCCAATGCGGTGGCGCTGTCGATCCCCGTGGTCGGCGGGCAGATGTCATCGACAATCTGGGGCGGGCAGTACCCGGGGACCGCGAGCTTCTTCAGCCGGCTGGAGATCGTCCACGTGTTCCTGATCCCGCTGGCGCTGATCGGCCTGATCACCGTCCACCTGATCATGATCATGCGCCAGCACCATTCGCAGTTCCCCGGGCCGGGCCGGCGCGAGCGCAACGTGGTGGGCACGCCAATGTGGCCGGCCTACGCGCTGCGCTCGATCGGCCTGCTGTTCGCCGTCGCCGCCGTGCTGTTCCTGATGGGTGGGCTCATCCAGATCAACCCCATCTGGCAGTGGGGGCCGTACCACCCGTACCTGTCCGAGAACGGCGCCCAGCCGGACTGGTACATCGGCTGGCTGATCGGCGCGCTCCGGCTCATGCCCAACTGGGAACTGGTCATCGGCGGGCGCACGGTCATCCCCAACCCGTTCTTCGGCGGCGCACTGTTCCCCCTGGTGGTGTTCGGCGTCATGTACGCCTGGCCGGCGCTGGAGCGCCGTTTCACCGGCGACCGGCGCCAGCACGATCTGCTCGACCGTCCGCGCGACCGTCCCGTTCGCACCGCCGTCGGGGCGGCCTTCTTCAGCTGGGTGGTGATCATCTTCGCGATCGGCTCCACCGACCGGCTCTTCTTCCGCCTCCACGTCTCCTACACCGCGATGATCCACTTCTGGCGGTTCGGCGTGTGGATGCTGCCGATCATCGTGTTCGTCCTCACCCTGACCGGCGCCCGCGCGCTCAAGCGCTCGGAGGTCCATCCGCTCCGCGGCTGGGAGGGCGTCATCGTCACTCGGCCGCCGAACGGCGGGACGCGCGTCCTGGAGGCCGACGACAACGCGACGCCGGGCACCGAGCCGCCGGCGGGGACGGCGCCGGCGCTCGACTACCCGGAGCAGAAGCCGCGGCAGAAATGACCGGCTGGGGTACAACGTGCCGATGACGCTCGTTGCTCTGTCCGCCTCCTACGGCGCGGACGGCACCCACATCGCGCCGGCGCTGGCTCAGCGACTCGACGTCCCGTTCGTGGACCGAGCGATCGCGCTGGCCGTCGCGGAGCGGCTGGACATCCCGGTCGAGGACGCGCTGGCCCACGAGGAGCGAGCGGCGGGCAGCCTGCTGGAGCGGCTCCTGTCCGGCTTCCGCGGCGCCGACACGGGGGCGCCGGCGCCGATGCCCCCGGACGTGGTCACCGCGGAGGATTTCCACCGCGTCTCCCGGGAGGTCCTGCTCGCCCGGGCGGCCACGGGCGAGGGGGTCATCCTCGGCCGCGGCGCCGTGGCCGCCCTGCGCGACGATCCACGGGCGCTGCGGGTGCGCCTGACCGGTCCCGTCAAGCGGCGCATCGAACAGGCGGTGCGGCTCGGCGCCCCCGACCGCGACACGGCGAAGCGAGCGCTGCGCCAGCTCGACCGGGCCCACGCCGACTATGTCCGCCAGTTCTACGACGTCGACATCGACGACCCCACGCTCTACCACCTGGTCATCGACGCCACGGCGTTCTCGCCGGAGATCGTCGTTGACCTGATCGCCTCCTCGGCGGTGGAACTGACCGCGCGGCTTGGCCCCGCGCCGAGCGACTGACTGTACGAATGCGGACAGCGCCGTGACCGGCCACGCCGACGACCCGTGTGAATCGGGGCCCGCGGCGGGTAGGGCCCGCCTAATGAGGTTCTCCCTGCGCTCCGCGCGGCGGGCCGGTAGCTCCGAGCATCTGGTCGACCGCGCGCTGTCCAATGTCGAGCACGGGCGGTTCGAGCGGTCGCTGTCCGGCCTGACCGCGTTTGCCGCCGTCGTCACCACCGCCGAGATCTACCTGGAGCACTATCGGGCCAGCTTCGGCAACAAGATGATGTGGAGCCCGGTGGTCGTCACGCCCCCCGTGGTCGTGGCCGGCATCGGCGGCGTCTTCTCCCGGCGCTGGGCCAAGCGCTACCTCCCGGTGGCCGCCGCCGTCTACACCGCCAACGGACTGCTCGGCGAGTACTACCACGCGCGGGGCGTGGCCCGCCGGCCGGGCGGCTTCAGCGAGGAGACGGTCGTCTACAACCTGGCCATGGGGCCTCCGATCGTCGCCCCCGGGCTGATGTCGATCGTCGGCTTCCTGGGACTGCTGGCTGCCATCCTGCGCCGCGAGGGCTGAGGACGACGATGAACCGACGCGATCTGCGGCTCGCCGACCATCTCCCCAACCTCCGGCCCGGCGGGCAGCCCCCGGAGCCCCACTGGCTGCCCCGTCAGCGCCGTGGGATCACCCCTCAGATGATCGGGCGCTATCCGGACTACGACGTGTTCGCGGCCGAGTCGACGTGGGACGAGACGACCACCCGGGTGATCAAGGAACGGATGTCCCAGCATGGGCCGCTGCGCTTCTTTGCGCCCGGCGAGGAGTCCGCCCTGCGGGCCTTCTGCGACGTGACCACGGCCCAGGACTCCGAGCCGCGCGTCCCGGTGGCCGAGATGGTCGACGCCAAGTTCGCCGACGGCAAGCTCGACGGCTACCGCTACGACGACATGCCCGAGGACGGCCAGACCTGGCGGCTCGTGCTCCGCGGCCTCGACGAGACCGCCCGGGAGGGCGGCGCCGAGGGATTCGCCGCGCTCCCGATCGCCGATCAGGAGCGGATCGTCGAGGCCCTGTCGGCGGGCGAGCTGTCCGGCGGCGCCTGGGACGAGCTCAACGTCACCCGCGCCTGGTCGGTCTGCATGCGCGCGGTCCTGTCGGAGTTCTATTCGCACCCGTGGGCATGGAATGAGATCGGCTTCGGCGGGCCCGCCTATCCGCGGGGCTTCATGCGCCTGGGCCAGGGCGTGGAGGGCCTGGAGCCGTTCGAACGGCCGGGCGCCACCGACCGGGACCCGGTGCGCGACGCCGAGGACGGCGGCTCGTGAAGCTCACCCGGCTGCTCAAGGGGTCGGTCGGCCCGCGGGCCAACGACTCGCGGTTCCTGCTCGACGTGCACACCCGTGCCCTCCCGGGCCGGAGCACCATGCGCCACTACGACGACCACGAGGAGGTCGACCTGGTGATCGTCGGCGCCGGCGCCGGCGGATCGGTCCTGGCCCAGCGGCTCGCCCGCCGTGGCTGGTCGATCGTGATCCTGGAGGCCGGGCCGTTCTGGGACCCGGACGCCGACTGGGTCTCCGACGAGGCCGGGTCGCATCAGCTCTACTGGACCGAACCGCGCGTCATCGGCGGGTCCGATCCCATCGAGCTGGGCAAGAACAACAGCGGCCGGGGGGTGGGCGGCTCGATGGTCCACTACGCCGGATATGCGCCGCGCTTCCATCCCTCCGACTTCGAGACGCACACCCGGGACGGGGTGGGCGCCGACTGGCCGATCGCCTACGACGACCTCAAGGCCCACTACGAGGAGGTGGAGCGCGAGCTGCCCGTGGCCGGCCAGGACTGGCCGTGGGGCGATCCGCACTCCTATCCGCACTCCCCGCACCCGGTGACCGGGGCGGCGGCCCGGATCTGGCAGGGAGCGCGGGCGCTCGACATCGGGATGCGGGTCGGGCCGGTGGCGATCGCCAACGGCGTGTTCGGCAACCGGCCGCACTGCATCTACCGGGGCTACTGCCTGCAGGGGTGCAAGGTCAACGCCAAGGGCAGCCCGTACGTCAGCCACCTACCGGACGCCATCGAGCACGGCGTCGAGGTGCGCGCCCAGTCGATGGCCGCCGCCGTGGAGGTCGACGACGCCACCGGCCGCGCCACCGGCGTGCGCTACATCGCCGAAGGCTCGGGCGAGCACCGGCGGCAACGGGCCCGGGCCGTGGCCGTGTGCGGCTACTCGATCGAGACGCCCCGGCTGCTGCTCCAATCCACGTCCCGGCGGCACCCCAACGGCCTGGGCAACAACGCCGATCAGGTCGGCCGCTACGTCATGGTCCAGGGCGCGTCGCAGTCCGCGGGCCGATTCCCCGAGGAGGTGCGGATGTACAAGGCTCCGCCGCCGGAGGTGTCCTCCGAGCAGTTCTACGAGACCGACCCGCGGCGCGGCTTCGCCCGCGGATTCTCCATCCAGACGGTGTCGCCGCTGCCGATCGGCTGGGCCGAGCACGTGCTCGCCGACGGCCACTGGGGGCGCGCCCTGCGCGAGTACATGCGCGACTACAACCACTGGGCCACGGTCGGCGTGCTCAACGAGCTGCTGCCCGAGCCGGACAACCGCATCACGCTGGCCGACGACAAGGACCGGTGGGGGATGCCGGTGGCGCGCATGGACTACAGCCTGTCGGAGAACGACCGGCACAACATGGCGTACTCGACCCGGGTCATCGGCGACATCCTGCGCGCGGGGGGAGCCCAGGACGTCCTCACCATTCAGCGCTTCGCCCACCTCGTCGGCGGCGCGCGGATGGGCACGTCCCCGGAGGAGAGCGTGGTCGACGCCGACCACAAGGTGTGGGGGACCCCGAACGTCTACGTCTGCGACGGCAGCGTGTGCCCCACCCAGGGCAGCGCCAACCCGGCGCTCACCATCATGGCCCTCGCCTCGCGGCTCGCCGACCGGATGCCCCGCGTCGCCGCGGAGGCCCCATCAAAGATGGTGGCGGCATGACTGAGATCGTCGTGGTCACCGGCGCATCAGGAGGGGTGGGACGAGCGATCGCCCACGCGTTCGGCCGGCGCGGTGCCACGGTGGCGCTGCTCGCCCGGGGCGAGAAGGGGCTGCTCGACTGCCAGCGCGAGGTGGAGAACATGGGCGGGCGCGCGCTGCCGATCGAAGTCGACGTGGCCGACGCCGACCAGGTGGAGGCCGCCGCGGCACGGGTCGAAGCCGAGCTGGGACCGATCGACATCTGGGTCAACGACGCCATGGCGACGGTGTTCGCCAAGTTCGTCGACGTTACGCCGGCCGAGTACAAGCGCGCCACCGAGGTGACGTACCTGGGCACCGTGTACGGGACGATGGCCGCGCTCAAGCGCATGACGGCCCGTGACCGCGGCACGATCGTCCAGGTCGGCTCCGCGCTCTCCTACCGCGGGATCCCGCTCCAGGCCGCCTACTGCGGGGCCAAGTTCGGCATCCGCGGGTTCACCGACTCGATCCGCACCGAACTGCGCCACGACCGCAGCCGGGTGCACATCACGATGGTCCAGCTGCCGGGGGTCAACACGACGCAGTTCAACTGGTGTCGCTCCAAGCTGCCCAAGCACCCCCAGCCTGTGCCGCCGATCTACCAGCCGGAGATCCCGGCCGAGGCCGTCTACTGGGCAGCGCACCACCGGCGCCGGGAGCTGTGGGTCGGCTACAGCACGATCCAGGCCATCGTGGGCACCAAGCTGTCCGGGCTGGCCGGCGACATCTACCTGGCCCGCACCGGGTTCTCCGGCCAGCAGGTCCAGGACATGCCGGTGCCGCCCGACCGGCCGGACAACCTGCACCAGCCGGTGCCCGAGAAGGCGGCCACGCACGGCATCTTCGACGACCAGGCCAAGACCCGCAGCCCGCAGCTGTGGGCCGCCAAGCATCGATACACGTCCGCCGGGGCCGCGCTGGCAGCGGTGGCCGGGGTGGGCGCTCTCATCACCGCGGCCCGGCGATGACAGACGCGCCGATCACGACGGTCGGCGCGCGGGCCTACCAGATCCCGTGCGAGCGGCATGAGTCTGACGGGACGATGGAATGGGACTCGGTCACCGTGGTGGTGGCGGAGGTGTCGGCCGGCGGGGAGACCGGGCTGGGCTACACGTACGGCGCCGGGGCGATCGCCCATCTGATCACCGACACGTTGAGCTCCGTGGTCACCGGGCGCGACGCCCTGGCCGTCCCCGGCGCCTGGTGGGCGATGGTCGGCGCCGTGCGCAACATCGGCTGGCCGGGGGTGGCGGCGATGGCGATCTCGGCCGTCGACGTCGCGCTGTGGGACCTCAAGGCCAAGCTGCTGCACGTCTGTCTGGCCGACCTGCTGGGCCGGGCCCACGAGGCGGTGCCGGTCTACGGCTCCGGCGGTCTCACCTCCTACAGCGAGTCCGAGCTGTGCGCGCAGCTGTCGGAGTGGGTGGCGGCCGGGATCCCCCGGGTGAAGATGAAGGTCGGCCGCGACCCATCAGCCGACCCCGCGCGTGTCCGTGCCGCCCGGGGGGCGATCGGACCGGAGGCGGCGCTGTTCGTCGACGCCAACGGGGCCTACTCGCGCCGGCAGGCGCTGGCGCTGGCGCGGCAGTTCGCCGACGCCGGGGTGTCGTGGTTCGAGGAGCCGGTCTCGTCGAACGACCTGGACGGGCTGCGGCTGATCCGCGACGCCGCACCGCCGGGCATGGAGGTCACGGCCGGGGAGTACGGCTTCACACCCGAGTACTTCCGGGGGATGGCCGGAGCCGTCGACGTCCTCCAGGCCGACGTGACGCGCTGCTGTGGCGTCACCGGGCTGCAGGTCGTGGGCGATCTGTGCACCGTGCTCGAGCTGCCCTTCTCGGCCCACTGCGCGCCGCAGATCCATGCCCACGCCGGCGCTGCGATCGGCCGGCTGCGCCACTGCGAGTACTTCCACACCCATGCGCGGGCCGAGGAGATGCTGTTCGACGGCGTTCTGCGCCCTGCGAGTGACGGACGCCTGCACCCCGACCCGGACCGCCCCGGACTGGGCATCGAGCTGCGGCGGGGCGACGTGGAGGCGTTTGCGCTGTGACGACGGCCGCCGAACGCGAGGCACTGGCGGGCATCGGCAAGCCCCACGTGCTGCGCGAGTACGCGCTGCTGGCCGACGGCGAGCGCGGGGTGGTCGTCGGACCCCGCGGTGACTTCGCCTGGATGTGCTTTCCTCGCTGGGACTCCGACGCCTGCTTCTCGACGCTGATCGGCGGCCAGGGCACCTACGCAGTGACGCCGGTGGCGCGCTACGTGTGGGGCGGCTACTACGAGCACGGGCTCATCTGGCGCAATCGCTGGACCACCGAAGACGGGGTGGTGGAGTGTCGCGAAGCGCTGGCGCTCCCCTCGTCGCCCGACCGTGTGATCGTGCTGCGGCGCATCATCGCCCGCCGCGGGACGGCGCGGGTGCGGGTGGTGCTCGACCCGCGCGGGGACTTCGGGGCGCGCCGGCCGGCCCGGCTGCGGCGCGGGGACGACGGGACGTGGACGGCTCGGATCGGCGAGACGCGGATGACCTGGGTGGGGGGAGGGGAGGCCGAGCGCCGGGCGGACAGCTCCGGCGGCCGCCCCCTGGTGATGGAGCTGGAACTGGAGGAGGGGACCGAGCACGACCTGGTCCTCGTCCTCGACGCCTCAGCGGAGGACCGGCCGCCGCCGGACGCCGGGCATGCCTGGAGCGGGACCGAGGCCGAGTGGTCCGAGCGCGTCCCCGATCTGGAGTGCACGACCGGCAACCGGGACGCGCGGCACGCGTACGCGGTGCTCAGCGGGCTGACCAGCCAGGGCGGGGGAATGGTCGCCGCGGCCACGATGTCGCTGCCCGAGCGCGCCCGCCAGGGGCGCAACTACGACTATCGCTACGTCTGGATCCGGGACCAGTGCTTCGCCGGCCAGGCCGTGTCCGCGGCCGGCCCGCACGGGCTGATGGATGACGCCGTGCGGTTCGTCAGCGGGCGGCTCCTGGACCACGGCGACCAGCTGGCCCCGGCCTACACGGTGACCGGCGACGCGGTGCCGGGCGAGCGCCAGCTCGACCTGCCCGGTTACCCCGGAGGCACCGACGTGGTCGGCAACTGGGTCAACCAGCAGTTTCAGCTCGACGCGTTCGGAGAGGCTCTGCTCCTGTTCGCCGCCGCGGCCCGTCACGACCATCTCGACGCTGACGGCTGGCGGGCTGCCGAGACGGCGGTCGACGCGATCGAGCGCCGGTGGCAGGAGCCGGATGCCGGCGTGTGGGAGCTCGATCCCGACGCCTGGACCCATAGCCGTCTGATCTGCGCCGCCGGCCTGCGCCGGCTCGCCGCCCACCAGTCCAGCGAGCAGGGTGTGCGCTGGCTGGCGCTGGCCGACACGATCGTGGCCGACACCTCCCGCCACGCGCTGCACCCGGCCGGCCATTGGCAGCGCTCGCCGACCGACGACCGGCTGGACGCCGCGCTGCTGCTGCCCGCGATCCGGGGCGGGATCCCCGCCGACGACCCGCGCACGATCGCGACGCTGCACGCCGTCCAGCGCCAGCTCACCGTCGACGGATACTGCTACCGCTACCGCCCCGACGAGCGCCCGCTGGGGGAGTCCGAGGGCGCGTTCGTCATGTGCGGTTTTCTCATGTCGCTGGCCTGGGCGCAGCAGGGCGACCTGGTGCAGGCGGCGCGCTGGTTCGAGCGCAACCGCGCCGCCTGCGGCACGGCCGGTCTGCTGTCGGAGGAGTTCGACGTGACCCAGCGCCAGATGCGCGGCAACCTGCCGCAGGCATTCGTGCACGCGCTGCTCCTGCAGTGCGCGGTCACGCAGCCCGAGGGCGCCGCCACCGAGGCGGTCTCCGAGGCGACCGCGTGATCAGGACCCGCCCAGCCCGCGCCATCTGCACCGCCCCAGCCCGCACCATCTGCACCGCCCCAGCCCGCACCATCTGCACCGCCCCAGCCCGCACCGCATCCGCCGCCGGCCCGTTGATCGAGGCGGCGCGGGCTTTGTACGGTGCCGGCCTGCTCCTCGCGCCCGCCGGGGCGCTGGGCACGGTCGCCCGCTCGCCGCTGGATCCGGCGGCGGTGCGCGTGGCCCGGGTCCTCGGGCTTCGGCACCTGGCTCAGGCGGGGCTGCTGGCCAGGCACGACGAGCCCGGCTGGCGGCTGGCCGGGGCGGCCGTCGACGGTCTGCACGCGGCGTCCATGCTGGCGCTGGGGCGGTGGTCGGGACATCCGCTGCACCGGCGGCTGGCCGCGCGCAACGCGCGCACCGCCGGGGTCCTGGCCGTCGCGGAGTGCGCCGCGGGTTTGGCTTTGAGTGTGATGGGCGGCACGGTGGGGTGAGAGGAGCGACCGAACGTGAGCTAATGTCGGCGACGTCAAGTACCGAGGCACACGACACGGTTGGAGCGTGCCATGGCCGGATCGCCCCTGAAGGTCAGGGTGGCAGATGAGTTCCCCGAGATCGTCGAGAACCTGGAGCCGGACCAGCGCGAGCTGGCCCGTGACCAGCTCGTCGCCGATCTGCTGACCGTCAGGACCGGGAACTGGACGCCGGAGATTCCGCGCAGCGAACCCGGGCATCTGGGCCTGCTGGTCCTGGACGGCCTGCTCGCGCGTGACGTGATGCTGGAGCGTCCGCTGGCGACCGAACTGGTCGGCCGTGGCGATCTGCTCAAGCCCACCGACCGCGACGGCCGCGACGCGCCGATCCCGTTCGATGTCGTCTGGACCGTCCTGCAACCGGCCCGGTTCGCCGTGCTCTCCCCGGGCTTCACCCGCGCCCTGGGTCAGTGGCCGCCGGCCATCGAGGCCGTGTTGCGCGGAGCCAGCAGCCGCGCCCACGGCCTGGCCATCACGATGGCGGTGTCGAACCTGCGTCGTGTGGACTCCCGGCTGTTGGTGCTGCTCTGGTACTTCGCCGACCGCTGGGGCCGCGTGACCCCGGACGGTGTCGTGGTGCCGGTGAGGCTGACCCACGAGACCCTGGCCCGGCTGGTGGGCGCGCAGCGGCCGTCGGTGACGACCGCTCTGCGGCAGCTGGAGGAGGAGGGACAGCTGCGCCGCACGCCCCAGCGCGGCTGGCTGCTGCCGGGCGAGCCTCCCGAGGTCCTGTCCCGGCAGGCGCAGGGCGCCGGCGTCAGGTAATCGCTGACCGATCCAACGCGGTCGTGCTGGATTTGACCTAGCTCGGCGACTAACCGGAATATATGGCCGGTTTCTCGCCGAGCTTCGCCGGCCGGGTGGATTCGACAACCACCCACCCGGCCGCCGGGAAATGGGCTCGCGTCAGCTGGTCGTTCGCGACCGGCTGGAGCGGCTGCTCGAGCCCGAGGAGCCCGAGGCTGAGCTCCCGTTCGAGCTGGACCTCTTGGAGCTGCTGCGTGCCGTGCTGCCGGTGGAACGCGACGAGCGGGACGCACTGCTGTCCGAGGAGCGTGACGACCGCGAGGCCGTCTTGGCCGTGCTCCGCGTGGAGCGCGTCGACCGCGACGCGGTGCTCCCGGTGCTGCGCGTCGACCGCGAGCTCCGGCCGGCCGAGGAGCTCGTCCGCGATCGGCTCGTGCCGGCGCGCCGGCGCGGCGCGGGGCGCTGGTCACGCGGAACGTCGGCGCGAACGACGTCCTTGACCAGGCGGGTCAGCTCCGCGGTCAGGTACTTGGCCATCCGCTCCTCCTCGCGGCGAATGCGCTTGGCCAGCTGGGCGGTGTCCTTGTCGCCGACCTCAGTGGCGAACGCCTCGATGCGCGTGTACAGCGCGATCTCCACGTGCTCCTCACGCAATTCTTCCTGGGCGTTGCGGAGGTGTGTCTCGGCCTGCTCGGTCACCAACGCGCGGGCGGCGTCGACCTGGCCCTTGACGGCGGAGACCGTCTTACCCGCGGCCGCGCCGACCGTGGCGGGGACGCCCGGGACGGCGGGGCCGGCCGTGGCCTGACCGCCCAGCTGCTTGATGCGACGGGCGACGGAGCGCTTGTGCTCGCGGGTCTCCTTCAGGTGGGCCTGCAGTCGCTTCTTGTACGGCGCCTTCTGGGTGAGCGTGATGTGTGCGGCGAGGTCGGTCTCCAGTTCCGCCTCCTTCGCGTGCGCCTCGTTGAGCCAGAGCACCAGCTTGGCGTCGCGTTCATTGAGTTCCTTGGCCTTGGCCATCTCCGCTCCTTTTCTGACTGCGTCGTGAACCACGCGGCTCGCGGCGCACGGTAACCCCTGCCCCGGCAAGCCTGCATGATGTGCTCATCCCCACATGTGCCGGTAGTGAAACTCTGCCGTACCACTCGGACCACGGAAGTGGTTATCGGGCATTCGAATGGGGCAGTGACCCTTGGCCATGTGCATCCGGGGTTCGCGGTGAGGCTCGGCAAACTTCCTCTCCAGCGACAAGCGGGGGACTGGCGGATTGCTTGAGCCTGACGCGAGTGGGCAGCCTAAGGGTTGTCACGCCAATCGAATGACAAAGGAGGCAGGGGAGTGGCCGAGCAGGGGATCGGCGACTCGGCGCTGAGCGAACGCTCAACGGCCGAGTTGCTCAAACAGCTGTCGGAGCAGACCGCGACGCTCGTGCGTCACGAGCTGGAGCTGGCCAAGGTCGAGCTGACAGAGAAGGGCAAGCAGGCCGGCATCGGCGCGGGCATGTTCGGCGTCGCCGGCATGATGGGGCTGTACGGAGTCGGAGCGCTGACCGCGGCCTTCATCCTCGCGCTCAGCTTGGCGATGAGCGGTTGGCTGGCGGCTCTGATCGTCGCCATCCTGTACGGCGCGGTCGCCGGCGTCCTCGCCCTCACCGGGAAGACGCGCGTGTCCCGCGGCGTGCCGCCCGCACCGGAGCAGACCGTGGAGACCATCAAACAGGACGTGGCGTACACCCGCGAGCGCGCGAGGGAGGGACGGGCATGACCGAACGGACCGATGACGTGACGCCGGCCGGGGATGCCGGCGAGGCGCGATCGGCCGAGGAGATCCGCGCCGACATCGAGCAGACGCGCGAGCAGCTGGGGGAGACGGTCGAGGCCCTGGCCGAGAAGAGCGACGTCAAGGCACAGGCGCGCAGCCGGATCGACTCCGCCAAGGAGAAGGTCGCCGGGAACCTGGGGACCGCCCGGCAGACGGTGGCTGGCAAGGCCGACCAGTTCGGCGCCCGCGCCCGCGAGGCCACGCCTGCCTCGGCGGGTGCCGGCGTCCAGCAGGTGGCGGCAACGGTTCGGCGCGAGCCGCTGCCTGTCGCAGTCGCGGGTGCCTTCGTTGCCGGTCTGCTCGTCGGCTGGCTGCTGGGCCGCGGGTGAGCTGAGCATGCCGCGTTCCGTCGCTGACCAGCCCGAAGCGCCGGGGGAGGCCAGGCAGCCGCCGGAGCAGCCGACGGACCTGCCGCGTCAGGCGCTGCCCGGTGCCCTCAAGCGCACGCTGCGCGAATTCAATCGAGATCATCTGACCGACCTGGCCGCGGCCCTCACCTACTACGGCGTCCTGTCGATCTTCCCGATGCTCATCGTGATCGTGTCGGTGTTGGGTCTCATCGGCCACTCGGTCACACAGCCCCTGATCGACAACCTCAGGACGCTGGCGCCTGGCCCGGCAAAGACCATCCTGGACCACGCCATCCAAGACGTTCAGTCGAACCGCGGACCCGCCGGCGTCGCCTTCGTGGTCGGCCTGATCGCCGCGTTGTGGTCGGCGTCCGGCTACGTCGCCGCGTTCATGCGAGCCTCCAACATCGTCTGGGACGTGGAGGAAGGGCGACCCATGTGGAAGACGTATCCGTTGCGGCTGGCCGTGACGGTGGTGACCGTGATGCTGCTCACCGCCAGCGCGGCGGCGGTCGTGTTCACCGGCTCGCTCGCCAGGAAGCTGGGCAACGTTATCGGCGTGGGCCCCACGGCCGTGCAGGTGTGGGACATCGCCAAGTGGCCGGTGATGGCGTTGGTGGTGGTGATGATCCTCGCCATCCTGTACTGGGCCGGGCCGAACGTCAGGCAGCCGGGGATTCCCTGGGTCAGCCCGGGCGGTGTCCTGGCGGTTGTCCTGTGGCTGATCGTCTCCGGACTGTTTGCTCTGTACGTGACGAACTTCGCGTCGTATAGCAAGACGTATGGCACGCTGGCGTCCGTCGTCGTGTTCCTGGTCTGGCTGTGGCTGACGAACCTCGTCATCCTGCTCGGGGCGGAGTTCAACGCCGAGCTGGAACGGGGGCGCCAGATCGCGGGCGGTCATCCGCCGGAGGCCGAGCCATATCTCCCGATGCGCGATGAGCCCAACGGCTGACAGCGCGTCCGGCAACGATCTCGAAACGAGGTGAAGTAGTCATGGATAAGGCGGCATTCCTGCCGTTCAGCATCGGCAGCGGCCTGATCGCCGGTTTCATCGCCAGGAAGATGTTCGCGGCGGCGTGGGGGATGATCGACGAAGGCGACCCGCCCAAGCCGGAGCATCGTGATGTGAGGCTCGGCAAGCTTGCCGCAGCTGTAGCGCTGGAGGGCCTCGTCTTCTCGCTCACCCGTGCGATGGTCGACCACGGCTCGCGCCGTGCGTTTGAGCGGTTCACCGGCTCTTGGCCGGGCGAGGAGTCGCCGGAGAAGGATTAGGGTTACGTCGTACACCCTCCTGGCTCGCCGGGCGGCAGGCCTGTGATTATCACGCAGGAATCGGGTAAGACGAAACCGGCCAGTTAGTCAACAGGCCCTCTCCTCCCTGGGATCGCGGGTGGGCATGGCGCCGGCGGCACCAGCGCTTTGCTCGCCCGCATCCCCCAGGGTCTCTCTTTTCAGAGCCTGGATCCCTGAGGCGACCCGGTCCCGCCTAGCGAAAGCGTCAGCGCAAGGAGTCAGCGCCGGTGCGACACGGCATGGGCGCCGGCCGCAACGCCGGGAGCGCCGCCGGCGACGGCGGGCGGATGCGCGGCGGCCGCGGCGTGGGGCGCGCGGCCGGCCGAAGCGAGCACGGCGAACACGACGCAGACCATGATTGCGGCCACGGCCCACATGATCTTGGTGAAGAGGCGGTTCATCCGCCCCCAGTCGGCAAATAGCAATGGATTCATGGTTGATGTGCGTGGTTACCCGGCGGGGTGGGCACGAGGGCTTGGACGCCCGGCAGACTGTGGTCTCCGCGGCGTCTTGGACCGCTCCACGCGTCGTCAGGATCAGTCGGTGGTTGAGCGATAAACCGCTCGGTGGTGCGCTACCCGAGGCGGCGTGGGTTCAATCGCCCCGGGCGGCTGCGGGCATAGCTGTGACTGGTCGCAGTGCCAGTTGTTCGTTTGCAACTGCGGCCTGCTCACGCTCGATTCGGCGGGGTAATTACAACTCTGGCAGCTGTAATGCGACACGAGCGCAGCAGGTGCAGGCAGGAGTTGACAGGCAGCGATCGCGAGGCGGTCTCTGCGGGCCGGTTCCACCCACAGCCCGACAAAGGAGATCTCAATGCAGACGTGTACGTCCACACGTCCGCGTACGGGCCTCGGCTCCGTGCGCTCGCTGGAGACAAATGAGCTCGCCCTCCGCTGGCGCCAGCACGGCGACGACGCAGCGCGAGAAGAGCTTCTCACCCGCTTTCTTCCGCTGGCCCGCAAGCTGGCCGGTCGCTACGCAAACCCCCACGAGCCGCTCGAGGACCTCGTGCAGGTGGCGACCGTGGGCCTGCTCGGCGCCATCGATCGCTTCGATCCCGACCGCGGCGTCCGGTTCCCGGCTTTCGCCGTGCCCACCATCCTGGGCGAGCTGAAGCGCTATTTCCGCAACACCGGGTGGTCCGTTCACGTGCCGCGAGGCGCCCAGGAGATGGCCCTGCGGGTCGACCGTGCAGCCCGGCATATCGCCGCCCGCAGCGGGCGCCATGCGCGCGTGGAGGAGATCGCCGAATACCTCGAGGTCACGTCCGAGGACGTACTCACGGGGCTCGACGCCGGGACCGCGCATTACTCGATCTCCCTCGATGCACCGGTCTCGGCCGGCGACGGCGAAGAGCCTGACGCCCTCGGCGACAGCATTGGGCGCGATGACGACCGGTATGCACTGGTGGAGACGGCCGCGGCGCTGTCGGCGGCGGTCGCTCGGCTGCCCTACCCGGAGCGGCGGGCGCTTGCGCTGCGGCTGGATGAGGACATGAAGCAGACCGAGATCGCGAAGGAGCTCGGCTGCTCGCAGATGCAGGTCTCTCGCCTGCTGCGTCGCGCGGCCTCGCGGTTGCGCGAGATGACCGACATGGAGGCTCCGGCCCGCCGCTGAGAGCAGTTCAGCCCGGCTCCGCGGACGGGCACCCACTGCGGGTGCCCCATCCGCTACCCGCTGGAATGCTGGTCGGTGTCGCCCACCGGGCTGTCGTCCTCCCGGTCAGGCATCGGCGGCAGCTTCGAGCGGCGGGCGGTCTTCGACCCGCCTTCGGCACCCACCTCGCTGGGGTCGTCCTCCGGCGCCGGTTCCCGATCCTCCGGCGCCGGTTCCCGTTGCTCTTCTTCTTCTCGTGGATCTGGCGTTGGCATGGGGCTCGAGCTACCCGCCCGCACCGGCCGATAACGGCGGGCCGAGACGCCGTGAGCCACCGGCGTGAATGCGCGCCCCAGACCGGGTAGCGCTGCGGGATGAGCCTGACTTCCAATCACGCGCCGCCCAGTCCATTTGCGGGCCATTCGCCGGGCCGCGAGCGGCCGCTTGGCGGCTACGCGGCGCTCATGGGTGCGTTCACGGCGTTGGCTGTGGCATTCGGCACATGGTTTCGCCGCTCTGGGCGCGACCTGCCCGAGTCGATCTCGCCGCGTGACCTGGCCCTCGTCACGGTGGCCAGCCACAAGACCTCGCGCCTGATCACGCGTGATCGCGTGACGAGCGCGGTCCGGGCCCCGTTCACCGAGTTCCAGGGCGACGCCGGCCCCGGGGAGGTAAACGAACGGGCGCGAGGGCGGGGGTTGCGCCGCGCCATCGGCGAGCTGCTCGTCTGTCCGTACTGCCTGGGGATGTGGGTCAGCGCGGCGATGACCGCCTCGCTGCTTGTGTTCCCCCGGTTCACCCGCTGGTTTGCCGCGGCGTTGGCGTCGTTCTTCGGCTCCGAGGTGCTGCATATCGCCTATGCGCGGGCCGAACAGCTAGTTTCCGGGTGACCTGGGCCGATCCGGCCCGACCGAGCCGTCCAATCCTCCCGCGCTGGGCCCAATGCGCGTAAGCTGGGTTGGTGCAATCGATGTCGGAGCTCGCACCGGATGTGAGACGGCGCAGCGTCGTTGTGATCGGCGCCTCGGCCGGAGGCGTGGAGACCCTGGTGCGCGTGGTTCGGGACCTTCCGGCCGATCTCCCTGCGACCATCTGCATCGTGCTGCACATCGCGCCTGGCAGCCCCAGCGCGCTGCCGTCGATCCTCCGGCGGGCCGGAGTTCTCCCCTGCCGGTCGGCCGTCGACGGCGAGGAGCTGCGAGTCGGGGAGATCCTCGTCGCGCCTCCTGACCGCCACCTGCTGGTGTCGGACGGGCATGTGCTGCTCACCGTCGGGCCCCGGGAGAACGGTCACCGGCCGGCCGTCGACGCGCTGTTCCGCAGCGCGGCCCGCGCGCAGGACGGCAAGGTCGTCGGCGTCATCCTGTCCGGGACCCGCGACGACGGGACCGCAGGCCTGGCGATGATCAAGTCCTGCGGCGGGACGGCCATCGTGCAGGATCCGGCCGAGGCGCTTTATCCGGGCATGCCGGCCAGCGCGCTGGCTCACGTCCGTGCGGATGCGGTCGTCCCCAGCGACCAGATCGCCGAGACGATCGTGCGGGTGGTCAACGGCGACCTCGATCCCATCGGCTCGCCGCTCGGCAATCCCGGCGGAACCAGCAATCCGGGGCCACCCGGACACGAAGGCAGGGAGGAGACTGTGCAGCCCCGCATCGACCCCGACCCCAACCGAGAGGGACAGCCGGTGATCTCCACCTGCCCTGAGTGCGGTGGCGTTCTCTCCGAGCACCACGAGGCGGGCGTGACGCAGTGGCGCTGCCGCGTCGGGCACCGGTACTCGCCGGAGAGCCTGGCCGACGCGCAGGCCGAGGGCGTGGAGGCGGCACTGTGGGGGGCGGTCCGCGCGCTGGAGGACCGCGAGATGCTGCTGCGGCGGATGGCCGGCCAGCTGGAGGCCAAGGGCAGCCCCCGCTCGGCGGCGTCGTTCCGCTCCCGGGCCCGGGAGGCCCGCGCCCAGAGCGAGGCTGTCCGGGCCACCCTCGGAGAGACGGCTGCGGCGACCCTGCAAAGGGTCTCCGACAGTGAAGCCGTCGAAGCCGAACGGCGAGGAGCCGCCTGATGCCGGCGGGGACCAAGGGGACGCTCGACGATCTCCTGGAGTTCGTGAAGGTCACCCGCGGGTTCGACTTCACCGGCTACAAGCGCTCCAGCATCGAACGGCGCGTCGCCAAGCGGATGACCGAGGCCGGCGTCGAGACCTACGACGAGTACATCGACTACCTGGAGCTGCACGCGGAGGAGTTCGCGGAGCTGTTCAACACGCTTCTGATCAACGTCACCAGCTTCTTCCGGGATCCCCAGACCTGGGAGCACCTGGCCACCGAGATCGTGCCCCAGCTCGTCGCCTCCCGGGACGACGACGCGCCGCTGCGGATTTGGTGCGCCGGCTGCGCGTCCGGGGAGGAGGCGTACACCGTGGCCATGGTGTTCGCCCGCGTGCTGGGCGACGCGGCGTTCCGCGACCGGGTGAAGATCTATGCCACCGACGTCGACGAGGAGGCGCTGGATACCGCGCGGCACGGCGCGTACCAGCCGCGCCAGATCGAGGATGTTCCCCGCGAGGCGCTCGAGCGCTTCTTCGAACGCACGGATCAGCGCTATGTGTTCCGTAAGGATCTGCGGCGGAGCGTCATCTTCGGCCGCAACGACCTGATTCAGGACGCGCCGATCTCCCGGATCGACCTGCTTGTCTGCCGCAACACGCTCATGTACTTCACGGCCGAGACGCAGGCCCACATCCTCCGGCGCTTCCATTTCGCTCTGGACGACGACGGCATGCTGCTGCTGGGCAAGTCGGAGATGCTGATCACGCACGCCGACCTGTTCACCCCGGTCGACCTCAAGTGGCGCGTGTTCCGCAAGGTGATGAAGCCGGCGTTGCGCGACCGCGTGCGGGTGCTGGCCGCGGATCCCTCCAACGGCGCCTCGCAGAGCATCTCCGACAACCTCCGCGAGGCCGCGTTCGACGTCGCCGGCACCGCCCAAATCGTCCTCGATGCCAACCGGTCGCTGGTCATGGCCAACGCCGCGGCCCGGGCGATGTTCGACGTCCGCGCCAGCGACCTGGGACGACCGGTGCAGGATCTGGAGCTCTCTTATCGGCCGGTTGAGCTGCGGGCGCACCTGGATCAGCTGGGCCGGGAGCTGCGCAGCGTCGACATCCAGTCGGTCCGATGGCCGGCCTCGGACCGCGAGCGCGTATTCGACGTCCGTCTCATCCCGCTGCTCGGCGATAACGGCGTGATGGGGACCAGCATCGTCTACAACGACGTCAGCGACCTCTCGGTGCTGAAGGCCGAGGTCAACACCTCCAAGCGCGAACTCGAGCAGGCCTACGAGGAGCTCCAGTCGACGGTCGAGGAGCTGGAGACGACCAACGAGGAGCTCCAGTCGACCAACGAGGAGCTGGAGACGACCAACGAGGAGCTCCAGTCGACCAACGAGGAGCTGGAGACGATGAACGAGGAGCTCCAGTCCGCCAACGAGGAACTGGAGACGATGAACGACGAGCTCCGCCACCGGACGCTGGAGCTCAACGAGATGAACTCGTTCCTGGAGACGATCCTGACCACGATCGGCCTGGCCGTGGCCGTCCTGGATCGCCGGCAGTACGTCCAGATCTGGAACGGCCAGGCGCGCGAGCTGTGGGGCGTGTCACCGGAGGAGGCCGCCGACCAGCACCTGTTTGCGCTGGAGATCGGGCTCCCGGTTGACCAGCTCAAGGCCCCGCTGCGCGCCTGCCTGAACGGTGAGTCTCAGCGCGAAGAGCTGGTGCTGGACGCCGTCAACCGGCGAGGCAAGGCGTTTCGGTGCCGCGTGGTGTGCATGCCGCTGCACGGGAGCGACGACGGGAACATCTCCGGGGTCATCCTGCTCATGGAGCCGGTGAGCGAGCAGGCGGCGGCGGCTGTATCTTGAGCAGGCCCCGCCGGCGGGTGATCTGCTCTCGCAACAACCGCGTCTGCTCCCGGGTTCGGCGGGCATTCTCCAGCCGGGACCGGACCTCCTGAGTGCTGGACACGTGGGTGTCGTGCAGCGTTGACACCACCAACGACAGCTCCTGGCGCGCGGACGCCGCACGATCCTCATCCGGTAGGACGAGTTGGCCCTCATCGTCGCCGACCACCTCGCCCCACCGGGTGTGAATCGGCTGAACAAGCGTTGGCTCGGCCCGGGCGGGGCCCGGGGCTTGGGCCTGAGGCGGTGGCTCCAGCAGGAGCCACTCGCCGTCCTGCCGGAACAGCGAACCGCGCTCAGCCAGTTCCTTGAGCGCCAGCGTCACCGTCGGCCGACGGGCGCCGATCAGCTCGCCGAGCGCATCGTGGGTGAGCGCAATCGGCAGGACGGTGCCGCTGGCGGTGACGCGACCCCAGGTCTCGGCCAGCAGCCACATCAGCGCCAGCAGGCGGTCCTCGACGCGGGGCAACTGGCAGATGACGAGCTGCGCGGCCAGTCGCTGATGCTGCTCGCCCTGCCTGATCTGAAGCCCGGCGAACAGCCGCGGAAAGCGCCGCGCCGCTAGCAGGAAACGGTCGTCGAACATCGCCAGGCGCAGCGGGCCGGTGGTGCGATACCCGGACTGGCCGAGCAGGGCGGTCCGGGCGGCGCCGGACCGCGACAGCATGTCGCCGGGCCCGAGCAGGCGGAGCGCCGGCTGATCGCCGATCGACAGGCGGTGCAGCAGGACGCCGTCGAGGATGACGGCGCCAAACGCGCCGGCCTCCTGGAGCACCGCGTCGATCTCGAGCGACCGGCCGGAAAACCGCTGCACCGGGATCGACACCCGAGCCACCACCTGGCGCTCGTCCGGCCCCAGGTAGGCGCGCAGCTCCGGCTCCACTTCCAGGAGCCCGATTGTCTGGACGCCGTTCATGTCATGGTCGCCCATGGACTCAACGGTAGACCATTTCACAAGTCAGTAATGCATTTCTCCACGCGCGGCGTTCGGGTGAGCCTGCGCGGGAGCCGTGCGGGGGCGATCTCATGAGACAAGTCTCATGTATGACGGGACACGGCGATCCGCCCGCTCGGTATCAAGCTCGGCTCAGCGGGTAGCCGCATCTCGGGCTCCGGCGAGGAGGGGGCCCGGAAAGGAGTGCGGACCAATGACACGCATGACCACCTCGGCCCTTGACGCCTACCTGCGGCTGCTCCGCCGGCCGTTCGACGCGGTCGCCGGGCTGCTCCCCGGACAGCGCACGGGTCCCGGGGCGGCGGCCAAGAGAACGGTGGACCGGTTCGACGCGTCGCTGCGCGCCCTGGCCGGTGCCGCCATCGCCGATCCGGCGCTCAATCGGCCGGACGCCCCAGGCAAGGCGATCACCCAGGAGGGGGAGCCGCCGCCGCGGGTGACGCGGCCGGACCAGCCATAGCCGGTGCCGGCCGGGCGCAGACGCGGTGGACGAGCACCAGGACGCCGGCGTAGATCAGGCAGTCGCCGGCGCTGAGGACGTTGGGCAGCGGCCCCGGCCACGGAATGGCGTCGCCCAGCCAGGGCAGCAGCGGGTGGGCGAGATGGGCCGAGTTGTCAAAGCCCGCGCGGACGTGGAGCCCGGCGACCCGCTCGGCCCAGGCCGAGGCGGGCATGACGCCGCGGTTGACGGCGATGGCCAGCGCGTTGCTCAGCGCCCCGGCGCCGACGATCCGCACCCCGGGCAGCCGCCGGTTGAACCACAGAAAGGCGCCCAGAACGACGTAGGTCGCCAGGTGGACCGCGCGGTGCAGTGTCGGGGCCCCGCCGGGGGCCAGGACGGTGATGACCACCTGGGCGGCGAGCGCGACCAGTGGCAGCCACCTGGCGCGAAGGCGGAGGTCGGCGAGCCGGCGCAGGTGGCCTCCGGCCACCGGAACGGTGAGCAGGCAGAGGCCGGCCAGCGCGATCAGGATCATGCGGCTCGTCCCAGGGCGGGCTCCAGCCCGGGCACCGTCGGCGATTCCAGGAGCCAGCGGGTCGCGTGCAGCGCCTCCAGGGGATGGCTGATGGCGAAGCCCTGGGCGGCGTCGCAGCCCAGCTTCTCCAGGGCCGGCAACAGCGACCAGTCCTCAACCCCCTCGGCGACGGCGCGGAGCCCCAGGTGGTGGGCGAGATCGATCGTCGAGTTGACGATGATCTGCCCGCTGGACCCGGTGCCCATCCGGGTGACGAACGAGCGGTCGATTTTGACCTCGGAGACGGGCAGGTCGGCCAGATAGGCCAGCGAGGAGTAGCCGGTGCCGAAATCGTCGATGGAGATCTCGACGCCGAGCGAGTCGAGCTGGCGCAGGACCGTGCGGGCCGTCGCCGGGTCAGACATGAGCGCGCTCTCGGTCACCTCCAGCTTGAGCCGGTCCGGTGGCACGGCGGCCGCGTCGAGCGCCGCCACGACCTGCTCGGTGAAGCTCTGGTCGACGAGGACCTGTGGCGAGATGTTGACCGCCACTGACAAATCAAGTCCCATCGCCTGCCAGTCGGCCAGCTGGAGCAGGGCGATCTGCATCACGTGTTGGGTGAGCGGCTTGATCAGGTTGGTCGCCTCGGCCATCCGGACGAACGAGCTGGGTGGAAGCACGCCGAGCCGAGGGTGGTCCCAGCGGACCAGGGCCTCGACCGCGACCACCTCGTGGGTGACGAGGTCGAGCTCCGGCTGGTAGAAGAGCACGATCTCCTCGCTGCCCATCGCCGTGCGCAGCTCCGCGGTCAGCGCCAGCTTGGCCGGGCTGTGATGGTCGTGCCGCTCGTCGTATAGCGCGACGTCCCGCCGGGTCTCCTTGGCTCGGTACATCGCGACGTCGGCCTTCTGGAGCAGCGTTTCGACCCCGTGGCCGTGCTCCGGGAACAGGGCGATCCCCACGCTCGCCTGCACGTCGACCACCATCTCGTCGAGATCGAACGGCTGACGCAGGCAGTCGGCGATCGTGCGGGCCAGTTGCTGGGCCCCGTCGGCGTCGACGCCCGAGCAGACGACGGCGAACTCGTCGCCGCCGAGCCGGGCGATCTGACCGTGGCGGCCGATGACCGATTGGAAGCGGTTGGCGACCTGGACCAGCAGCAGGTCGCCGTACCGGTGGCCGAGGGTGTCGTTGACGTCCTTGAACCGGTCGAGGTCCATGAGCAGCACGGCGCCGGGGACGCCCGCGTCCTCGGTCGCGGCCGTGATCGCCTCGTGGCAGGCGGTCCGGTTGGGTAGGCCCGTGAGCGGGTCGTGCCGGGCGGCGTGGTCGCTGCGCGCGCTGCGCGAGACGGTGTTGTACATCGCCACCATCGGCGCCAGGCAGAGCGGGACGATGGCGGCCGAGTAGGCGGCGGCGGCCAGAACGATCGGTGCCACGAGCAGGACGGCGAGCGCGGTGATGACCGTGAACGGCAGGTTGAGCCGGAAATAGCGGCGGATCGGCGTCCCCTGATGCAGTGAGATCGCCACGCCGACGACGCCGGCGTTGACGACGAAGAAGGCGCCGATGCCGAGGATCATGGCCGGCAGTTGGGCGGTCGCGAACGGGTGAGCGCGGTCGAGGCTGTGGATCGAGAGCGAGCGCATCACCACCTCGGCCGTCGCCATCGCCAGCGCGTACTGGCCCAGGTTGAACCGGATCCGCCACCACGGCTTGCCGGAGTGGAGGTCCTGGATGACCGACGCCACTCCCTGGGCGATCATCGCCGGCACCAGGCCGCCGGCCAGCAGGAGCGCCATCGCAAACGACGCCGACAGGGTCAGCTCCTCCTCGCTGCCCCGGCGGGCCACCTTGATCGGCATCATCTCGCCGAGCAGCACGCTCACGGCCAGGACGGCGAACGTCCACGGCGTGTGCGCGATGTACTGCAGGGGCGCCGGTCCGGCGATGAGCGCGACGACGGCGCACGCGCAGGCAAAGACAGCCTCGCAGTACACCCTGACTTTCGATCGGTCGCGCATCGATACCCCCACGACGCAGTTGGCGGGCGCGCCCCACTCCCGGCCGGTGGGGCGCGCGCGTCACCGGGCCTGGGCTAGAACTTGTAACCCGCTCCAGAGGCGACGGCCACCGCGGCGATGACGGCCACGGCGGAGGCCGCACGATACATCCAGAATTTCTTCATCTGATTCCCTCCTTGGAAAGAGATGCCCCGGGTGACCGGGGCCGGTCGCGGACCGCATCGGATCCTGATTTACCAAGGTTGAGAGCAACTGGACAAAAGTTCGAGGCTGACGACGGGCGTCCGGCGCAGTTCGTGTTCGCGTACGGATCGCTGGTGAGCCCCCCGGGGCGGACTCCCGGGCGGGGGTGGAGCGAGCACGGATTCGTGGCCGATCTGCTCGGCTTCCGCCGGGGCTGGGGGGTGGCGATGGACAATCGCCGCGACCTGCTCGGCTACAAGTACTACACCGACGCCCGTGGCCGCCGGCCGCAGGTGTTCGTGGCGTTCCTCGACGTCGTGCCGTCAGCCCGCGCGGACGATGCGGTCAACGGGCTGTGCGTCCCCGTCGACGACCTGCTCCTGGCCGAGCTTGACCGGCGGGAGCGTAACTACGACCGGCTCGACGTCTCCGAGCGGGTTCGGGTGGACAGCGCGGACGACGTGCGCGTGTGGACTTATGCGGGCAGCGCCGAGGGTCGGGAACGGCTGCGGCACGGGCTGGCGGTGGGCGCCGCGGTGATCGACGCCCACTACCTGCAGGGTGTCGCCGACGGCTTCGCCCGGCTGGGGGAGGACGAGCACCGGGCGTGCGCCCCGTCGCTGGATCCCGGCGACCTGCCGGTGGTCCCCCTGCGACGCCACGAGCTCTGAGGCGATTATTCCGGGTCCTCAGCCAGGTCCCGGGCCGACACCTCCAGCACCCCGGTCATGTCGCCCAGCCGGCTGGCCAGCGGATCGACATGCGGCTGGCCCCAGATCGACAGATCGACGGCGACGGCCGGCCGGTGGTAGCCGTTCTGGTCGAGGCGGTGGGTCGTGACCTCGGCGATGGAGAAGCCGGAGTCCGTGCACTGGCGCATGACGTCACGCAGGATGCCCCGGCCGTCCTCATAGGTGACGCGCACGCCGAAGCTGATGTGACGGGAGCGGGGGAGTGCCAGGGCGAGCCGGCGGTAGCCGACGACGATGATGAAGTGCGCCGCTGTGGCGCACACCGCCAGAACCCACAGGCCCGCGCCGCAGGCCATGCCGATCGCCGCCGTGGTCCACACGATGGCCGCCGTGGTCAGTCCCCGGACCGCGTCGCGGCGGACGAAGATGAGCCCGCCGCCGATGAAGCCAAGACCGGAGACGACCTGCGCCGCCACCCGGGACGGGTCCAGGCTGACGCCGTGGCCGATCATGTCGCCGAAGCCGTACTTGCTGACGAGCATGAACAGCGCGGCGCCGACCCCCACCAGGGTGTGGGTCCGCAGGCCGGCCGACTTCTGACGCCACTCGCGCTCCAGTCCGATCACGGACGAGAGGAGGAACGCGAGCCCCAGTTCGCCGATCGGCTTGAGGCCCTGGCCGCTGGGAACGACGGTGGCGGTCGCGATGTGGGCGATGAGTGGGTGCATGGCAGAGGAGTCCGGCGTACAGGCGATTGGCCCGTCGAAAAGTCGGAAATGAGGGGCGAGTAGCCTTGGGCTGCACTGCAGGGATACCCCGTCGACCGAGGAGCCAAGCTTTGGAACGCAAGTGGTGGACGCTGATCGCCGTCTGCGTCGGGACGTTCATGCTCCTGCTGGACGTCACGATCGTCAACGTCGCGTTGCCGGACATCCAGTCCTCGCTGAAGGCGAACTTCAGCGACCTGCAATGGGTGGTCGACGCCTACGCGCTGACCCTGGCCGCCCTGCTGCTGACCACCGGATCGCTGGCCGACCTGTTCGGCCGCCGGAGGCTGTTCGTGATCGGCCTGGTCATCTTCAGCACCAGTTCCCTGCTGTGCGGACTGGCTCAGAGCCCGCTGTGGCTCAACCTGGCGCGAGGCGCCCAGGGCATCGGCGGGGCCGCCATGTTCTCCACCTCGCTGGCCCTGCTGGGCAACGCTTTCCAGGGCCGAGAGCGGGGCGTGGCGTTCGGCGCCTGGGGCGCGATCACCGGGGTGGCCGTTGCCGTCGGACCGGTCGTGGGCGGGGCCCTGACCACCGGGGTCTCGTGGCGGTGGATCTTCCTCGTCAACGTGCCGATCGGACTGGTGGCGATCGTGCTGTGCGTGATGCGGGTCGAGGAGTCGCGCCAGCCCGGGGCGCCGCGGCCGGACCTGTTCGGCTTCGTCACGTTCAGCGGGGCCCTCGGCGCGCTCATCTACGCGCTGATCAAGGTGGGGACGCGGGGGTGGGGGGACACGGTCATCCAGGTCTGCTTCGCCGCCACGGTCGTGCTCCTGGTCGCGTTCCTGATCGGCGAGTGGAAGCAGGGCGACCGGGCCATGTTCGACCTCAAGCTGTTTCGCAAGCCCACGTTCAACGGCGGTCTGATCGCCGCGTTCTCGCTGTCGGCGGGGCTGTTCTCGCTGTTTCTGTACCTGACGCTTTACATGCAGGACATCCTGCGCTACTCCGCGCTCCAGACCGGCCTGCGCTTCCTGGTGCTCTCCGGCGCCATCCTGCTCACGTCGTTCCTGTCCGGACGGCTCACCACGCACGTGCCGATCCGGTTCCTCATCGCCCCCGGCCTGGCGCTGGTCGGCATCGGCCTGCTGCTCATGCGCGGCCTGGTCCCGGACTCCGGCTGGACGCACCTGATCCCCGGCTTCATCGTCGCCGGCGCCGGCACCGGATTGGTCAACCCGCCGCTGGCGTCGACCGCTATCGGCGTCGTCCGGCCGGAGCGGGCCGGCATGGCCTCCGGCATCAACTCCACCTTCCGCCAGATCGGCATCGCCACCGGCATCGCGGGGTTGGGGTCACTGTTCTCCCACACCGTCCGCACCCACATCGAGTCGATGCTCACGGCCGGCCATGTCGTGGGCGCTCAGGCCGCGCACTCGCTGGCGCACACCGTGTCCCAGGGCAACGGGACCGGCGCCGCCCTGGCGGCGCTGCCGCCCCAGGCCCGCGGCGCCGCCGTGCACGCCGTGCGTGCCAGCTTCGTGACCGGGCTCAACGACGTGTTCCTGATCGGCGCCCTGCTCGTGCTGGTCTCGGCCGGGCTGACGCTGGTCCTGATCCGGAGCAAGGACTTTGAGGTGGGCGCGGCCCGCACCCGGCCGGCCGAGGGCGCGCCGGAGCCGGCCGCGGAACCGGTGCCCTGACCGCCCCACCGGCCCCCGAACCGACCCCCTGACCCCAACCTCGGCGAGAAACGGGACTGTCAGTCCCGTTAGCCGCCGAGCTCCACGCCGGTGAGCTGTTGGCACTCGGCCAACAGCTCGTCCTGCAGGTCCGCCCGTCCAGCCGCCGGATGCGGATCTCTCAAACCCCGGTGGTGAAAGACCCGCCCGGACACCTGGGCCTCCGGGTCGTCGGAGACGGCCAGCCAGGCCTGGGTGTCGGCCCCCAGCGCCAGGTCGTCCGTGGCGCCGGGACCCCCCATCTTGGTGGGCACCCAGCCGGGCTCGACCGCGTTGGAGCACACGTCCGGCCACAGCCGGGCCGCCGCCAGCGCCAGCCCGACGTCGAACAGCTTGGAGTCGCTGTAGGGGTGACCAAGACGCGCATGCCTACATTCTGAACACGCCGTAGCGGACGTCGTCCAGCGGCGCGTTGGCGGCGGCCGACAACGCCAGCCCCAGGACATCCCGGGTGTCCCGCGGGTCGATCACCCCGTCATCCCACAGGCGGGCGGTCGCGTAGTACGGGTGGCCCTGACGCTCGTACTGCTCGCGCAGCAGGGCGCCGGCGTCCCGCTGGCCGACCTCGGTCATGACCGTGGCCGCCTGCTCGCCGCCCATCACCGAGATCCGCGCCCCCGGCCACATCCACAGCAGTCGGGGGGAGTAGGCCCGGCCGCACATGCCGTAGTTGCCGGCGCCGAACGATCCGCCGACGATGACCGTCAGCTTGGGCACCCGCGCGGTGGACACGGCGGTGACCATCTTGGCGCCGTGCTTGGCGATGCCGCCGGCCTCGTAGTCGCGGCCGACCATGAAGCCGGTGATGTTCTGGAGGAACACGAGGGGGATCTTGCGCTGGTCGCACAACTCGATGAAGTGCGCCCCCTTCAGGGCGCTCTCCGAGAACAGGATCCCGTTGTTGGCCAGGATGCCGACCGGGTGGCCGTGGATGTGGGCCAGCCCGGTGACGAGCGTCGTGCCGTACAGCTCCTTGAACTCGTGGAACCGCGAGCCGTCGACGATGCGGGCGATGACCTCCCGGGCGTCGTAGGGCCGGCGCACGTCGGCCGACACCGCCCCCAGCAGCTGGTCCGGGTCGACGACTGGATCCTCGACCGGCTCCCGCTCCCAGGCCGGGGCCGAACGAGGCGCCAGCGTGGCCACGATGTCGCGGACGATCTGCAGCGCGTGGGCGTCGTCCTCGGCCAGGTGGTCGGTCACGCCAGACCGACGCGAGTGCAGCTCGCCGCCGCCCAGCTCCTCGGCGGTCACCTCCTCGCCGGTGGCCGCCTTCACCAGCGGCGGGCCGCCCAGGAAGATCGTCCCCTGGCCGCGCACGATGATCGTCTCGTCGCTCATGGCGGGCACGTACGCGCCGCCGGCCGTGCACGAGCCCATCACGGCGGCGATCTGGGCGATGCCGGCGGCCGACATGTTGGCCTGGTTGAAGAAGATGCGGCCGAAATGCTCGCGGTCGGGGAACACCTCGTCCTGGCGGGGCAGGAACGCCCCGCCGGAGTCGACGAGGTAGATGCACGGGAGACGGTTCTGCAGGGCCACCTCCTGGGCGCGGAGGTGCTTCTTGACCGTCATCGGGTAGTACGTGCCGCCCTTGACCGTGGCGTCGTTGCCCACGATCACGCACTCGCGTCCGCTCACCCGGCCGATGCCGGTGATGATCCCGGCCCCGGGGGCCTCGTCGTCATAGAGCCCGTGGGCGGCCAGCGAAGACAGCTCCAGGAACGGCGCGCCGGGGTCGAGCAGCCGGTCGACCCGCTCCCGCGGCAGCAGCTTGCCCCGGCCGACGTGGCGCTGGCGAGCCCGCTCGCCGCCTCCCGCCGCCACGCGCTCCAGCTGCGCCGCCAGGTCATCGGCCAGCGCCTGGTTGGCTTCCAGGTTGGCGCGGAACTCGTCCGAGCCCGGGTTGACATGGGAGCGCAGGATCACGCCGCCTCCACCCGGGCCAGCGGCTGATCGACGGCCACGGTGTCCCCGACCGCGACACTCAGCTCGGTCACCTCTCCGTCGACCGGCGCGGTCAGGACAAGCTCCATCTTCATCGACTCCAGCACGACGACCGGGTCGCCGGCGCGTACCTTGTGGCCGGCCCCGGCGGGGATGAGCAGGACCTGGCCGGGCATCGGCGCGCGCAGGTCCCCGTCGGCCTGCGCGTCCTGGGCGCTGCTCACCGCGCTGGTCCGGACCGGCCAGGCATGGCCCTCGCAGCCCACCCAGGTCACCTCGCCGTCCCGGGCGTACGTCCACTCGCGGCGCTCGCCGTCGACGTCGAGCGCCCACGTGTGGGGCCCGGTGCGCGCCATCCCGCGGCGCTCAAAATCCTCCAGCCGCAGCTCGACCGGGGCGCCCCCGCCCACCGCCAGTCGCCACCACGAGGCCCCGCGCCGGCCGCTCAGGCGCCAGCCGTCGCCGCGGTCAAACGGATCGTCTGAGCGCTGCTCGTCGCGCTCGGCCAGCGTGATCAGCGCGGCGGCCCGGGCCACCTGCTCGTCGGTGAACGGCGGGGTGGGGGAGGGCAGCCGCTCGATCAGCCGGGTGTCCATCCGGCCGGCCCGCACCTCGTCGGTGCCGGCCAGCGCGCGCAGATACCCGGTGGTGGTCGTCACCCCCAGGATGGCCGTGCGGGCGAGCGCGTGGTCGAGCCGGGCGAGGGCCGTCGCCCGGTCGCCGGCGTGGACGATGACCTTGCCCAGGAGCGAGTCGAACGACGTGTCCACCTGGCTGCCCAGCTCGATCGCGTCGTCGACGCGGACCCCCGTGCCCCTCGGCCGCCGGTAGGCGAGCACCGGCCCTGCCGAGGGGAGGAAGTCCCGCGTGGCGTCCTCGGCGTTGATTCGGACCTCGATCGCGTGGCCGTCCATGCGGACCGCGTCCTGGGTCAGCGGGAGTGGCTCGCCGGCCGCCACGCGCAGCTGGAGCTCCACCAGGTCCAGGCCGGTGACCAGCTCGGTCACGGGATGCTCGACCTGCAGACGGGCGTTCATCTCCAGGAAGTAGTGCTCGGCGGGATCCTCGAAGTCGGCGATGAACTCGACCGTGCCGGCGTTGACGTAGCCGGCGGCGGACGCCAGCGCAACCGCCTCGGCACCCAGCGCGGCGCGCAGCTGAGGCGTGACGACCGGGGAGGGCGTCTCCTCGAGCACCTTCTGGTGGCGGCGCTGGAGCGAACACTCGCGCTCGCCGAGGTGGAGCACCGTGCCGTGCCCGTCGGCGATCACCTGAACCTCCAGGTGGCGCGCCCGGGGCAGGAACCGCTCGATGAACACGCGGTCGTCGCCGAACCCGGCCTGGGCCTCGCGGCGCGCCGAGGCCAGGGCGTCATCGAGGTCCTCCGGGCGCTGAACGACCCGCATGCCGCGCCCGCCGCCGCCCGCGGCAGCCTTGACGAGCAGCGGGTAGGTGGCCGTCGAGCGGGCCTCAGCCTCGGTGTAGCTGGGCACGGTCGGCACCCCGGCCCGCGCCGCCGCCTCCTTGGCTCGGACCTTGTCGCCCATCAACTCGCTGGCCGCCGGCGGCGGGCCGATGAACGCGACCCCGGCGTTCACGCACGCCCGGGACAGGGCCGGGTTCTCCGACAGGAAGCCGTAGCCGGGATGCAGCGCGGCGGCGCCGCTGCGCCGGCAGGCGTCGATCACCGCCTCGATATCGAGGTAGGACTCGACGGCCACCGCCTCGTCGGCCTCGCGCACGTGGGGAGCACGGCGGTCGGCCGGCGCGTAGATGGCCACCGAGCGGATCCCGAGCCGGTCCAGCGTGCGGATGATGCGGCGGGCGATCTCGCCCCGGTTCGCGATCAGGACCGCTTCGAACATGCTCACCCTCAGCGATGCCAGTCGACCGGCCCGGCCACCAGGGTGTGGCTGCCCAGCGGCCGCCCGAGGTGCCGCTGGACCATCCGCGTGCACTCCAGCAGCGCGGCCAGGTCGATGCCCGTCGTGACGCCCATCTCGTGCAGCATCGACACCAGGTCCTCGGTGGCGATGTTGCCGGTCGCCCCGGCGGGGACCGGACAGCCGCCCAGCTCGCCGAAGCTCGACTCGAACGAGGTGATCCCCGCCTCCAGGGCCGCGTAGACGTTGGCCAGGCCCTGGCCGCGGGTGTTATGGAAGTGCGCGGTCAGCTCCAGCTCGCCCAGCCGTTCGCGCGCGGTCTCGAAGAATCCGCGCACCTGCACCGGATTGGCCATGCCCGTCGTGTCGCCGAAGCCGATCTCCTGGGCTCCGGCGGCGGCCAGGCGGGCGGCGATCTCGAACACGCGATCCGCCGGCACCGGCCCCTCGTAGGGGCAGCCGAACGCGACGCTGATGACCGCCTCACAGCGCAGGCTGGCCGACCGGCCGCGCACCAGCACCCGCTCCAGCCCGACCAGCGACTCCTCGATGCTGCGGTTGACGTTCTTGCGGTTGTGGGTCTCGGACGCCGACAGGAACACGTTGATCTCGTCGAAGCGGTCGCGCAGTTCCAGGGCGCGGTCAAGGCCCCGCTCGTTGGGGATGAGGACCGAGCGGCTGACCGACGGCGGGATGTCGAGCGCCTCCAGCACCTCGGCGGCGTCGGCCAGCTGGGGGATGACGTCGGGGCGGACGAAGCTGGTGAGCTCCAGCCGCTGCAGGCCAGTCCGCGCCAGCCCGTTGATCAGCGTCACCTTCGTCTCGGTGGGGATGACCTCCGGCTCATTCTGGAAGCCGTCGCGCGGGCCGACCTCCCGGATCCGCGCCTCGGAGACCGGGAGCGTGCTCATGCTCCCAGCGCGCGGGCGATGACCATCTGCTGGACCTCGTCGGTGCCCTCGCCGATCGTCAGGATCTTGGCGTCGCGGTAGAAACGGCACACCGGGTACTCCTCGATGTAGCCGTAGCCGCCGTGGATCTGGACCGCCTCGTCGGTGGCTCGGACGGCCAGGCGGCCCGTCTTCAGCTTGGCCTGGGCGGCCACGAGCGAGAAGGGCTTGCCCTGGTCCTTGAGCCAGGCGGCCTGGTAGGTGAGCAGGCGGGCGGCGGCGATTTCGGTGGCGAGGTCGGCCAGCTTGGCCTGAATCGATTGGAACTTGGAGATCGGCTTGCCGAACGCGCGGCGTTCCTTGGCGTAGGCCAGCGCCTGGTCCAGCGCGCCCTGGGCTAGGCCGACGCCCATGGCGGCGACGCCGATCCGGCCGATGTCCAGCACCCGGAGGAACTGGTGAAAGCCCTTGCCCCGGTGCCCCAGCAGGTTCTCGGCCGGCACCCGGCAGTCGGTGAAGGTCAGGGGACGCGTGTCCGAGGCGTTCCAGCCCATCTTGCGGTACGGCGCGCCCGCCTCGTAGCCCGCGGTGCCGTTGGGCACGATCAGGTTGGAGATCTCCTCGTCGCCGGTCCGGGCGGTGATGCACACCACACCTGAAATTTCGGTGCCGGCGTTGGTGATGAACTGCTTGGCGCCGTCGATGACCCAGTCGCCGTTGTCCAGGCGCGCCCGGGTGCGGGTGTTGCCGGCATCCGAGCCGGCCTCGGGCTCGGTCAGCCCGAACGCGCCCAGGATCTCGCCCGCGCACAAGCGGGGCAGCCACTCCTGGCGCTGGTCCTCGGAGCCGAACAGGTAGATCGGCTGGGTGCCGAGCGAGGTGTGGGCGCACAGGGTGATGGCGACGCTGGAGTCGATCCGGGTCAGCTCCTCCACGGCGATGGCGTACTGGAGGCTCGTGCCGCCGGCGCCGCCCACCTCCTCCGGGAACGGGATCCCCATCCAGCCGAGCCCGGCCATCTGGCGCACGATCTCGTAGGGGAAGGAGTGGGTGCGGTCGAGCTCCTCGGCGGCGGGGGCGACCTCGGAGGTGGCGAAGTCGCGGACCGTCCGCTGGAGCAGCTCGGTCTGGTCGTCAAGCGCAAAGTCCATGGCCCGGCGAACTATAACGAACGAGGGTTCAAACTTCGAATGCTCATTCGGTTAGACTCATGGTCATGGCGGAAGCTCCCACCCGTCCGGCGCTGCGCGAGCGCTATGACCGGCGCCGCCAGGAGGTCGTCTACGAGGCGGCCCGGGCGTTCGCCCGGCACGGCTACGACACCACGTCGATGCAGGAGCTGGCGGCGGCGATGGGACTGGCCACCGGCGCGCTGTACCACTACTTCGGCGCCAAGGAGCAGCTGCTGATGGCGATCTGCGATCAGCTCATGGACCCGCTGCTGGAGCGGGCCACCGATCTGCTGGACGAGTCCGCTCCGGCCGAGGACCAGCTGCGGGCGGTGGTGCGGCTGTGGGTGGCCCACGTCGCCGCGCACCGCGACCACATGCTCGTCTTCCAGCAGGAGCGCCACCTGATCGAGTCCGGCGAGCAATGGCGTGGCGTTCGCTCCAGCCGCAAGGCGTTTGAGCGGCTGATCGCCGGCCTGCTGGAGCGCGCGCCGTTGCGGACGGACCCCCGGCTGGCCCTGCTGGCGCTGCTGGGGATGGTCAACCACACTGCCCAGTGGTACCGGCCGCGCCGGGAGCTGTCGCCGGAGACGATCGCCGACGGGTACGTCGACCTGGTCCTCGGTTAGCCTGGTCCGCCATGCCCTGGTTGACCGCCACCTTTGCCGCCCCGGAGCGCGCCGAGCTGCCCACCGGCCACCACCTGCGACAGATCCGCGCCGCCGACGTCGACATCGACTACCCCGCGGTGATGGGTTCGCGTGAGCGGCTGTGGGAGATGTACGGCGAGATGTGGGAGTGGCCGCCGGCCACGATGACCGTCGAGGAGGATCGTCTCGACCTGGCCCGCCACGAGATGGAGATGGCGGCCAACGAGTCGTTCAACTACGCCGTGCTGAATGCCGACGAGACGGATCTGCTCGGCTGCGTCTACATCGACCCGCCGGTCACGGGCTCGCCTCCGGACGCGGACGCCTCCGTGTCGTGGTGGGTCATCGATGACATGGTGGGCAGCGAGCTCGAGGCGGCGGTGACCGCGTTCGTGCCCGAGTGGCTCGCCCAGACGTGGGGGTTCCGGGCGGCGCACTTCCACCTGTGAGGGTGGTCAGACGGCGGCCGACGCAGTCTTGCCCGGGTTGAAGATCCCGTCGGGATCGAGCGCCCGCTTGATGGCGCGCATCATCTCGACCGCCGGGCGGCCGTGCTCCTCCACCAGGAAGCGGGCCTTGCCGTAGCCGACGCCGTGCTCGCCGGTGCAGGTCCCGTCGGCGGCGAGCGCGCGGTGAACCAGGCGGGAGTGGAACTCCTCGCCGCGGGCAATGTCGGCGGGGTCGTCGGGGTCGAGCAGGACGCAGGTGTGGAAGTTGCCGTCCCCCACGTGGCCGACGATCGAAGCGGTCAGCCCCAGCTCGGCGATGTCGGCCTGGGCGGCGGTGATGCCGTCGGCGAGCGCCGAGATGGGGACGCACACGTCGGTGGTCAGAACGCCGCAGCCAGGCCGCAGCGCCCGGGTCGCCTCCATTGCGCCGTGGCGGGCGTGCCACAGCCGGCGGCGCTCGCCCTCGTCCGACGCCCAGGCGAAGTCGCTGCCGCCGTACTCGCGGGCGATCTCGGCCGTCTCCAGCGCCTGGGCCTCGACATCGCCGTCCGAGCCGCCGTGAAACTCGATGAACAGCGTCGGGGCCACGGTCAACGACATCTGGTTGTGACGGTTGATCGCCTCGATCAGTAACTCGTCGGCCAGTTCGATCCGCGCCACCGGGATGGCATGCTGGGCGACGCGCACCACGCAGCGCACGGCGGCGTCGAGCGTGGGGAAGGTGCACTGGGCCGCCGCCGTCGCCTCCGGGATGGGATGTACGCGGAGCGTGGCGGCGCAGATCAGCCCGAGCGTGCCCTCGGAGCCGACCATCAGCCGGGTGAGGTCATAGCCGGCCGACGATTTCCGCGCCCGCGAGTGGGTGCGCACCACCTCGCCGTGGGCGTCGACGACCGTCAGCCCCAGCACGTTCTCCCGCATGGCCCCGTAGCGCACGGTCATCGTGCCGGAGGCGCCGGTGGCGATCATCCCGCCGATGGTGGCGTCGGCCCCGGGGTCGACGGCGAAGAACACGCCTTCCGGGCGCAGCCGGGCGTCGAGGGCGCGTCGCGTCGCCCCGGCCTCGACGGCGACGTCGAGATCGTCGATCGACGGACGGCCGATGGCGTTCATCTCCCGCATGTCGACGCAGATGCCGCCGCCGAGGGCGGCGACGTGGCCCTCCAGCGAGGTGCCGGCGCCGAACGGGACGAGGGGCAGGCGATGGCCGGCCGCGACGCGGACGATCGCGGCGGCCTCCTCGATCGTGCGGGGCCACACGACCATGTCCGGCCGCGCCGCGGGGTGAAACGACTCGTCGTGCGCGTGCTGGGCCAGATCATCGTCGCCGGTGGCGATCCGGTCGGCCCCCAGCAGGTCGGCCAGTGCCCGGCGCCCGGCCGCCAGCGCCTCCGGCGCCGGACGGGCGACGATGGGCACGTCGGTGGCGGTCATGGCCACAGCGTGACAGACACGAGCGGGGGGCCGGCGGTCGGCCGTGGGGTCAGGCGCCGAGCCGGCGGCTGAGGTCGCTCAGCCAGTGCTGCAGCCGCCCCTGGCCGGCCGCGAACGCGCCCTCCACCTTCAGCCAGCCGGCGGCGTCCCGCCAGGTCGGCGGGGTGCGCGAGGCGGTCACCACCAGTTCGGTCTCTCCGCCGGGGTGGACGAGCACCAGCCCGCCCCAGTTGCCGAGCACGCTGACGTCGGCCAGGTCGTCGAACGCCCAGGCGCGGACGGTCCGGCCGCGGACGCCCAGCACCCGCACGCTGCGGTCGGTGGCGTGGAGATCGCCGGTCGCAGCCGCGTCGCCGCGCCCGGCGGCGCGCACGCCCGCCCGCTCCACCGCGAACCGCTCGCCGGCTCCGAGCGGGTAGCCATCGCCGGGCAGCTCGCCGCGATCGAACTGCCGGCTCCACCGCCGCAGCTCGGTCACGAGCGCAGCACCCGCCGAGTCGGCCGGCGACGCCTGAGCAGTCGTGGGCTCGGCCGGCGTCGCCGTGGCACGGCTCATGTCGGCAGCTCCGTCAGCGCCGGATAGAGCGCGCGGTAGCGCTCGCGATGGTGGCGGTAGCGCCTGACCCAGTCCGGGTCGGGCTCGATCACCTCGGCGGGCGCCACCGCAGCGCGGGCCGCGTCGGCGGCGTTGGCGAACAGCCCGCCGGACACCCCGCCCAGCAGCGCCGCGCCCAGGGCGGAGCCGGCCTCGGGGCCGGTCCGCTCAAGTGGCACGTCCAGGATGCTGGCCAGGATCCGCAGCCACAGGTCCGACCGCGCGCCGCCGCCGCTGACCCGGGCGATGGCGGGCGCCGGGCCGGTCTCGGCGATCAGGTCGAGGCCGTCGCGCAGGGCGTAGCCGACGCCCTCCAGGACCGCGCGGACGACCGCGCCGCGGTTGTGGCGCAGCCCCAGCCCCACGAACGCCGCCCGGACGTCGCTGTCGGCATACGGCGTGCGCTCGCCCGACAGGTACGGCGCAAAGGTCAGGCCCTCCACGCCCGGCTCCCACTCGGCGGCTTCGTCGAGCAGCCGGGGGATCTCGTCCCGGCCGCCCAGCGCGTCGGCCAGCCAGCCCAGCGCGCCCGCCGCCGACAGGATGACGCCCATCACATGCCAGGTGTCGGGCAGCGCGTGGCAGAAGGCGTGCAGGCGCCCCTGGGGATCCCGGGCAAACTCGTCTCTCGCAGCGAAGATGACGCCGGAGGTGCCGAGCACGAGCGACGCCGGGCCGTCCTCGCGGGTCGCGTCGACGCCCAGCGCCCCGGCCGCCTGGTCGCCGGCGCCCGCCGCCACCGGGACGCCCGCGGCCGTTCGGCCGATCGTCTCCGCCGACTCGTGCACGGCGGGGAGCCAGTCCGGGTCGACGTCGAACGCGGTGGCCAGCTCATCGCTCCACGAGCGACTGGCGACGTCGAGCAGCAGGGTGCCGGACGCGTCCGACACGTCGGTGGCGAGCTCGCCGGTGAGCCTGAGGCGCACGTAGTCCTTGGGCAGGAGGACGGCCTCGATCCGGTCGTGGACGGCCGGCTCGTTGTCGGCCAGCCAGGCCAGCTTGGGGGCGGTGAAGCCGGCCAGCGCGCGGTTGCCGCTCAGCTCGACCAGGTGCTCGACGCCGAGCTCCTGCTCCATCCGGGTCGCCTGGGGCTGGCTGCGCCCGTCGTTCCACAGGATGGCCGGTCGCAGGGGACGGTGGTCGGCGCCGAGGGCGACGAGGCCGTGCATCTGCCCACTCAGGCCGATCCCGGCGGCATGGCCGCCATCCAATTCGTCAAGCACGGCCTCGGTGGCCGACCACCAGTCCTCAGGATCCTGCTCGGACCATCCGGGGTGGGGCATCGACGTCGGATAGGGGCGCTCGGCGGTGGCGACGACGGCTCCGTCGGCGTCGATGGCGACGGCCTTGACCGACGACGTGCCGACGTCAATGCCGATGGCCCGGCCTTCCCCTTCCCTCATTCTGTCTAACCTTAGACAAAAGTCGGAGACAGAGGAAGAGTGCATGACCACAAGGCACGACGCATCCGATCCGGGATTCCGCTTCACCTTCGGCCTGTGGACCGTCGGCAATCCGGGGCGCGATCCGTTCGGCGAGCCGACCCGCCCGGGGCGTGACCCGGTCGCGACGGTGCACCGGCTGGCCGACCTGGGTGCCTGGGGGATCAGCCTGCACGACAACGACCTGGTCCCGTACGGGGTGTCCGTGAGCGAGCGCGACCGGATCGTGGCCCGGTTCACCGCGGCGCTCCAGGAGCGCGGGCTGGGCGTCGGCATGGCGACGACGAACCTGTTCGCCCATCCGGCGTTCAAGGACGGAGCGTTCACGTCCAACGACCGGCGCGTCCGGCGCGCCGCGATCGGCAAGGCGATGCGGTCGATCGACCTGGGCGCCGAACTGGGCGCGGAGGTCTACGTGTTCTGGGGCGGGCGCGAGGGGACCGAGGTCGGCGTGGCCAAGGACCCGCGCGATGCCCTGGAGCGTTACCGCGAGGCGATCAACATCCTGGCCGGCTACGTGGTCGAGCGGGGCTACGGGCTGCGGTTCGCCATCGAGCCCAAGCCCAACGAGCCGCGGGGCGACATGTTCCTGCCGACGGTGGGCCATGCGCTGCACTTCATTTCGACGCTCGACCGGCCCGAGATGGTGGGCGTCAACCCGGAGATGGCCCACGAGACGATGGCCGGCCTGTCGTTCATGCACGGCGTGGGGCAGGCGCTGTGGGCGGGCAAGCTGTTCCACATCGACCTCAACGCTCAGCGGATCGGCCGCTATGACCAGGACTTCCGGTTCGGAGCCGAGGATCTCAAGGAGGCGTTCCACCTCGTCCGGCTGCTGGAGCGCGCCGGCTACGACGGCCCCCGTCACTTCGACGCCCACCCGTATCGCACCGAGGACGAGGACGGGGTATGGGAGTTCGCCCGCGGCTGCATGCGCACGTACACGATCCTGGCCGAGCGGGCCCGTCATTTCGACTCGCTGCCCGAGGTGCAGGAAGCGATGGCCGCCGCATCGGTCCCGGATCTGGCCGAGGCGTCGAGCTCAGGCCTGGACGAGGCCGATGCGCTGAGGGCCGAGGCCGCCGACCTGGACGAGCTGGCCGAGCGCGGCTACCACAACGAACGGCTCGACCAGCTTGTGATCGACGTGCTCCTTGGGGTGCGATGAGCCGGATGCGCCCACTCGGCGCGGTGCGATGACCCGGATGCGCCCACCCCGCGCGGTGCGATGACCCGGGTGCGCCCATTCGGCGCGGTGCGATGAACCGGGTGCGCCCACCCCGCCCGCGTGATCGGACGGCGCTGCGCGTGCTCGACTACCTGTTCCGCGCCGGGCCGACCAACCGGGTCGACCTCGTCCAGGCCACCTCCCTCTCCCGGGCGACCGTGTCGAAGCTGGTCGGCGAGCTGCAGGCCCAGGGGCTGGTCGACGAGCGCCCCGCGCCGGTGATCCAGACGGGCCGGGCGGGACGGCCGCCGACGCTGCTGGCGCTCAACCCGGCGATCGGCGCGGTGGGCGGGATCGACTTCGACCATGACGCGGTGGGCGTCGGGATCGCCGACCTGTCCGGCACGGTGCTGGCGGAGCGCCGGGTCGAACTCGACGTCGACAACCACGCCGAGCGAGCGATCGACGTGGCGGTGGAGTGCGTGCACGAGCTGCTGGCCGGCCAGGGGCTGCCCGCCAGCCGCCTGGTGGGGGTCGGCGCCGCCATCTCGGCGCCGGTCCTGCGCGACAGCGGGAGCCTGGCCGCGGCCGGGATCATGACCAGCTGGGGCTCGATCCCACTGCGCTACGAGCTGGAGCGGCGGCTGGACGTGCCCGCCCACGTCGGCAACGACGCCAACCTCGGCGCCCTGGCCGAGGTGCGCGCCGGGGCGGCCCGGGGCGCGGCCAACGTTCTGTACCTGATGCTGTCCTCCGGCGTCGGCGGCGGGCTCGTGCTCGACGGCTCGCTGTTCACGGGGCACAGCGGGATGACCGGCGAGCTCGGCCACGTCCCCGTCGAGCCCGACGGGTCACGCTGCCGCTGCGGGAACCGCGGGTGCCTGGAGACGGTGGCCGGCGCCCACCACCTGCTCGACCAGGTACGCCCGGTCCACGGCCCGGGCACGACGCTCGACGACGCCATCCAGCTGGCCCGGGCCGGCGACCCGCTGTGCCGCTCGGTATTCCACCGGGCGGGCGTCGCCGCCGGACGCGTCGCGGGCGGCATCTGCAACCTGGTCAACCCGGAGCTGGTCATCGTCGGCGGCGACCTGATCCTGGCCGGCGACGTGCTCGTGGACGCCGTCCGCGAGGGGGTGGCCCAGTCGGCCATCGAGGTCGTGCGCCGCGACCTGGGGGTGGTGGCGGCGACCCTGGGGGATCACTCGGCGCTACTGGGCGCCGTGGGGCTGGCCATCGACGAGGCCGATATCAGTGGGGTGGCGCTGGCGGCTTAGGTGGGGGTGGGGGCTCCCCGCTCGATCCCCCGCGGCGGGTGGCTGGTTGGTGGGAGGTCGGCCCCGGGGTGGAACGGCATTGGCATTGAGCAGGCAATCCTGCGGAACCGTTGAGGCCAACCCTGGCTCGTTTATCAAAATGTGATAACGATCGG
>JBPYFQ010000010.1:0-39198 GCA_051985625.1 Solirubrobacteraceae bacterium
GAGGTCAAGCCGATGGTGTTCTGCGGCCTGTTCCCGATCGACTCCGACGACTACCCGGACCTGCGCGACGCGCTGGAGAAGCTGACGCTGAACGACGCCGCGCTCAGCTGGGAGCCGGAGACCTCCGAGGCGCTCGGCTTTGGCTTCCGCTGCGGGTTTCTCGGCCTGCTCCACATGGACATCGTCCGCGAGCGGCTGGAGCGCGAGTACGACCTCGAGCTGCTGACCACGATGCCGAGCGTCGAGTACGAGGTGACGCTCACCGATGGGGAGGTGGTGCCCGTGCACAGCCCCAACGACATGCCCGACCCGGGACGGGTGGCCGAGGTGCGCGAGCCGTTCATCCGCGCCTCCATCCTGAGCCCCAAGGAGTTCGTCGGCCAGATCATGGAGCTGTGCCAGGACCGGCGCGGTGAGCACGCCGGCATGCACTACCTGTCGGCGGAACGCGTCCAGCTCACCTACGACCTGCCGCTGGCCGAGATCGTGCTCGACTTCTTCGACCAGCTCAAGTCACGCACCCGCGGCTACGCCTCGCTGGACTATGACCTGATCGGCCTGCGCGATTCCGACCTGGTCAAGCTCGACATCCTGCTGGCCGGCGATCCCATCGACGCCCTGTCGATGCTCGTCCACCGCTCCAAGGCCCAGGCGGCCGGCCGGATGATGGCCGAGAAGCTCCGCGAGAAGATCCCCCGCCAGCAGTACGACGTCCCCATCCAGGCGGCGATAGGCTCGCGGATCGTGGCCCGCGAGACGATCAAGGCCTACCGCAAGGACGTCATCGCCAAGTGCTACGGCGGCGACATCACCCGCAAGCGCAAGCTGCTCGAGCAGCAGAAGAAGGGCAAGCAGCGGATGAAGCAGGTGGGCCGCATCGAGGTGCCCCAGGAGGCGTTCCTGGCTGTCCTGGAGCTCGGGGAGAAGAGCTAGTGGGGGTGGGTGGGGACGGTCTCATCGCCGAGCTGGTCGACGAGGACGACCCGGTCATCGGCCAGGAGCGCATTCGGGTGCGCCACCCCGACGGGCGCGTCCAGGAACTGCATCTGCACGACTACGACGAGCTGTACTCGCTGCCGGGCGTCTACGAGCAGATCGTGCAGGGCCGTCTGGAGTGCCGCTCGCCGGCCGAGGTGGCCGGGCTGCTCGCCGCCGCCACCGATCAGCTCGGCTGGAACCGTGAGGGCGTCCGGGTCATCGACGTCGCCGCCGGCAACGGCGTCTCCGGCGAGGAGCTGGTGGCGGTCGGCCTGCATCCGGTGCTCGGCTCCGACCTCGTCCCGGCAGCGCGTACGGCGGCGCTGCGCGACCGCCCCGGCGTCTACGACGCCTACGAGACGCTCGACCTGCTCGCCCTGTCCGAGGCCGACCGGGCCGCCATCCGCGACCTGCGGGCCAACGTGCTCAGCTGCGTGGCGCCGGTGGGGGACCACGCCGTCCCGGCGCGGGCGCTGGCCGACCTGACGTCGCTGCTGGCGCCCGACGCGCTCGTCGCCTATCTGCACGACGTCGATCTGGTGGACGCCGACCCGGTCACCGCCGACCTGTGGGGCGACGGCGTCGACGCCGAACAGCTCGTCCGCCGCCACTACGTCCACCGCCGCACCCTGTCCGGCGCGCCGTATCACATGGAGGCGGTCGTGTGGCGGGTGCGCCGGCCCGCGGCGTAAACCTCAGGCCCAGTAGCTGCGCGCGCGGCGCGTCGGCGGCCGGTATGCCCGGCAGCAGCGCGTGTACATCCAGGGGCTCCGGGGCGCGCGCGGCCGGCCGCCCAGGACCATCACCACCACCATCAGCACCGCCCACATGATCGTGGCCGCCATGATCATCGCCGCCGTCACCGCCATCACCGGGAGGATGAACACCAGCAGGATCGGATACTGCCTGACGACGGACAGCGCCCAGCCGGCCGCCGGGCGCCGGCGGACGTCCCGGCCCGGGCGGCGGGAGGGCTGACGGGGCAGGTCGGCCACCGTCGCATCGAGCTCGGAGTACGTCCGGGCCTTGAGCGCCGCCGCGACCCGCTGCTCCAGCTCATCGGAGGCGATCCGGCCCTCGGTGGCGGCCTTGTGCAGCCGGGAAACGATCGCCTCCCGGTCCGCATCCGATGCCCTCAGAGAACCCACCTTGGTCACGCTCACGAGGCTACCGTGCGTCCGGGTCGCTGGCAAGACGCGGCGGCTGCAAGAATCGCCGCCATGGATCTCGGATTGCGCGGGCGCGCCTGCATCATCACCGGCGGATCGCGCGGGATCGGACGGCAGGTGGCGGAGCGCCTGGTGGCCGAGGGCGCCGACGTCCTGCTGGTGGGGCGGTCCGAGCAGGCCCTGACCGAGGCCGTCGGCGAGCTGTCGGCGGCCGGCTCCGGCCGCGCCGCATGGGTGGCGCTCGACATCACCACCGCCCACGCCGCCGAGGAGGCGATGCGGGCCTGCCGGGATCGGTTCGGGAGCGTCGACGTGCTCGTCAACGGCGCCAGCCGCAGCGTCACCCGCTCGCTGGAGGAGCTGACCGACGAGGACTGGCAGAGCGACTGGGAGATCAACGTCATGGCCCCGATGCGGTTCATGCGGGCCGCGGCTCCGGAGATGGCCGAGCGGGGCTGGGGGAGGGTGGTCAACGTCTCCTCCTCCTCGGGCAAGCGGCCCGGCCAGCGCAACGTCTCCTACTCGGTGGCCAAGGCGGCCGAGCTGTCGCTGTCCCGCGCCTACGCCGACTATTACGCCCCCCGCGGGGTGCGGATCAACGCGGTGACGCCCGGCCCCGTCGCCGGCGAGCTGTGGCTGGAGCCCGGCGGGCTGGCCGATCAGACCGCCCAGGCCCGCGGCGTCACTCGCGACGAGGTCCTGGAGGGCATGGCGGCCGGGCTCCCGGTCCGCCGCCTGGCCGGGCCGGACGAGATCGCCGACGTGATCGTGTTCCTGTGCTCCGAGCGGGCCTCCAACGTCAGCGGGGCGGCCTGGTCGGTCGACGGTGGCGCGGTGCCGGTCATCATCTGACCTCCTTAGACTGCGGCCCGGCATGTCAGTCAAGACAGACGCGATCGGCAAGACCTTCACGCCCGTCCTGTACGCGGTCGGGCGCGAGAAGATCCGCGAGTACGCCTCGGCCGTCGGCGAGCACAGCCCGCTGCACACCGACCACCTGGCGGCGCGGGAGGCCGGGTTCGCCGATGTGGTGGCGCCGCCGATGTTCGCCGTCGTGTACTCCAGCCCGGCGGTGACGCCGGCGCTGTTCGATGCGGAGGTGGGGATCGATTTCGCCCGGCTGCTCCACGCGTCCCAGGAGTTCCGCTGGGGCCCGCTTGTGGTGGCCGGGGACGAGATCACCACCACAGCGGTGGTCAAGGACATCACCGAGCGCGCCGGCCAGGGGTTCTACGTGTTCGAGACCGAGTCGGTCAACCAGCGCGACGAGGTCGTGTGCACTGGCGTGTGGACCAACATCGTGCGAGGCGCCTGACATGAAGACCGGCGACGAGTTTGAGCTCAAGGTCACGCCGGACCGGTTCGTGACCGTCCGCTACGCGGGCGCGTCGGGCGACTTCAACCCCATCCACATCGACGAAGAGTTCGCCCAGCAGGTCGGTCTCCCCGGGCGCATCCTCCACGGGCTGTGGACGATGGCGCAGGTGGCCCGCGCCCACACCGAGGCGCTGGGCGGACCGGACAAGCTGGCCAGCCTGTCGGTCCAGTTCCGGGGCCTGGGGATGCTGGAGCAGGAGATCACCGTCACCGGCCGGGTCCGCGAGGTCGACTCCGAGCGCGCGCTGGTCGGTTCCGAGGCGGTGCAGGGCGGCAAGCGGGTCATCCGCAACGGCCAGGCCGAGATCCGCCTTTAGCGGCCTCGTTGCACATCCCGCCGCTCCCGGCGGGCGACTCCGACGGCCTACCTACAATCTTCGTCATGCTGACTCAACGTCAGGAGCTCGTGCTCAGCCGCCTCGTGTCCGACTACCTGGAGGCGGGCGCGCCCGTGGGCAGCAAGGCCCTCAGCGGCGCGCTGGACTGGGGTCCGTCGACGATCCGCCACGAGCTGGCCAACCTCGAGGAGCTCGGCCTGCTCGCCCATCCGCACACGTCGGCCGGCCGCGTGCCCACCGAGGCCGGCTACCGCTACTTCGTCGATCGCCTGCTGCCCGACGAGCCGCGCGGTCCCGGGCTGTCGCTGTCGCTGGTCCGCCGCGAGCTCGACGAGGCGATGCGGGTGACCAGCGAGGCGCTGTCGCAGGTCACCAACCTGCTGGCGATCGTGACCGCGCCGCCGATCGAGACGTCCACCATCCGGCACGTCGAGGTGCTGGGGCTCCAGCCCCAGGTGCTGATGGTCGTCGTCATCACCTCCACCGGCGGGGTGACCAAGCGCCTGTTCACGTTTCCGCGTCCGGTCGACACCGGGCTGGTCGACTGGGCGGCCAGCTACATGAACGAGCGCCTGGTCGGCCTCGGCCTGGGGGCGCGGATCCTTCACCAGCGCCTGCACGATCCCAGCCTGAGCCAGACCGAGCGCGCGTTCCTGGACGCGCTCTCGCCCGTGTTCACCGACCTGGAGGAGTCGGCGCAGGCCACCCTGTACGTCGAGGGGGCCGGCAAGCTGCTGACGCTGAGCCGGGTGGGCGACGTCTCCGAGCTCAACCTGCTCATGGAGATGCTGGAGCGACGGGTGGCGCTGCTCGGCGTCCTGCGCTCGGCGCTGAACGCCGGCCACAGCGTCGCCGTCCGGATCGGGGCCGAGAACGAGGTGCCGGCCCTGCGCTCGCTGGCCCTCGTCGCCGCCAGCTACGGGCTGCCCCAGCGCGCGCTCGGCGCCGTCTCGGTGATCGGCCCGCTGCGGATGGACTACGGTCATGCCATCCGCACCGTCCGGGAGGCAGCCGCCCAGCTGTCCTCGTTCGTTGCCGACGTCTACGACGAGCGTTGACATGAGTGCCACCCGCGACTACTACGAGATCCTCGGGGTCTCCCGCACGGCCGACGAGGCCGAGATCAAGCGGGCGTTCCGCCGGCTGGCCCGTGAGCTGCATCCGGACGTCAACAAGGAGGCGGGCGCCGAGGAGCGCTTCAAGGAGGCGGCCGAGGCCTACGAGGTGCTCTCCGACGCCGATCGCCGGGCCACGTATGACCGCTACGGCCACGAGGGGCTGCGCAGCGGGGGCTACTCCCCCAACTTCGAGGGCTTCGGCTCCATGGCCGACATCTTCGAGGCGTTCTTCGGCGGCGCGGGCGGCGGCTTCGGGAACATCTTCGGCGGGGGCGGACAGCCCGGCGGCCCGGTCCAGGGCGGCGACATCGCGGCCGGCGCTGAGATCAGCCTGGAGCAGGCCGCCAGCGGCGCCGCGGTGGAGGTCGCCTACGACGCGGTGACGCGTTGCGAGAACTGCCGGGGCAACGGCGCCGAGCCGGGGACCCCGATCGAGGCCTGTGAGCGGTGCGGCGGCACCGGCCAGCTGCGCGCCGTCTCGCGCACGCCGTTCGGCCAGGTGGTTCGTGCCACCGCGTGTGACGTGTGCGGCGGCGAGGGCCGGGTGCCGCAGACCCCTTGCCACGTATGCCGCGGGCGGGGCCGCCAGGTCGACCGCGTCAAGGTGTCCGTCGACGTGCCGGCCGGCATCGACGACGGCCAGCGCATCCGGATCACCGGGCGCGGACACGCCGGCGACCACGGTGGCCCGGCCGGCGACCTGTACGTCCAGATCCACGTCCGCGAGGACCCGCGGTTCATCCGCCAGAACGATGATCTGGTGACCGTCGTCGACGTGGCGGCGCCGCTGGCGGCGCTCGGCACGAAGGTCGACGTGCCGACGCTCGACGGGACGACCGAGCTCGACGTGCCCGCCGGCATCCAGCCCAACGAGACGCTGGTGCTGCGGGGACGCGGCATGCCCGCGCTGCGGGGGCGCCGGCGCGGCGACCTGCGCGTCGTCGTCAACGTCGTCATTCCGCGCCACCTCAAGCGCGAGCAGCGCGAGTTGCTGGAGCGACTGGCCGACAGCATGACCGAGCACAATCTGGCCACCGAAGACGGCGTGCTGGGCAAGCTCAAGCGCGCGTTCCACCACAACGGGTAGCCCAGCGGCGTGATCCGCCTCGCGGTTCGGGTCCATCGCCGGCAGGCCGAGGTGGTGCTGGCCGAGCTGCTGGAGCTGGCGCCGAGCGGGGTCGAAGAGGTCGACATCGGCCCGGAGATCGTGGAGTACGCCGTCTACGGGGCGCCGGGCGAGCTCCCGGAGTTGCCGGACCTCCGGGCGGCGGCCGGCGGTGCGTTCGTCGACGTCAGCACGCAGGAGATCGCCGATGACTGGGCCGACCGCTGGCGCAGCTTCCACCGGCCGCTGGTCATCGCCGGGCGCCTGACCGTCCGCCCGCCGTGGGAGCCGCCGGCCGACACGCCGCTCGACGTGGTCATCGATCCCGGCCAGGCGTTCGGCACCGGCGCGCACGCCACCACCCGGCTGTGCCTTGAGCTCCTGCTCGAGTGGGACGGGCCGCGCGGCTCGGTCATCGACCTGGGATGCGGCTCCGGGGTCCTGGCGATCGCCGCCGCCAAGCTCGGCTGGGAGCCGGTCCTGGCGCTCGACTACGACCCGGCGGCCACCGCCGCCACCGCCGAGAACGCCGCCCGCAACGGCGCCACGCTCGCCATCCGGCAGTTCGACCTGGGTCACGAGCAGGTTCCCGAGGCCGATCTGGTGGTCGCCAACGTCCTGGCCCCGCCGCTGATCGCCTGGGCGCAGTCGCAGCGCGAGCTGGCGCCGCGGCTGATCCTGAGCGGACTGCTGGCCGGCGAGGCCGACCGGGTGGCCGAGGCATACGCCCGGCGCGGGCGGCGCGAGCGCGACCGGCGGATCCACGGCGATTGGGCGGCGCTGGCGCTGAGCGCGTAGCGCCGCGCGCGTGGACAACGCCGCGGCGGCGAATCTTGTCCACGGGGCCGATGCTGGGTGGGGGCGGTTCCCGGATCCTTCCTGGCGGCGCTCGTGAACGTGTAATCCAGGACGTAAGGAGGTGAACAGTTGCCAAATCCACTCGCGATCGGCGTGACTCTCGGTGGCCTGCTCCTCGATCTGGTCGCGCCGCGGCCCAAGCCTCGGGCTGGTATTCCGGTCGAGCCCTCTCTCCTCTCGCCGCGTTCCGTCCCGAGGACACCGCAGCACGACGCTCCGATCGAGGCGTACGACGGTCCCCCGGTCGCGAGCGGCTATCGCAGCTGAGCCGGAGGGAGGCGGCTGCGCCGGGCGGGTCCCGGCGCAGCCGACCACCCGGCCGGCAACGTCACCCGGGTCCACCGCACGGCCCGGCTCGGTCGCGGTCTGACCCATCGGCCCGTCCGCCCACCCTGGGGCTATCCTCTAGGGAGACGAGATGACCGTCGCCGAGCAGGTTCGCACCGACATGACGACCGCCATGAAGGCGGGGGAGAAGACGCGTGTGGGCGCGCTTCGGCTCGTCCTGGCCGAGCTGCAGAAGGCGGCCAAGGAGGGTGGCGACGACGAGCTCACGGTGCTGCGGCGGGAGCGCAAGCGCCGTCTCGACGCCGCCGCCCAGTTCCGCGAGGGCGGCCGCCCGGAGCTCGCCGACCAGGAGGAGTCCGAGGCGGAGCTGATCGCCGGGTATCTGCCGGCCGAGCTCTCCGACGACGAGCTGGATGCCCTGATCCGAGGTGCGATCACCGAGACCGGCGCATCGAGCCCGCGGGACATGGGCCAGGTGATGAAGGCGGTCATGGCCGCCTCGCAGGGCCGGGCCGACGGCAAGCGCACATCCGCGCGGGTGCGGGAGGCGCTCGCCAGCTAGTGGCAAAGCGCACCATCGAGCTCGACAACGCCGTGGCCGCCGAGCTGGCGGGGACGCAGGACGTCGTCCTGCGCACGCTGGAGAGCCACCTCGACTGCGATGTGTTCCTGCGCGGCAACATGCTCACGCTGGAGGGCGACGACGCCGGCGTCGAGGCCGCCGCGGCCGTCGTGCGGGAGCTGTCCGATCTGATCGTCCAAGGCCACGAGATCGCGCCCGGGACCGTCGAGGCGGTCGCCCGGGCGCTGGATGCCCACGAGTCGCCCTCGCAGATCCTGGAGGACGTCGTCTGGCGCCACCGGGCCACGAAGGTCGCCCCCAAGACCGTCAACCAGAAGCGCTACGTCGACTCGATCCGCGCCAACACGATCACCTTCGGGATCGGCCCGGCCGGGACCGGCAAGACGTTCCTGGCCGTCGCGCTGGCCGCCGCCGCGCTGAGCCGGCGCGAGGTCAACCGGATCATCCTGACCCGGCCCGCGGTCGAGGCCGGCGAGCGCCTGGGCTTCCTCCCGGGCGATCTCATGGCCAAGGTGGACCCGTACCTGCGACCGCTGTTCGACGCCCTGCACGACATGCTCGACCCCGAACGGGTGTCCCAGTACCTGGAGAAGGGCGTGATTGAGGTGGCCCCCCTGGCGTTCATGCGGGGAAGATCGCTCAACGACAGTTTCATCATCCTCGACGAGGCCCAGAACACGACGCCTGAGCAGATGAAGATGTTCCTGACCCGCCTCGGCTTCAACTCCAAGATGGTGGTCACCGGCGACATCACCCAGGTCGACCTGCCGCGGGAGCAGGACTCGGGTCTGATCGTCGTCTCGGACATCCTGAACACCGTGGAGGGGATCGACTTCGTCCGGTTCGGCGACGAGGACGTGGTCCGCCACAAGCTGGTCCGGCGAATCGTCGCCGCTTACAATGAGCATGCTCAGCGGTCCGCCCCGGAGCTGCGCCCCCGCAAACGAGCCTGAGGAGGGCACATGCTCGACGTCGAGGTCATCGGCATCGAGGTTGTGGAAACCGCCCCCACCCACCCGGGCCAGCCCCCGACGGCGGTGGAGCTGGAGGAGCTGTGCGCGCTGGCGCTCTCCTCGGCCGGCATCGAGGAGGGCCACGTGGCGATTGAGTTCGTCGACGAGGAGCGCATCCGTGAGCTCAATCAGGAGTACCGCCGCATCGACGCCCCCACCGACGTGCTCTCGTTCGGCGTGGACGAGGACGGGCTGAGCGCCGGGCCCCGGGAGCTGGGCGACATCGTCATCTGCCCGCCCCAGACCGAGGATCTGCGCGAGGCGGTCGTCCACGGAGCCCTCCACCTGACCGGGATGGATCACGAGACGGACGACGGGGAGATGCTGGCGCTTCAGGCCGAGCTCATGCGATGGATCAGTTGACCCGCCCCTCCGCCCAGCCCGCCACCCGGTCCGGCTTCGTCGCGCTCGCCGGGCGCCCCAACGTCGGCAAGTCGACGCTGGCCAACGCCATCGTGGGGGCCAAGGTGGCGATCGTGTCCGACAAGCCGCAGACGACCCGTCGCGCCATCCGCGGGGTCGCCACCGGCCCGGACTGGCAGCTCGTCCTGGTCGACCTCCCGGGCGTCCAGCGCCCCAAGGACGCGCTCACCGAGCGGATGCAGCAGCGCGTCGAGCATGAGCTCGCCGATGCCGACGGATGCCTGCTCGTCGTCAACGCCCAGCAGGGCATCGGGCCCGGGGACCGGTTCATCGCCGAGCTGCTCCGCGGCGCCTCCGTGCCGGTGACGATCGCGGTCAACAAGGTAGACCGGGCCGAGCAGGCCCGGATCGCGGCCACCCTGAACGATGCCGAGGCGCTCGACGTGGCCGGCGAGATCTTCCCGGTCAGCGCGCGCACCGGGGCCGGGGTCCCGTCGCTCGTCGACCACCTGGTGGCGCAGCTGCCCCAGGGTCCGCTGTACTTCGACCAGACCCAGCACTCCGACCAGGCGCCCGCGGTCATGCTGGCCGAGCTCGTCCGCGAACAGGTGCTGGCGCGCACGCGCGAGGAGGTGCCCCACGCGGTCGAGGTGGAGGTGGAGGAGATCACCCACCCGCGGCCCGATCTGGTCCGGATCCAGGCCGTGGTGCTCTCGGAGACCGAGTCCCAGAAGGGGATCCTGATCGGCGCCGGCGGCCGCATGATCAAGTCGATCGGGGTGGCCGCCCGGCGGGCGATCGAGCGCGAGCTGGGCAGCCGCGTCCACCTGGAGCTGTCCGTGCGGGTGCGCCGCCATTGGCGGGCCGACGAGCGCGTCCTGGACCGCCTCGGCATCGAATAGCTCCGCAACATTGAGTGCAGGCTCCGGCCTCGATGGAGGTTCGCGGGTTCCATCCACCGCAGATCCCGTGCACCGGTGTGGCTCGACGGCCGCCCAGCGCACGATCCGCCGGCGCGCGGGACGGCGCACCACAGCGACCTGGAGGCATGGATGACACGGGCCGAAACGACGACGCGGCCGGAGGAGGGCTACGCACGGGCCGAGACAGCGACCCGCCCGGAGGATGGCTACGCGCTGGCGGTTCGCGCCGCCAGCGACGGCATCTGGGACTGGGATCTGGTCAGCGACACGGTGCGGTTCTCGCGCCGGTGGCACGACATCCTCGGCCAGGAAGCCGCCGCCGCGGCGGTCGTCCATGCCCCGGCGGCCTGGTTTGACCGGGTGCACCCCGGCGATCTGCGCCGCCTCCGGGCGGCGGTCGCCGACCACCTGGCCGGCCATACCCCGCAGCTGCAGGCCGAGCACCGGGTCCGGCACGCCGACGGATCGTGGCGGTGGGTAGCGGTCCGCGGGCTGGCCACCCGCCGCGCCGACGGGCGGCCGGTTCGGATGGCCGGCTCCCTATCGGACGTGACCGACCGACGGCTGGCCGAGCGGCGCCTGCACCACGGCGCCCGGCACGACCCCCTCACCGGGCTGCCCAACCGCAACCTCCTGATCGACCGGGTCACGCTGGCGCTGCTGCACCGGCCCGCACGGTGCGCCGTCATGCTGCTCGACCTCGACCGGTTCGACCTCGTCAACGACAGCCTGGGCCACGACGCCGGCGACCGGCTGCTGGTGGCGTTTGCGGCCCGGCTGGGCGCTGCGGTGCGTCCCGGCGACACGCTCGCCCGCCTCGGGGCCGACGAGTTCGCCGTGCTCGTCCCGGGCGTGGCCGGCCCGCCCGACGCGGTGGCCGCCCTCGACGCCGTGCAGGCGGCGCTCGAGCAGCCGATCGACGTCGACGGCCATCAGCTGTACGTCACGGCCGGCATCGGCATCGCGTTCGGCGAGCCGGGCCTGGAGCCGGCCGAGCTGATTGCCAACGCCGACATGGCCATGCGGTCGGCCAAGCGCGGTGGGTGCGGCGGCAGCGCCGTCTTCGACGCCGGGATGCGCCGCCGGGCGGCCCGGCGGCTGGCCCGGGAGAGCGAGCTTCGCCGGATGGTGGCCGGCGCCCGGGTGGCGATCCAGTACCAGCCCATCGTCAGCCTGAGCACCGGGGCGATCTGCGGCATGGAGGCGCTCGCCCGCTGGCCCAAGGGCCAGGGGGCCGTCCCGCCGGCCGAGTTCATCCCGATCGCCGAGGACACCGGGCTGATCGGCGCCCTGGGCCGTCAGGTGCTCCGGGACGCCCTGCGCACGCTCGCCGGATGGCGGCGCGACGGGGTAGTCGGCGAAGGGGTGTGCATGAGCGTCAATCTCTCCGCCCGCCAGCTCGACGACCCCGGGCTGGGCGACCAGGTCCGGGCGGCGCTCGCGTCCGCCGGTCTGCCTGCCGGTGCGCTCAGGCTGGAGATCACCGAGAGCACGCTGATCGCCGACGTCGAACGCTCCCGGCGCGTGTTCGGCGACGTCTGCGCCGAGGGGGTCGGCCTGCACCTGGACGACTTCGGCACCGGCTACTCGTCCCTGGCCGCCCTGCACCGCCTCCCGGTCGACGCCCTGAAGATCGACCGCGGGTTCGTGGCCGGGCTGGCCGACCCCAACGACGCCGCCGGCGTCATCGTCCGCAGCACGGTGACCATGGCCCACAGCCTGGGGCTGCCGGTGATCGCCGAGGGCATCGAGCAGCCGGCGCAGCTGGAGCGGCTGCGCGACCTCGGCTGCGACTGCGGCCAGGGGCACCTGTTCTCGCCGGCGGTCGACGCGGAGGAGATGGGAGAGCTGCTGGCGGTGTGGTCGCGCCGCCGGGAGCTGGTCGCCGCCTAGAATCTGGCCGGTGGAAGACGCGGAGGTCGCTTTCGATGAGCGGGGCCTGGTCCCGTGCATCGTGCAGGATTGGCGGACCGCCGAGGTCCTCATGCTCGCCTACATGAACGCCGAGGCGCTCGAGCTGACCCGGCGCACGGGGGAGATGCACTTCTTCAGCCGGTCCCGGCAGGAGCTGTGGCACAAGGGAGCGACGTCGGGCAATACGATGCCCGTCCGGGCGATCCGGTTCGACTGCGACGCCGACGCCCTGCTGGCGCTCGTCGAGCCCGCCGGACCGGCCTGCCACACCGGCGAGCGCACCTGCTTTCACCGCGGGGACCTCGAGCCCCGGGCGCCTGGCGAGGTCCTGCCCGGCCTGGAGCGGACGATCGCCGCCCGGGCGGGCTCGCGGCCGGACGGCTCGTACACGGTGACCCTGCTGGACGATCCGGCCCTGGCCGGCGCCAAGGTGCAGGAGGAGGCCGAGGAGGTGGTCCGGGCGGTGCGCGAGGAGAGCGACGAGCGGGTCGCCGAGGAGGCCGCCGACGTCCTCTACCACCTCACCGTCCTGTTGCGTGGGCGAGACCTGACTTTGGCCGACGCCGAGCGGGTGCTGGATGGCCGTCGCCAGCGCTGAGACGCGGGCGCGGCCGGGGCCGGGACCGACCCCGTCGCTCCAGGAGGTGCGCGAGCTGGCGCGCCACCACAACCTGATCCCGCTGTGCGAGACGTTCATCGACGACTGCCAGACGCCCGTCTCCGCGTTCCTGAAGCTGCGCGACCCCACCCATCCCTCGTTCCTGCTGGAGTCGGCCGAGCAGGGGCGGGTCGGCCGCTACTCGTTCATCGGCTTTCGTCCCCGCAAGGTCCTGCGCTGGTCGCTGGGGGACCCCGGCGATCCGTACGCGCTGGCCGGCGAGGAGCTGCGGCGGTTCCGCGCGCCCGCGCTGGCCGCGCTGCCGCCGTTCGCGGGCGGAGCGGTGGGCATGTTCGCCTACGACCTGGTTCGCACGGTCGAGCCGCTGGGGGAGCCCAACCCGGACCCGCTCGGCCTGCCCGACCTGGCCCTGATGCTGACCGACGCGCTCGTCGTGTTCGACCATCTCAAGCGGACCACCACCGTGGTCGCCAACGTCTACCCGGACGACGACCTGGAGGCGTCCTACCGCCAGGCGCTGGAGACGATCGCTGAGGTGCGCTGGCGGCTGGCCCGGCCGCTCCCGATGCCGTCCCAGCGCCCCGCGCCGACCCGCGCCGCGCCTCGGTTTCAGTCGAACATGACCCGGGAGCGCTTCGAAGCCAACGTGGCCCGGATCATCGAGTACATCTTCGCCGGCGACGCGTTCCAGGTGGTGCCCTCCCAACGGTGGTCGGCGCCGGTCCCGGTCGACGCGTTCTCGATCTACCGGGGCCTGCGGACGGTCAATCCCAGTCCGTACATGTACTTCCTGGACTTCGGCGACTTCGAGATCGCCGGGGCCAGCCCGGAGCCGCTCATCACGGTGGCCGGCCGGCGGGTGGCGACGCGGCCGATCGCCGGGACGCGCCCGCGCGGCGCCACTCCGGAGGAGGATCAGGAGATAGCGCGGGATCTGCTGGCCGACGAGAAGGAGCGGGCCGAGCACGTGATGCTGGTCGATCTCGGCCGCAACGACCTGGGACGGGTGTGCGACTACGGCACCGTCGAGGTCGAGAGTTTCATGGCGGTGGAGAACTACAGCACCGTCATGCACATCGTCTCCAGCGTGGTGGGCCGGTTGCGGCCCGGCGTCGACGCTCTGGCGGCGCTGCGCTCGGTGCTCCCGGCGGGCACCCTGTCCGGCGCGCCCAAGGTCCGGGCGATGCAGATCATCGACGAGCTGGAGCCGGTCAAGCGCGGAGGCTACGGCGGCGCCATCGGCTGGGCCAGCTACACCGGCGAGCTCGACACGTGCATCCACATCCGCACCGCGGTCATCAAGGACGGCGTGGCCCACATCCAGGCCGGCGGAGGCACCGTGGCTGACGCCAAGCCGGACTACGAGTTCCGGGAATCGGAGGCCAAGGCGCGCGCCATGCTCCAGGCCATCGAGCTGGCCGTGGCTCAGCCCGACTGGCCTTGACTCCGGGTGGGTCGGATCCCGTAGCGTTTGCTGTGACAGCCGTGCGCGTCCTCGTCATCGACAACTACGACAGCTTCACCTACAACCTCGTCCAGTACGTCGGGATGTCGTCCCACCCACCCCCCGACATCGAGGTGGTCCGCAACGATCACGCGACGGTCGACTCGCTGCTCGTCCGCGGCTATGACCGGGTGATCGTCTCGCCCGGCCCGTGCACGCCGGACGAGGCGGGGATCTCGCTGGAGGCGGTCCGCCGGTTCCCGCAGGCTCACATCCCCACCCTCGGCGTCTGCCTCGGTCACCAGTCCCTCGTCCAGGCCTGGGGCGGGCGGGTCGTCACCCACCATCCCGTGCACGGCAAGACGACCACCATCGACCACGACGGCCGAACGATCTTCCGCGGGCTGCGGGCCCCGCTGGAGGTGGGCCGCTACCACTCGCTCGTCGCCCAGCCCGAGCTGCCCGACGTTCTGGAGTGCAGCGCCCGGGCCGACGACGTGATCATGGCCGTCCGCCACCGGGAGCTGCCCGCCGAGGGCGTCCAGTTCCACCCCGAGTCCGTGCTCACCGAGCAGGGGCGCGAGCTCCTGGCCAACTTCCTCGCCACCGCCGCCTAGTGGTCCGGCTCACGTCCGATCTGCTGACGCGCTCGATCGACGCGCTCGCGAGCGGCCAGGACCTCACGTCCGACGAGACCGCGGCGGTCCTGGCCGAGATGATGTCCGGCAACGCCTCGGACATCCAGATCGCCGCGTTCCTGATCGCGCTGCGGACGAAAGGGGAGACGGTCGACGAGCTGGCCGGGCTGGCCCGGACGATGCGGCGGCTGGCGGCGACCGTCACCGCCGGGCGCGACAACCTGCTCGATACCGCCGGAACGGGCGGCGGGCGGCGCACGTTCAACGTCTCCACCACCGCCGCGCTGATCGCCACCGGCGCCGGCTGCACGGTGGCCAAGCACGGCAACCGGTCGGCCACCGGGCTGTCGGGCTCGGCCGACGTGCTGGAAGCGCTCGGCGCGCGCATCGACCTGAGCCCGGCGGCGGTCGCCACCTGCATCGAGGAGGTGGGGTTCGGCTTCATGTTCGCGCCGGCCCACCATCAGGCCACCCGCTACGTCATCGCCGTCCGCCGCGAGCTCGCCGTGCGCACCATCTTCAACTTCCTCGGCCCGCTGACCAATCCGGCGGGCGCCACCCGGCAGCTGATCGGCGTCTCCGACGCCGCCTACCTGCCGAAGATGGCCGGCGCGCTCGAGCTGCTCGGCACCGACCACGCGCTGCTCGTCTCCAGCCACGACGGGCTCGACGAGCTGAGCATCTCGGCGCCCACCCGCGTGTTCGAGGTGACGGGCGCGGGGATCGCCGAGTACGACGTCGCCCCCGATGACGTGGGATTGGCCCTGTCGCGCCCCGAGACGATCCCCGGCGGCGATCCGGGTCAGAACGCCGAGACGGCCCGCCGGATCTTCGCCGGCGAGCCCGGCCCGGCCCGGGACCTGGCCGTGCTCAACGGCGGCGCCGCCATTTATGCGGGCGGCGCGGCCGAGACGCTCGCCGACGGCGTGGCGGCCGCCCAGCGGGCCGTCGACTCCGGCGCGGCGGCCGCCGCCCTGGAGCGGTTCGTGGCGGCGACCCATCGGCTGGGTGGCGCGGCGGCGTGAGCAATGCCCTGGACCCGATCCTGGCCGAGACCCGCCGGCGGGTCGCGGCCCGGCGGGCCGAGGTCGCCCCGGAGGCGCTCGAGCGCCGGGCGCGGGAGCGCGCGCAGGCCGACCCGCCGCGCGGGTTCGCGGCCGCCTTGCGCCGTCCCGGCCTGTCGATCATCGCCGAGCACAAGCGCAGCTCACCGTCGGCCGGCGTCATCCGGGAGGATCTGGCGTTGGAGGACGTCGTCGCCGCCTACGAGCGCGGCGGCGCGGCCGCCCTGTCGGTCCTGACCGAGGAGGCGAGCTTCGGTGGCTCGCTGGGCGACCTGGAGCGGGCCCGGGAGGCGGCGCGGCTGCCGATCCTGCGCAAGGACTTCGTCGTCGACCCCTACCAGGTCACCGAGGCGCTGGCGGGCGGCGCCGACGCGATCCTGCTCATCGTGGCGGCGCTGGAGCCGTCGCAGCTGGCCGAGCTGCACGCCCAGGCCGGGTCGCTCGGGCTCGACGTGCTCGTCGAGGTCCACGACGAGCCGGAGCTGGAGGTGGCGGCCGCGATGGCGGCGCCCCTCATCGGCGTCAACAACCGGGACCTGACCACGCTCGCCGTGGACACCGAGCGGACGTTCCAGCTGCTGGCCGGCATGCCGCCGGGCACAGTCGTGGTCTCGGAATCCGGGTGGCGCACGCGGTCTCAGCTGGACCGGCTGGCCGAGGCCGGCGTCGACGCGGTGCTGATCGGCGAGGCGCTCATGCGCTCCCGCGACGTGGGAGCCGCCTGCCGCGAACTGACCGAAGCCTCGTTTTAGCTCCCGTTAGGTCATAACGCCAGACTCCTCGCATGGGCGGTCTGGCCAAGTCTCACTTCATCTCGGCGGTGATCGGCGGCGTCATCGTCGGCGGCGCGTTCGTGCTCATCGGCGTGGCCGGCAAGCAGCGCACCGAGACGATCGTGGAGGAGGCCCCGGTGGCCACGTCGCCGTCGGCCGGTCCCCACGGCCGCCTGACCCCGCACGCCATCTACGTCCGGTCCACGCCGGCCGTCGTGTCGGTGCGGGCCAGGGTCCTCGACCGGGCCGACACGCCGTTCGGCTTCGCCCCCGGCGATCAGAGCGACACCCCGTCCGGGTCCGGCTTCCTGATCGACGGCCAGGGCGACATCCTGACCGACTTCCACCTGATCAACGGGGCCCCCCGCTCCGGCGGGGTGACGGTCGGGTTCGAGAACGGCGTCAGCCGCGCCGCCGCCGTCACCGCGGTCGACCCGGCCAACGATCTGGCCGTGCTGCGCATCGACATGACGGGGCTGGGCGGCATCCGGCCCCTGCCGCTCGGCGATTCCTCGTCCGTGCGGGTCGGCGACCCGATCCTGGCCATCGGCGACCCGTTCGGCGCCGACCGCTCGCTGAGCAGCGGGATCGTGTCGGCGCTCCAGCACCAGATCCAGGCCGCGGACGGCCAGTTGATCAACAACGTCATCCAGACCGACCAGCCGCTCGATGCCGGCAACTCCGGGGGCCCGCTGCTCGATGCCTCGGGTCAGGTGGTGGGCATCGACTCCCAGGTGGCCACCACTGGCCCGTCCCAGACGCTGTCGTTCGCGATCCCGATCGACACCGCCGATTCGACCCTGGCCAGGGTCGACCACCGGGCGCTGCACCTGGCCTATATCGGCATCTCGGCCGGACACGCCGCCCACCCGGGCGCGGTCGTCGGCGACGTCGCCGCCCGGGGACCGGCCGCGCTGGCCGGCCTGGAGCGGGGCGACCGGATCGAACGCGTCGACAACATCGCCGTCGACGCGATCGACGAGGTGCTGGCGCTCGTCTCCACGCGGAGCCCTGGGCAGAGCCTGAATCTCCAGGTCCGCCGGGGACACAGCCACCACACCATCATGGTCGTGCTCGGCAGCCATACGGTTCCGGCGCCGGGCAGCTGACCGACGCTCCGGGCGCGGCAGCGAAACACATCGGGGCCACCGCGTTCGTACGATGTGGGGCGTGGATCCCGCCGCCGCCCCCAAGATCAAGTTCTGCGGCATCACCGACCCCGCCGACGCCGAGGCGGCGGTCGCCGCCGGGGCGTGGGCGCTCGGCCTCAACCTGTGGTCCGGGTCCAAGCGGCACTGTCGGCGTGACGTCGCCGCCGAGATCGCCGCCGCGCACCGCCGTCACGTGCAGATCGCCGGGGTGTTCGTCAACCCCAGGCTGGACCAGGTGACCCGCGCCGCCGAGGAGATCGGCCTGACCATGGTGCAGTTGCACGGCGACGAGGGCCCGTCCTTCTGCGCCGAGGCCGCCCGGCGGACGGGATGCCGGGTGATCAAGGCGGCGCGCGTGCGCAGCGGCGCCGACATCCAGGCGCTGGCGGCGTTCCACACCGACTTCCACCTGCTGGACAGCTACATCGAGGGCCTGCCCGGAGGTACCGGCGAGACGTTCGCCTGGGAGCTGGCCCGGGCCCACGGCCGGGAGGTCCCGGTCATCCTGTCCGGCGGCCTGACGGCCGAGAACGTCGGCGAGGCGATCGCCGCGGTCCGGCCGTACGCCGTCGACGTCGCCAGCGGCACGGAGAGCGCCCCCGGCCGCAAGGATCACGACAAGCTGCGCCGGTTCGCCGCCGCGGTGGCGGCGACCGCGCCGGTGGCCGCGCCGTGAGCGTCGTCGAGCATCGCTTCGGCCCGTACGGGGGCCAGTACGTCCCCGAGACCCTGATGCCGGCGCTGTCCGAGCTGGAGCTGGCCTGGGTGGCCGCCCGCGAGGACCCGGACTTCGCCGCCGAGCTAGGCGGCCTGCTGCGCGACTACGTCGGCCGCCCGTCGCCGCTGTACCTGGCCCGCCGGCTGAGCGATGCCGCCGGCCACCCCGTCTATCTCAAGCGCGAGGACCTCAACCACACCGGCGCCCACAAGATCAACAACGCGCTCGGCCAGGCCCTGCTGGCCAGGCGGATGGGCAAGCGCCGGATCATCGCCGAGACCGGCGCCGGCCAGCACGGCGTCGCTGCCGCCACCGCGTGCGCGCTCCTGGACCTGGAGTGCATCGTCTACATGGGCACCGAGGACATGCGCCGCCAGAAGCCCAACGTCGAGCGGATGGGTCTGCTCGGCGCGCGGGTCGAGCCGGTCGAGCTCGGCGCCCGCACCCTGAAGGAGGCCGTGTCGGCGGCCATTCGCGACTGGGTCACGAACGTGGACACGACGCACTACGTCATCGGCTCCTGCGTCGGCCCGGCGCCGTACCCGTCGATGGTCCGGGATCTGCAGCGCGTCATCGGCGACGAGGCCCGGTCCCAGATCATGACCGCCGCCGGCCGTCTGCCCGACCGGGTCGTGGCCTGCGTAGGCGGGGGATCGAACTCGATCGGGATGTTCATCCCGTTCGTGGCCGACGCCGAGGTCCGGCTGATCGGCGTCGAGGCGGCAGGCGAGGGGATCGAGTCCGGCCGCCACGGCGCGCCGCTCACCGTCGGGGGCCAGGCCGGCGTGCTGCACGGCGCCTACTCGGCGATCATGCAGGACGAGGACGGGCAGATCCTGGAGGCGCACTCCATCTCGGCCGGCCTCGACTACCCGGGCAGCGGCCCGGAGCACGCCTGGCTGCGCGACCAGGGCCGGGCCCGGTACGTGGCGGTCTCCGACCAGGAGGCGGTGGCCGCGTTTGCCACCACCGCCCGGCTGGAGGGGATCATCCCGGCGCTGGAGAGCTCCCATGCGCTCGCCTGGGTGCTGGCCCACCCGGACTCGGAGCTCGACGTCGTCTGCTTGTCCGGACGGGGCGACAAGGACCTGGCCGAGGCCCTGTCCGCGCTGGGAGACGGCTGATGGACGCCATCACCGGGGTGGAGCGGATCGCCGAGGCGTTCGCCGGCGCCCGCGCCAGCGGCCGGCGCGCGGCGCTGATGCCGTATCTGATGGGCGGCTTCCCGGACCTGGAGACTTCACGCGATATCGGGCTGGCCTATGCCCGGGCCGGCGCGGACCTGATCGAGCTCGGCGTGCCGTTCTCCGACCCGCTCGCCGACGGCCCGGTCATCCACGCCGCCGGGACGCGGGCGCTGAGCGCCGGGGCCACCGTCACGGGGGTCCTGGAGGTGGCGGAGGCCGTGGCGCGGGAGGTCCCGGTGGTGCTCATGTGCTATGCCAACCCGATCTTCACGCGGGGGCTGGAGCGGTTCGCCGACCTGCTGGTAGCCCACGGCGTGAGCGGGCTGATCGTGCCGGATCTGCCGCTCGAGGAGGCCGTCGAGGCCCGCACCGCCTGCGCCGCCCGCGGGCTGGCGTTCGTCCCCCTGGTGGCGCCCACGACGCCGGTGGGGCGACTGGAGCGAATCGGGGCGAGCGCCAGCGGCTTCGTCTACACGGTCTCGGTGACCGGCACCACGGGCGAACGGGCCCAGCTCGACGGGCGCCTGGAGACCATCGTGGCGCGGGCGGACGCCCACACCCGGGTGCCGGTGGCGGTCGGCTTTGGCATCTCGACCCCGGACCAGGCCCGGGCGGCGGCGGACGCCGGCGCGGCGGGCGTGATCGTCGGCACCCGGCTGGTGCGGGCGGCCGGCGAGTCCGAGGATCCGGTGCGGGAGGTCGGCCGGCTGGTCGGCGGGTTCGCCGCGGCGCTATCCGAAAGCCCGCTCGGTTAGCATCTAGCGCCAGCATGGGCCTCGTACTCACCGCCACCGCTGGACTCTGCATCTGGATCGTCATCTGGGCGCTGAACGTCAGCGGCCTCGACGCCATCTTCTTCGCCATCGGCATGGTCCTGCTCGCCGTCGGCATCCGCAATCTGCTCCCGCACCTGCCCGGCCGGCGGGACTAGCCTCACGCTGTCGACGATGCGGGCCCTGGCCCTTCTCCGGCCGCGGGCGCTGTCGGTCTGCGCCGTTCTGGGGCTGTTCGCCGTCGCCGGCTGCAGCAGCTCGGGCAACTCCGCGGTCTCGGTCACCGGCAGCACGCTGACGATCTACGGCTCTCGTGCACCGGGGGCCGCCTCCGGGCAGGCCGCCACGGACGTGCTCGACGCCGAGCAGCTCGCCTGGCGGCAGAACGGCGCCAAGGTCGGCAAGTTCACGGTCTCGTTCGTCAAGCTCAACGGCGCCGAGCTCTCCGACAACCCGCGCACGGCGGTCCAGAACCAGTCGGCGATCGCCTACCTGGGCGAGACCGAGCCCGGGACCTCACAGGTGTCGGTGCAGATCACCAACGAGCTCGACCTCCTCCAGGTCAGCCCCACTGACACCGCCTCCTATCTGACCCAGGCCACGCCGGCGGTCCCCGGCGCGCCCGGCACCTACTACCCGTCGGGCTCCAGCTACCACGAGACGTTCGCCCGCGTGGTCCCCAACACGGCCAAGGAGGCCCAGGCGATCGTGGCCAAGATGCAGGCGCTCCATCTATCAAAGCTGTATGTCAACGACGACCAGCAGCCGTACGGCGCCACGATCGCGCAGGAGGTGCGAGCCGACGCGCCCGGCCACGGGCTGACCGTGCAGTCGAGCCCGTCCGGCGCCGACGCCGTCTTCTACGGCGGCAATTCCGTCGCGCCGGCCGCGGCGGCGGTCAGCCGGGCGGCCGACGCCAGCCCCGCCGCCAAGCTGTTCGTGCCCTCGGCGCTCTACGACACCTCGTTCGTGACCGGGCTCAGCGCCGCGGCGCGGCACAACCTGTACGTCTCCTCGCCGGGGTTCACGGCGGCGACGCTGACCCCGGGCGCCAAGCAGTTCGAGGCCGAGTTCGCCTCGGCGTTCGGCCATGCCCCGGCGCCCCAGGCGATCTTCGGCTACGAGGCGATGAAGGCCGTACTGGCCGTGCTCAAGGACGCCGGCACAGCGGCCAACGACCGGGCGGCGGTGGTCTCGGACTTCCGCTCCATCAAGGATCGCCCGTCGGTGCTCGGCACGTACTCGATCGTGAACGGCGACACGACGATCGCCCCGTTCATCTTCGCCCGGGTCCGGGGCGGGACGCTCGTCCCAGCCTCCTAGGGCGCGGAGGTCTCCCAGGCCCTTCAGGGCTGGGTCGCCGCGAAGCCGGCCTCGGAGGGGGCCTCGGCCATCCCCGTGTCCCGGGCCTCGTCGGCCACCGCCGCCGCCACGGCCGGCGCCACCTCCCGGTTGAACACCGAAGGGATGATGTAGTCCTCGCTCAGTTCATCGCCCGGAACCGTGTCGGCGATCGCCCGGGCGGCGGCCACCTTCATCGGCTCGGTGATCTGGGCGGCGCGGACGTCGAGGGCGCCGCGGAAGATGCCGGGGAAGCACAGGACGTTGTTGATCTGGTTCGGGTAGTCCGAGCGGCCGGTGGCCAGGATCCGGGCGTACGGCAACGCCTCCTCGGGCGAGACCTCCGGGTCCGGGTTGGCCATCGCGAAGATGATCGGGTCCGGGTTCATCGTGGCCAGGGCCTCCGCCGGGATGACACGGGCGCCGCTGAGGCCGATGAACAGGTCGGTCCCGGCGATGACCTCGGCCGGCGCTCCGCTGCGCCGCTCCGGGTTGGTGCGCTCAGCCAGGTCGCGCTTGATCGCGCTCATGGTGCCGTCCAGGTAGTCGGCCCGCTCGGTGTGGACGGCCCCCCGGGAGTCGCAGCCGATGATGTGGCGCACCCCGGCGGCGGTGAGGATGTCCGCGACGGCGATCCCGGCCGCGCCCAGCCCCACGATCACCACGCGGATGTCGCCGATCTGCTGCCCGGTCACCGTCAGCGCGTTGAGCAGCGCGGCCAGGACGACGACCGCGGTCCCGTGCTGGTCGTCGTGGAAGACGGGGATGTCAAGCTCGGCCTTCAGCCGCCGCTCGATCTCGAAGCAGCGGGGCGCCGAGATGTCCTCCAGGTTGATCCCGCCGAACGTGGGGGCGATGGCCTTGACGATGGCGACGATCTCGTCGGGATCGCGAGTGTCCAGGCAGATGGGGAACGCGTCGACGCCGGCGAACTCCTTGAACAGCATCGCCTTGCCCTCCATGACCGGCATGGCCGCCCGGGGGCCGATGTCGCCGAGGCCCAGGACGGCGGTCCCGTCGGACACGACGGCCACCGCGTTGCGCTTGAGCGTGTACTGGTAGGCCTTGTCTGGATCGTCGCGGATGGCGGCGCAGACGCGGGCGACGCCGGGCGTGTAGGCCATCGAGAGGTCGTCCCGGGTCTTGACCGGGTGCTTGTTGTGCACCTCGATCTTCCCGCCCATGTGGAGCGTGAACGTGCGGTCGGTGCTGTCCAGCACCCGGGCGCCGGGCACCGCGTCGACGGCGGCGGTCACCCGCGGCCAGTCCTCGGCGGCGGCCGTCTCGACGGTGATGTCGCGGACCGTGTGCGGTCCGTCCACCCGGACGAGATCGACGGCGCCGATCGTGCCGCCGGCCTCGCCGATGGCGCTGGCCACCTTGCCGAGCATTCCCGGCAGATGGTCGATCTCGACCCGGACGGTCAGGCTGTACTGAGCGCTCGGCGTGGGTCCGGTGGCGGACATGGTGGGGAGGCATCATAAGCCGGTCAAATCCCCCGGCGGGCCAGATAGCCTCAGTGGGGATGGCGGACGAGCTCTTCCTCATCGACGGCAACAGCCTGGCCTACCGGGCGTTCTTCGCCCTGCCCGAGTCGATCGCGACCTCCACCGGGGTCACGACGAACGCCATCTTCGGGTTCGCCTCGATGCTGGTCAAGATCCTCACCGACTACGGCCCGCAGTCGACCGTGGTGGTCTGGGACGCGGGCTCATCCGGGCGCAAGGAGGTCTACACCGAGTACAAGGCCCAGCGGGCCAGCCGTCCCGATCTCCTGCGCGAGCAGTGGCCCCACTTCGAGCCGCTGGTCAGCGCGTTCGGCTACCGCAACCTGTCCGTGGAGGGCTACGAGGCCGACGACGTGATCGCGTCGCTGGCCGAGCTGGCCAAGGAGCAGGACCCGCCGGTCGAGGTGATGGTCGTGACCGGCGACCGGGACGCCTACCAGCTGGTCGACGAGCAGGTGCGGATCATGACCACGTCGCGGGGGATCACCGACACCCGGGTCTACGACCGCCAGGGGGTCATCGACCGCTACGGCATCCCGCCGGAGCTCGTCCCGGACTTCATCGGGCTCAAGGGGGACACCTCGGACAACATCCCCGGCGTCCCCGGGATCGGCGACAAGACCGCCGCCGAGCTGCTCCAGCGGTTCGGCTCGCTGGAGAACGTGCTGGACAGCATCGACGAGATCAGCGGGGCCAAGCGCAAGCAGAACCTGACCGAGCACGCCGACGCGGCGCGGATCTCCAAGCACCTGGCCACCGCCAAGCGCGACATCCCGCTCAACGGGATCGACGTCGGGGAGCTGGTCAGCTCTCCGCCGGACCGGTCGAGGCTGCGCGAGGTGTTCCGCGAGTTCGAGCTGCGCGAGCCGCTGCGCCGCCTCGAGGAGGCGCTCGGCTCAGCCGACGCCGCCGCGCCGGCGCCATCGGCGGAGCACACGCTGAGCGCGACGGTGCGTGCCGGCTCGCTGCGCGACGTCGCGGCGTTGCCGCCGGCCGAGGTGGCGGTGGCCGTGCGGCCGCCGCTGGTCCCCGAGGGGGCGCTGTTCGCGGAGAACGAGAACGAGTGGCGGTTCGGCGTCTACGTAGATGCGACCACCGAGGTGGTCGTCGGGAGCGCCCCCCGCCCGGAGGACCTGGTGGCGGCGCTCGGCGATCGCCCGGTCATCGCCCACAACGCCAAGTCGCTCGGCGTGGTGCCGGAGAATCTGGTGCATGACACCGAGGTGGCCGCCTACCTGCTGGAGCCGGCCGCCCGCGCCTATCCGTTCCGCGAGCTGTGCGAGGACCGCGGCCTGGCGGCCGGGGTCGACGACGAGGCGGGAGCCGACGCCCTCCTGGCCCACGCGCTGGCCACCTGGCAGCGCGAACAGCTCCGGTCCCGGGGCCTGACCGACCTGCTCAACGACGTCGAGCTGCCGATCGTCCGCATCCTCCGCGGCATGGAGACCGAGGGCGTCAAGCTCGACACCGATCGGATCAAGGAGATCTCCGCTCGGGTCAAGGCCGAGGCCCTCGACCTGGAATCGGAGATCTACGAGCTGGCCGGGCAGGAGTTCACGCTGGGCTCCCCCCGGCAGCTGGAGGAGATCCTGTTCGGCAAGTTGGGGTTGTCCCGTGGGCGCCGGGGCAAGACCGGCTACTCCACCGACGCCCGGGTGCTGCAGGCGATCCGCGAGGAGCACGAGATCATCCCCAAGATCGAGCGCTGGCGGGAGCTGACCAAGCTGGCTCAGACCTACCTGGACGCGCTGCCGCTGGTGGTCGACTCACGCAGCCGGCTCCACACGACGTTCAACCAGACCGCCGCCACCACCGGCCGCCTGTCGTCGAACAACCCCAACCTGCAGAACATCCCGATCCGCACCGAGCTGGGCCGGGAGATCCGGGCCTGCTTCATCTCCGAGCCCGGCAACCAGCTCGTGTCCGCCGACTACTCGCAGGTCGAGCTGCGCATCCTGGCCCACATTGCCGGGGAGGAGGCTTTGAAGGAGATCTTCCGCCGCGGCGAGGATGTCCACACCGCCACCGCCTGCCGCGTGTTCGGCGTCGAGCCGAGCCAGATCGACCCCGGCATGCGCTCGAAGTCGAAGATGATCAACTACGGGATCGTGTACGGCCTGTCCGCCTACGGGATGGCCGATCGGCTCGACATCCCGCAGGAGGAGGCCGACGAGTTCATCCAGCGCTACATGGCCGGGTTCCCGGCGGTGGGCCGGTTCATCGAGGAGACCATCGAGCAGGGAACCGAGCACGGATACGTCTCGACTCTGTTCGGCCGCCGCCGCCAGGTCCCGGAGCTCCGGTCGCGCCGCTGGGACATCCGTAAGCAGGGCGAGCGCTTCGCGGTCAACATGGTCATCCAGGGCACCGCCGCCGACATCATGAAGATGGCCATGGTCCGCGCGGACGCGGCGCTGACCGAGGCCGGCCTGTCCTCGCGGCTCGTCCTCCAGATCCACGACGAGCTGCTGTTCGAGGGGCCGGCCGAGGAGGCGGAGCGCGTCGAGGCGATCGCCGTCCAGGAGATGGCCGCCGCCTACCCGCTGGACCCGCCGCTGGCCGTCGAGGCCGGCATCGGCGAGAACTGGCTCGCGGCCAAGTAGCCCGCGCTACCAGCCCACCAGGTTGCCGGAGGCCAGCACGGCCGCGGCCGCGATCAGGATGCCGAGCATCAGCCACCTCAGCACCTGCCTGAACGTCACCTGGCTGCGCGACACGTTTCGCTCTCCTTGCTCGTGAATCCCCGGCGCGGGCGGATCCTATCCGCACCAGCGCGATGGATCCAGCGCCCCGCGCCGCCCGTGGCGGGCGGCCGCGGGGCGCCGATCGACCCAGCGGTTCCTACATCAGGTGGAAGATGAAGTCGTACTCCTTGCCGCCGTTGCGCGACAGGAGCGTCATCTCCCCGCGCGCGCCCTCATACTTGCCGGTGCCGCCGGTGATCGACAGCACGCTGTTGCGGGTGTCGTAGTACGGCCCCTGGACGGTGATCTGGCCGCCCTTGAGGAACGTCGTCCACAGGCACTCCCAGATGCCGAGCTTGACCTGGACCCGGGTGCAGAACCCCTCGTCGTGGCCGACCTGGACCTGGTTGGCCGGGAAGTTGAACACCGGGTTGTTGAAGGTCAGGATGTTGCCGTTGGCGTCCTTGCCGCTGACGCTCGGTTGCTCGGTGTCGGTGATGGCGTGCTCAATGACGTGCACGACGCGGCCGGCGTGGTGGGCCCGGGCATGAGCCCGGCCGTGGTCGGAACTGGCCAGCGCCGGGCCGACGACGGCGAACGCGGCGACCGCGGCGGCGACGGCGGCCGGGGCGGCCAGGCGCCGGGCGGTCCGGATGGTGGTGCGCTGCGACATGGATGGTCCCTCCTCAAACGGGGTTGACGTCGCCGCGATCGTACGCCCCGCCCGTCCGGGCGTGGCATCGGATTTCGCTGCCCGGATCTACGCTGCGGCCGCCAGCGCCGCCCGCGCGGCCGCGCGGCCCGGCATCCCCCCGGCCGCCGCAAACGACGGATGGGCCACGTTCAGATAGTGGTTGAACGACCAGTCGACGAAGCGCTGGGCGCTCATCGCTCGCAGGCCGGGGGCCAGGAGCCGCGGCGCCACCCGCGGGACGAGGCGCTGAACGCGCAGCATCCACCGGAACGGCATGGCGTGGCTGGCGGAGAACCGGTGGTAGCGGGCCAGCGCCTGCTCGCGGCTCTGCGATCCGGCGATCACGCCGGCCAGTTCTCGCCCGCAGGCCAGGCCGAAGTACAGCGCGGTGCGGATTCCCTCGGCGGTCAGGGGCAGGCAGTGGCCGGCCGAGTCGCCGGCGAAGAAGACGCCGTCCTCGGTCCCCGGCCGCAGCGCGTGGGGGATCCAGTTGCCCTGGTAGCGGACGGTCTCGGCGTTGAGGTCCTCGGCCAGGCGGACCGTCGGCTGGCGCACGTGGAAGCGGGGATCGAAGGATCCCACGCCGATCCGCACCTCGTCGCCCGCCGGGAAGCTCCAGCCGTAGCCGGCGGGGACGTATTGGCGGTCGATCCACACCTCCAGGTCGCGTCCGCCGCCGTGCGGATGGACCTCCAGGCCCCGGGACAGAAGCGCGTCCGGGGGCTGGATGTTCGCCCCGCTGCCCAGCACGCGGCGCCAGCCCAGCGCGTCCACAATTAGAGGCGCTCGGATCACGCCGCGGTCGGTGACGACCGCGTCGCCCTCACGGCGCTCCACCTTGGCGGTCTCGAAGGCGAACGAGCCCTGCTCGGCGAGCAGCCCGCACAGCGTGCGGTAGTCGAACGTGGAGAACGTCCACGGCAGGTCGTAGCGCACGGTGGCGTGCGGCGTGTGGATCACGAGTTCGCCGAACGTCTGCTGGCGGGCGTCCAGGAGCCCCATGGCGGTCAGCCAGGTGGTGGGGATGCCGCAGGCCGACGTCTGGCGCTCGCCGATCTCATACCGGTCCACGATCAGGACGTCGGCGCCGGTGGCGGCCAGCTCCCGGGCCACGGCCAGGCCTGCGAAACTGGCCCCGCAGATCAGGACATCGCAGTCGCGCTGGAGCGGCGTGCGCTCCGCACCGCGCTTGGTGGCACGTGTCGGCATTGGAGGCGCCGATGATAGGGCGGCGGTGGTTGGCTATCCTCCGAGAACCCATGTCTTCCACCACAACCTTGATGCCTGACACCGATCAACCGCAAGCGAAGGTCGTCGAAGGCTCGAACGGCCTCCTGCTCGAGATCGACGGTCAGATCGTCCCCAACTACGATGCGACGCTGCACCCCTTCTCGGAGGGTGACGTCGTGACCGGCCACGTCGTCCGGATCGACAACGACGAAGTCCTCGTCGACATCGGATACAAGTCCGAGGGCGTCATCCCGTCCAGCGAGCTGTCGATTCGCAAGTCCGTCGACCCCGCCGACGAGGTCTCGCTCGGCGAGGAGGTTGATGCGCTGGTTCTCACCAAGGAGGACCAGGACGGCCGCCTCATCCTGTCCAAGAAGCGCGCCCGCTTCGAGAAGGCCTGGCGCCGCATCGAAGGCGCCGCCGAGTCCGGCGAGCCCGTCGAGGGCACGGTCATCGAGGTCGTCAAGGGCGGCCTGATCATCGACCTGGGCGTCCGCGGCTTCCTGCCCGCCTCGCTGGTCGACATCCGCCGCGTCCCCAACCTGGACGAGTACATGGGGCAGGCGATCGAGTGCAAGGTGATCGAGCTCAACCGCAGCCGCAACAACGTGGTTCTGTCGCGGCGCGCCGTGCTCGAGGAGCAGCGCAAGGAGGACCGCGAGCGGATCCTCGACCGCCTCCAGCCGGGCCAGATCGTGGAGGGCACGATCTCCAACATCGTCGACTTCGGCGCGTTCGTCGACCTCGACGGCATCGACGGCCTGATCCACATCTCCGAGCTGTCCTGGTCGCACGTCAACCATCCCTCCGAGATCCTGTCCATCGGCGACACCGTCTCGGTCAAGGTGCTCGACATCGATCGTCAGCGCCAGCGCATCTCGCTCGGTCTCAAGCAGACCCAGGAGGATCCGTGGCAGCGGGTCGTGGACACCTACAACATCGGCGATGAGCTGGAGGGCACGGTCACCAAGGTCGTGACGTTCGGCGCCTTCGTAGAGATCCTCGACGGCGTCGAGGGCCTCGTCCACATCTCCGAGCTCGCCCAGCACCATGTCGACAACCCGCGGGAGATCATCCAGCCGGGCGACCCGGTGCGGGTGAAAATCCTGGAGATCGACTCCGAGCGCCGCCGGCTGTCGCTGTCGATCAAGCGCGTCGAGGGCCAGGTCCTGCCGGTCCGCCCGATCGAGCCGCCCGCCGGCGGCAGCACGTACGACGACGTCCCCGAGCTGGGGCTGTCCGAGGATGTGTTCGCCGGGAGCGAGAGCAGGCTGGCCGATCCGGAGCCGATCGACATGCCGCCGGCGGGTGGGTCCGATACCGACGCCGAGGGCGCGCCGTCCGCTGCGCCCGAGCCGGTCGCTCCGCCGGCCCCGGAGGCTCCAGAGGCTGAGGCTGCACCGCCGGTCCCGGAGGCTCCCGAGGCCGAGGCCGCACCGCCGGCCCCGGAGGCTGAGACCGCGCCGGCCGACCGCGATCCGACGGCGGACGAAGCCGGAACCGACGCTCCGGCGGCGGACGCCGGGACGGGCGAGGCCGGCACCAACGGCGCGGACGCCGAGGGCGTCGACAGCGAAGCTTCGGCGTAGGATCCGTCGCCAGGCGGCGTGGTCCCCTTCGTCGGGCTCACGGGCGGGATCGGCGCCGGGAAGTCCACCGCGCTCGATGCGCTCGCGCAGCTGGGCGCGGTGACTCTGTCGACCGACCGGGTGGTCCACGAGCTGTATGAGACGGGCGAGGTGCGAGATGCGGTACACGAACGCTTCGGCGACGCCGTGATGGCCGGCGCCGCCGTCGACCGCCCGGCACTGGCCCGGGCGGCGTTCGCCACCGACGAGGACCGGCAGTGGCTCGAGCAGCTCCTGTGGCCGCGGGTGGGTGAGCGGATCGCCGCCTTCCGGCGGGAGGCCGACGCGGCCAACCCGGCGCCCCGAGCCGCCGTGGTGGAGGTGCCGCTCCTGTTCGAGTCCGGATCCGACCACGGCTTCGACGCCACGATCGCGGTCGTCGCCGACGAGGACGTCCGCCACCAGCGGGCCTCCGCGCGCGGTCACGCGGCGCTGTCCGAGCGCGCCGCGCGTCAGCTCAGCCAGCAGGAAAAGTCGCACCGTGCGACGTACACCGTCGCCAACGACGGTACTGTCGCCCAGTTGGTGTCGAAGCTGTCGTCAATCCTTGACATCCTGAACCCGAGCGCGTGACCCCCCCCACCGCCACCGCGCCGGCGCGTCGCCGGCCTCCTCGCGGCTCTCCGTCCCCGCGGCGGCGGGCCGCTGCCCGCCGGCGCCGCCGGACCGTGGCCGTCGTCGCGCTCGGGCTGCTGGCCGTCGTCGGCATCGTGCGGCTCATGCCGCTCGCCCAGCGCGCATACAACGATCTCAGCCTGCCGCTCTCCTACGCGTCGATCATCCGGCAGCAGGCGGCCGAGAAGAACCTCGACCCGGCGCTGGTGGCCGGCGTCATCTACGCGGAGACGAAGTTCCTGCCGCGGACCTCGTCGGCCGGCGCCGAAGGGCTCATGCAGCTCATGCCCCAGACGGCGACGTTCCTGGCCCGGCGGTCGGGGGCCACGACGTTCCGGACGGCCGACCTGTCAACGCCGGCGGTGAACATCGCCTACGGGAGCTACTACATCCGCTACCTGCTCAACGAGTTCCACGGCAACAAGGTGGCGGCCCTGGCCGCCTACAACGGCGGCGACGCCAACGTGGACAAGTGGATCGCGGAGGCCCGCGCCGACGGACACCGGCTGACGATCGCCGACATCCCCTTCCCGGAGACCCGCGACTATGTCGCGCGGGTGCTCCAGGCCCGGCAGAACTACCGGCACACGTACGCCTCACAGCTGGGCTATCACTAGGAGGCCAGGGCCCGGCCGCGGTAGCGCCGGTCTCGCCGCTGGATCGCCAGGATCAGCGCGGCCAGGGCCCAGGAGAGGAGCCGGGTGGGTCGGCCCGGATACCGGTGGCCCACGATCACCGCTCCGGACGAGCCCAGGACGAGCACCGCCGGGGCCGCGAGGTGGGGGTCTGAGAATTGTCGCACCGGGCCTGAGCATCCCACGCGGGGCGCCGGCCTCACTGCGATGGCTCGCCGACCACCACCCGCTCCCGGTTACCGGGGCGGGTGGCGATCGGATCAGGTCAACCCGTGAACCGCGGAGGAGGCGGAGGCGGCCGATGCGGACGGCTCGGACGGCGTGCCGCGTGAACGGCCGCGCCTGACAGCGCGGGGTCGGCGTTGAGGGCGACCGCCACCGCCGTGTCGACGTGCACCCCCGGGTGCAACACGCGCGCCGTGGCGTGGACCGTCCGGGACGCTCCGGGCGCCAGGTTCCCGAGGTGCCAGATCGCGGCGCCGTGTTGGATGGTGCCGTGGTTCGCCACGCTAATGATCCGCAGGCCGGCCGGCCGAGTCTCGGCCAGCTGGACCCCCTGCGCCGTCCCGTGCCCGAGGTTATGCACGGTGACCGTGATCGGCACGAGCTCGGCCACGCGCGCCCGCGGGGGCATCGTCTTGACGACCGACAGATGCGGCCCCGGACCTGGTGGGGATGGGATGACCGGGGGCCCGGGGGGCTTCACCCCCGGCGGCGGCGGCCCGGTGCGGTGATTCGTGATCGTGCACACGATGTTGTCGGTCTCGTGTCCGAGGTGCACCGCGACGGGGTGCGTTCCAGTGCCGTGTGCGACCACGTGACCGTTGCTGCTGTTCACGCACCTGGTGCTGATCGAGTAGTGGCTGAGGTGGATCGTGTGCGACTGCGCTGCGGTGACCCGCTCGCTGACCGTATGCGTGCCGAGCGGGAGGACAATCCGTCCGGTCGAGTCGCCGTTGCCAGCCCGCTCGAGCCGCGGGCGGCCGTTGACGAGCAGATCGAAGCGTCCGGGGTCAGAGCTCGGCTGCAGGACCTTGCGGACCGTCAGGAGCGCACCCGGACCCTTGTTGAAGACGTTGCAGGTCGCGAACCCCTCAGTCGCGATCGACAGCGCCGGAATCTGCTCCGTGTTGACCGGGAGTTCGGTCACCGTGCCATCGGGGTGGTGAATGGAGCAAAGCGCACTGATGAAGTGGAAGCCATTCTTCGGTGTCTCGTGGGTCGCGCTCAGGTCCGCCGTCCCAGGGGTATTGAGCGTCCAGTGAAACGGAGCCACGCCGTTGTCGAGAGTGGTGTTGTGCGCCGAGGCTTCAGAACCGAAGCTCTCCGGAATCAGCCACTGGTGGCCTTGAGAGGCCAGCGTCGCAGTGAAACTCCACCCCGACGCATCCACGATATCTCCGTTGTGGTCCTGCACCTCCTTGGTGATCTCCAGCGATGACCCGCACAGCCGGGAGACGATCGTGCTCAGAGCGGCCTCAAATTGAGTGAAATCGTGGTTGAGCGTGAAGTCGGCGGTGAAGAAGTTGTTATTGGGGGTTGGGAACTCGCTAGTACCCGAGACGGCTTGGAGGCGCCCTACGCTGTCCGCCGAGGACAGAGCCGCTCCCACCCCGAGCGCGAAGATGCGCGATCCCTGCGTCTTGACGCGGTTGGCGGACGCGACGGCGGGACCAATCGACCGCTCCCAACCCGCTTGGGTCTCACTGGCGGCGGGGCCGCCTACGTACGTGTTCGGATTGCCGTCGGTCATGAACACGACTAGGTCTGCGTGCGTCGTTGACGCGTTGAGAGTCTCCACCTGCCGGAACGCGGCGTCCCAGTTCGTTCCCGCTCTGCTGACGCCGGCCCCGGCGAGCGTGTTGATGGCTGTATTGAAGCTCGGCGTATTTACGTTGTTGACCTCGTGGTAACCGATGAGCCGACGCGCGTTTAGCGCGAACGCGTCGATCGCCAACTCCGTCCCGGTGCCGTTCAGTCCCCTGACGAAGGCCCTGGCCGCGTCTTGCGTCCGCGTCACGTCGGCGGCACTGATCGACGACGACTCGTCGAGCACGAGAATGATCCTCAGGTTGCCGCATTTCGCGGTGAGTGCCGGGTTGGGTAAAGCTGGCTCGTGGTTCCCCACCTGCGCCGACGCGAAGGCCGCAAGCCCCGCTAACGCCGCGATGACGGCCGCTAGGCTGGCGACGAGCCGTCCGATTCGCCAGGAATGGCTCCGGCCTGGAGCGCCGGCAGAACGGTTGATCATGAGGAGCCTCCGCGTGGACGCCGTTTGTTGCGTTCGGGCTTTCGGCTGTGGGCGACCCTAACGATCTTCTCGCCGGGCCAACCGCGCTGCAGGATGCGATCCAACATCCATTCCAGCTTTCGTCTTATGCCGAACGTCAACCGATGCCCGGTCCCGGCTGGCGAAAGTAACTAAAGCGACGATCAAAGTCAACCGCTGAACCGTGAGCGTCAGACCGCTGTGAAGGCCCCGTGGTTAGCCTCCGGGGTGCCGGGGGCTCGGCGCCACGGCCGTATGCGCAACCCGTTTGCGTCCGCTGCCCCCGCTACGCTAAGGGGTCCCGTCAGGACGCCCCAGATGCCCAAGTTCCAGCTCGACAGCGCCTTCTCGCCGACCGCCGATCAGCCCGCGGCGGTCACGGCGCTGGCTCAGGGGATCGAGGAGGGCGAGCGGTACCAGACGCTGCTCGGCGCCACCGGCACCGGCAAGACGATGACGATGGCGGCGACGATCGAGGCCGTCCAGCGGCCCTCGCTGATCATCGCCCACAACAAGACGCTCGCCGCCCAGTTGTGCAACGAGTTCCGGACGTACTTCCCCAGCAACTCGGTCGAGTACTTCGTCTCCTACTACGACTACTACCAGCCGGAGGCGTACGTCCCCTCCAAGGACCTGTACATCGAGAAGGACTCGGCGATCAACCAGGAGATCGACCGCCTGCGCCACGCCGCCACCGCCGGACTGTTCGCCCGCCGCGACGTCGTCATCGTGGCCAGCGTCTCGTGCATCTTCGGCCTGGGCTCGCCCGAGGTCTACGACGAGAACCTCCAGACCCTGAACAAGGGCGAGATGATCGACCGTGACCGGCTGCTGCGCAAGCTCGTCTCGATCCAGTACAACCGCAACGACACGGCGCTGTCCCGCGGGACGTTCCGGGTGCGCGGAGAGACGCTGGAGATCTGGCCCGCCTACGCCGAGAGCGCCTACCGGATCGTCCTGTTCGGCGATGAGGTGGAGCACCTGCAGCACTTCGATCCGGTGACCGGCGAGCTGATCGAGGACGACCTGGAGCACGTCGCCATCTGGCCGGCATCGCACTACAACGTGCGCGAGGGCATGATCGAGGACGCTGTGGCCGAGATCGGCCGGGAGCTCAACGAGCGCTGCACCGAGCTGGAGCAGCAGGGCAAGCTGCTGGAGTCCCACCGGCTGCGCCAGCGCACCCAGTACGACATGGAGATGCTGCGCGAGGTCGGGTTCTGCAGCGGGATCGAGAACTACTCGCGGATCCTGGACGGCCGCCGTCCCGGCGACCGCCCCTACTGCCTGCTCGACTACTTCCCCGACGACTTCGTCTGCTTCATCGACGAGTCCCACCAGACCGTCCCCCAGATCGGCGGGATGTACGAAGGCGACCGGTCGCGCAAGCAGACGCTGGTCGACTACGGCTTCCGACTCCCCAGCGCGCTCGATAACCGGCCCCAGACGTTCGCCGAGTTCCTGTCGATCACGCCTCAGATGGTGTTCGTCTCGGCCACCCCCGGGGAGTACGAGCGCTCGCACTCGCCGCGGATCGTGGAGCAGATCGTGCGGCCGACCGGGATCGTCGACCCGGAGGTGGAGGTGCGCGAGACCCGCAACCAGATCGACGACCTGATGAACGAGATCCGCGTCCGCGTCGACCGGGACGAGCGGACCTTGGTGACGACGCTGACCAAGAAGATGTCCGAGGACCTGACCGACTACCTGCTGGAGATGGGGTTCCGGGTCCGCTACCTGCACTCCGAGATCGACACCCTGGAGCGGATCCAGATCATCCGGGAGCTGCGCCTCGGCGAGTACGACGTGCTCGTCGGCGTCAACCTCCTGCGCGAGGGACTCGACCTGCCCGAGGTGTCGCTGGTGGGCATCCTCGACGCCGACAAGGAGGGCTTCCTCCGCGGCGAGACCTCGCTCATCCAGACGATCGGCCGGGCGGCCCGGAACGTCGAGGGCAAGGTCCTCATGTACGCCGACAAGGAGACCGCGGCGATGCGCGCCGCGATCGAGGAGACCGACCGCCGGCGGGCGATCCAGCGGGCCTACAACGAGGAGCACGGGATCACCCCGGAGACGATCGTCAAGGGGATCTCCGACATCGCCGAGTTCCTGATGGCCGACTCCAAGGTGCCGAAGTCCCGCCGCCGGCGCCAGCGCGCGCCGGGCTCGATGTCCCGGGAGGAGATCGAGAAGGCGATCGTCGAGCTGGAGGAGGAGATGCTCGCCGCCGCCGAGGACCTGCGGTTCGAGTACGCGGCCAAGCTCCGCGACGAGATCCGCGACCTCAAGCGCGAGCTCGACGAGGCGGTGGCCGCCGGGGCCTGACGGCGCCATTCCAGTTTGTGCCGCGGCGTCCGATAAACCGGGGGTGATGGAAGCGAGCGTCCGCTACGCTGCGGCTGCTCACCGATCTGAAAGCTAGGGAGGGATTGGCGTGGCGCTGGATAGGCAGAGCATCGAGAAGCGGGACTTCCCCGTCGGCGAGCAGGGCTACGAGCAGGCCGCGGTCGACGCGCACCTGAGCGCGGTGGCGACGCAGCTGGAGGAGTTCCAGCGCAGTGCCGCGACCCGGACCGACACGCTTGCGTCCTCGGCCGCCCAGCGGGTACACGCCATCATCGAGGCCGCCGAGCACAGCGCTGCCGACATCAGCCGCTCGGCCGACGAGGACGCCCGCTCCATCCGTGAGCGGGCCGACCAGGAGGCGCACGCCACCCGCGAGCATGCCGCCGAGGAGGCCCGCACCTACCTGGAGCGGGTCTCGGAGGCCACCAACGCGATGATGCAGCGCCTCGAGGCGATGCAGCAGGAGTTCGGCGTCCTGATGGAGTCACTGCGCAGCGGGACCGGCCGCCTGCAGGCCGACGTCCAGCAACTGGAGGGCGACCTGGCCCGCGCTCGTGAGGGCGTCATCCCGCCGCCCGGGGCAGCGGCCCCGGCTGCGGCGGAGCACGCGCCCGCGGGTGCGGGTGCGCTGGCCCCCGAGGCGGTCGAGTTCGCCGAGGTGGTCGGCGGTGGCGGCGAGCCGTCTCACGAAGGGGCGGAGGGGACCGACGATGCCGAGGGCGCGCGCCTGATCGCGCTCAACATGGCGTTGAACGGGACCCCGCGGGAGGAGACCGAGCGCTATTTGTCGGAGAACTTCCAGCTGTCCGACGCGGGCGGGCTGCTCGACGAGGTGTACGCCAGCGTCGAGGGCTGACCCGCCGGCGCTCAGCGGCCGCGGTCGATCCGCCGGCGCTCGTGGCGCTCCTGGCGCCGCTCGTGCCGGTTGGCGTCGTGTGACTTCTGGGCATCCAGGCGCCGCTCCACGGCGTCGAGGTCGGGAGCGGGCCCGTACAGGGCCCAGCCGGTGCGCACCAGCGTCAGCGCGACGACGAGCAGCACCCAGACCGGCCAGAACTGGCCGCTGGCGCCGGAGACGAGCCAGATCGCCGTGCACAGCACGAACGCCCCGAGTGAGCCGCCGGTCTGCTGGATGAGCCGCCGCGTCAGCTGAGCGCGGCGCTGGGCGTGGCTGGCGGCGATCTGGCGGTTGGTCACCGGCAGGTCGCGGCGGAGGGCGTCGAGCTCTCCGGTGGTGCGCGCGGCGTAGGCGGCCTGGAGGCGCTCCTCCAGCTCATCGGTGCTGAGCCGGCCGGCCACCGCGTGCTCGTTGAGCTCGGCGATGAGCTGCTCGCGGTCCTGGTCGGAGGCGCGCAGCCCGGGGGCGTTGGGACGCGGCGAGATCTCTTCCTCGCTCATAGCGCGAACTGTAGGTCAGATCGCGTGCGAATCCGATGGGAACGTCTGTTCGCTCCACTAGACTCGATTCAGGAATGGATCAGCTCGTCGTCTCGGGTGCCCGGGAGCACAATCTCAAGAATGTGACGGTCGCGATCCCGCGGGATTCGATGACCGTGATCACCGGTCTGTCGGGGTCCGGGAAGTCGTCGCTGGCCTTCGACACCATCTACGCGGAGGGCCAGCGCCGGTACGTGGAGTCGCTGTCGGCCTACGCCCGGCAGTTCCTCGGCCAGATGGACAAGCCGGACGTCGATTCGATCGAAGGGCTGTCGCCGGCGATCTCGATCGACCAGAAGACGACCTCGCGCAATCCGCGGTCGACGGTGGGCACGGTCACCGAGATCTATGACTACCTGCGCCTGCTGTGGGCGCGGGTCGGCCATCCCCACTGCCACGTGTGCGGCCGGCCGATCAGCGGCCAGTCGGCCGAGCAGATCATCGACCAGGTGATGGAGCTCGACGAGGGGACCCGCTTCATGGTGCTGGCGCCGATTGTGCGCGGGCGCAAGGGGGAGTACGCCAAGCAGTTCGAGGAGCTCCGGGCCGAGGGCTTCGGCCGGGTCAAGGTCAACGGCGAGCTGCGGCGCCTCGACGAGGAGATCGTGCTGGACAAGAAGTACAAGCACGACATCGCGGTCGTCGTCGACCGGCTGGTCATGAAGCCGGATCTCCGCAAGCGGCTGGCGGACTCGATCGAGACCGCCGTCGCGCTGGCCGACGGCCTGGTCGAGATCGAACTGGTCGACCAAGAGTCCAAGACCCTCACGTTCTCCGAGAGGTTCGCCTGCCCGGTCCACGGGCCGAGCCTGGTGGAGCTGGAGCCCCGGATCTTCTCCTTCAATGCTCCCCACGGCGCCTGCCCGCGGTGCACCGGCCTCGGGTCGCAGATGGAGATCGATCCCGATCTGGTGGTGCCGGATCCGACGCTGTCGATCGGTGAGGGCGCGATCGCCCCGTGGACGGCCAGCGCGTCGAACTACTACGACCAGCTGACCCAGGCGATCGCCGAGCGCTACGACGTGGACCTGGACACGCCCTGGCAGGACCTTCCCCGGGAGGCGCAGGAGTTCTTCCTGTACGGCACCAACGGCGAGCGCGTCCAGATCTCGTACCGCAACCGGTTCGGACGGCGGCGCTCGTATGCGACGCAGTTCGAGGGGATCGTGCCCAGCCTCGAGCGCCGCTACCGGGAGACGGACTCCGACTATTCCCGGGAGCGGATCGAGGAGTACATGACGCTGCGGCCGTGCCCGGACTGCAAGGGCGCCCGGCTCCGCCCGGAGTCGCGGGCGGTGCTCGTCCAGGGGACCGCCATCCACGAGTTCACCGCGCTGCCGGCCCGGCGGGCGCTGCAGTGGGTGCGGGACCAGGAATTCTCCGAGCATGACCGGCGGATCGCCCGGCTCGTGCTGCGGGAGATCGAGGAGCGCCTGCAGTTCCTGGAGAACGTCGGGATCGGCTACCTGTCGATGGACCGCGCCTCGGCCACGCTGTCAGGCGGGGAGGCCCAGCGGATCCGCCTGGCCACTCAGATCGGATCCTCGCTGGTCGGCGTGCTGTACATCCTCGACGAGCCGTCGATCGGGCTCCACCAGCGAGACAACGACAAGCTGATCCACACCCTCCAGCGGCTGCGCAACCTGGGCAACACGGTGCTTGTGGTGGAGCACGACGAGGGAACCATGCGGGCCGCCGACCACATCGTCGACATGGGCCCCGCGGCCGGCGAGCACGGGGGACATGTCGTGGCCGAGGGAACCGCCGACGAGGTGGGGCGGGTGGCCGAGTCGCTCACCGGCCAGTTCCTGGCCGGCACCCGTACGATCGAGGTCCCGGCTAAGCGCCGCACCCCGAGCGGCTACATCGGGGTCGAGGGGGCGGCCGAGAACAACCTGCGCTCGATCGACGTCCAGGTCCCGTTGGGTGTGCTGTCCTCGGTCACCGGCGTCTCCGGGTCCGGCAAGTCGACGCTGGTCAACGAGGTGCTGCTCAAGGCGGTCTCCAACCATCTGCACCGCAGCCGACAGCGGGCCGGTGCCCACAAGCGGATCACCGGACTCGACCAGTTGGACAAGATCATCTCGGTCGACCAGTCGCCGATCGGGCGGACGCCGCGGTCCAACCCGGCGACGTACATCGGGCTGTTCGACCAGATCCGGGAGCTGTTCTCGAAGACGCAGGAGGCTCGGGCGCGCGGGTACAAGCCCGGTCGGTTCTCGTTCAACGTCAAGGGCGGCCGTTGTGAGGTCTGCCGCGGCGATGGGCAGATCAAGATCGAGATGCACTTCCTGCCGGACGTGTACGTGCCGTGCGAGCAGTGCCATGGCAAGCGCTACAACAAGGAGACGCTGGACGTCCGCTTCAAGGGCAAGTCGATCGCGGACGTGCTCGACATGCCGGTCGAGGAGGCGGTC